>NZ_CM001403.1:4978084-5288049 GCF_000166195.2 Mucilaginibacter paludis DSM 18603
ATTTTTTAGCGTTGCTAAATGCCATGAACATTGGTGCTGATCAAATAAAGAAAATAGCAATTGATACCGGATTTCTGATACGGAAAGGTCTTATAGAGCCTGCCGATATTTTATATGCCATTTGCTGCACGGCCACGCATGGAACGGTTAGCTTTAATGATCTGGCGGCAAAAATAGATGCGGAAACTACTGTTTCTGTAAGTAGGCAGGCAATTGCAAAAAAGACAAACAAAGAATCATGTGTGCTTTTTTTAAAAAAGATACTGGCCCTTGTTATTATCAGTAGAATCGGAAAGGAAGAAATCGATTCATTGCGCAGGGCAGGTAAATTTAAGCGTGTTTTAGTGCAGGACAGCACAATCATTAAGTTGCCCCTTAGGTTGTTTGGCTTTTTTTCGGGCGTCTCCAACGCCCAGTCCAGTGTTTGTAATGCCCGGATTCAGTGTGTTTACGATTTGATAACTGAAAGCTTTATTTATTTTACCATCGATTCTTATACTAAGAACGATCAGAAAGCCGCCCCCGAATTAACGATAGAAAACGGCGACCTTGTTATTCGGGACAGGGGGTATCTAACCCTTAAGGAAATCGAGAGGCATTGGACAGCAGAAGCGGACTGCATATACAGGCATCAGAGTAATATAGTGCTTTTAGACAACCAAACAAAAGAAAGAATTAACCTGCTCACCGAATTAAAATCAAAAAAACAGCTTGATTTTGAGGTTACTTTAAATAATGAAAAAGGTACAAAAATCAGGATAGTCGCCTTGCCTGTAAGTGACGAAATTGCAAACAGGCGCAGGATGAAGGCTAAGAAAGAGGCCAAAAAGGAACCGGGTAAAGAGTGCCTGGCTCTGATGTCATGGTCCATTTTTATGACTACCATTTCCAGACAGGACGCAAATTATAACTTTCTTTTCAAAGTATATAGCCTGAGGTGGCGGATTGAAATCATATTCAAATCCTGGAAAAGTAACATGGAGTTTTCTAAGATCCATAATGTTTCGAAAAAACAACTATTACTTATCCTTTATGCGAGATTTATCATGATCATCATTTACATCCAGTATATCTTTTCGCCTGCCAGAATGATCATCAAAAAACATCAGAAAAGGGGCTTGAGTATGATAAAAGTAGTCCGGTATCTCATAAAAAATGCCTCTAAAATAATACAGGTCGTTAAAGCCATAGAAAGTTATAAGGGCAAGATAGGATATCATCTAATTGCTTTAGCCAGGTACTGCTCCTACGATAAAAGAGTCAGACCCAATTTTGAACAGGATTTCGATATTGCCTTTTTACCTTAGGTTGACGCATATGCCTGTCGGGAGAGATTAGAGGGGGCTAAACCTCTCCATTCCTTTTCCTCATAAACCACTCCAAACTCAATAAGCCCGCTATCAATACAAACACCCATTTCTCGTCTACCAGATCGCGGTAAGTTTTATCATCGTAAACAATGGTTTTGATATTCTCATTTTTGCGAATGAGTGAAGATAATTGGTCCGCTTGAGATGGCATGAGCATCTGGCCGCCGTTTTCTTTGGCGAGCGAGTAAAGTAATTGATGGTCGGCAGCGCTCTCGCGGGTTTCCGCGTTTAATGGTTTAATGGCGAGTTGCCCCGTGGTTGTAAGATTTTTATCGCCTAATTTGGTGCTGGCGGAATAGCTGTATTCGCCAATAGGCAAAGTGCCCGCATCCAACTGGTAGCTTCGCCCGTTGCGGGAGAAGAGGAAGCTGTAAGTTTTACCGGCTTTATTTTTTAGGTCGATTTTTACATCCGGCGTATTAACCAATTCGAGGGATTCGTTGTACAGTTCGGCATTTAAAATTACCTCTTCACTCTCATCAAATGCATTTTTGGCCGGGTAAACCCTAAAACGGCTATGGATGCCTTTGGCTGTGAGGTACTGTACCGATTGACTTAATAATTCATCAACGGCCTTATGGTTGCCATTGACAGCAAACTCGGCCAGTCGCCATTTCCATAGGCCTTCGCCGGTAAGTACAGCCATTCGTATACCAGCATCTTCGCCGAAGGCAAGCAGTGGGTATGATGTTTCCACATTACCTATTTTTTGTTTCAGTAAAACCGATTGTGCGGATGGCGCGCTATAATTACCAAATGGGGCCAATAGCGGCGGCAACAAACTTAATTCATGCCGGGTGGAATCAGATAGGGTGAACGCCGAAAATCCGGATACCGGGTTTGCAAATACTTCCTGTACATCCTGGCGGCCAGCATTAATTTGAATGATTTTTTGTAAGCGGTTAACCGCTTGCAGGTCAGACTGGGCGCCTACGATATACCAAAGCGGTATTTTTAATTTGCCCAACTGATTTGCCAACGATGATGGCATGGTAAACCCGGACGCCGGGAGCTGATATAAAATAACCACGCTATAAGTGCTTAACTTTGTCAGATCAGCATCCGATACCTGGCTTGTTTTTAACTCATAGTTGCGGTTATTCTCCAGCGATAAGCGGATAGCGCCAATATCCGGGTGGGGGCCGTTATAAAGCAATAATATTTTTTGTTTAGTATCCAGTACCTCCACATAAATGGTTTCCATATTATTGGCCGTGGATATTTCGTTAGCGATGGGTTGCAGGCTAACGGTGAATTGATGTACACCTTTTTTATCAGCATGTAACTTTAAAGTAATTGCCCGCCGGAAGTTATTACTGGGTATAGCGATGGTTTGGTTGGATACCGGCCTGCCATCTTCGGCAACATTCATCCGGATGTTTTCGCCTTTACTTTGGTAGGCCCCCGTTAAAACCTCAATCTCAAAATCGTTACCTAAAAATGCGGTTTTATTATAATTAACGTTACCTATTACCAAATCGCGCTTGGGTATGGTATCGCCAAGTGCTATGGTATAAATATTGGTTTTTAAACGGTGAGCCAGATATTGCGGACTGCTGCCTTTATTGTATAAACCATCGGTAGCTAAGATGAGGGCGCCAATATTTTGATTGCCAAAACGATCTGTTAAGTCGCGAAAAACAGCCGAAATATCAGTTTGTTTGCCATCAAATTTAGCAGACAAGTTATCTTTCAGGTTGTTTGAAAAATGAAACTCCCGCACATCGTAATCATTACCCAGTGATTTTCTTAATTCGCCAAGCTTATTGATAAAGCCGGATGGATCAAAAGTTTGCGGTTTAAAGAGTGTGATAGATGATGAATTGTCCTGGGCAATCAGTATCAATGGTTTTTCGGGCCTGCTGCTTACCGTTTTTACCATGGGCGATAATAACAATAAAGCAATAGCCGCCACAACTATCAGGCGTATGGCACCCAAAATATAGCGCCATGGGTTGGTAAGTTGATTGGGACTGCGGTATAACAACCAGGCATACAAAATCCCGAGGGCCAGGCAGGCCAGCGCCCACCAGCCCGAAACCGGGCCCCAGCTTATAGAAAACAAAAACAGCATATCGTTTTGTAAATATGCTGTTTTTTATTGAAGTATCTCAACGAGATGTTTTAGAAAATTTGATTACGCTATGCTTTCGAAGTTTTTAAAGCATACCTCCGTCAACCGGAATTACCTGGCCGGTGATGTAAGAAGCCATGTCTGATGCTAAGAAAACGCAGGCATTGGCCACGTCCTCAGGCTCGCCGCCACGTTTCAACGGTATGCCAGCCTCCCAGCCCTCAACTACTTTAGGATCGAGTACATCAGTCATTTCAGTTTTAATAAAACCCGGGGCTACCACATTGGTACGGATATTACGTGAGCCAAGCTCCTTAGCAATTGATTTCGAAAAGCCGATAATACCAGCTTTTGATGCCGCGTAATTGCCTTGGCCAGCATTTCCCTGCACGCCTACTACAGAGCTTAAGTTAATAAATACACCGTAGCGGTTCTTCATCATAATTTTAGATGCAACCTTGGTGGTGTTGAAAACCGATTTCAGGTTTACATTAATTACCTCATCCCAGTTCTCTTCGGTCATGCGCATTAACAAACCATCTTTAGTAATGCCGGCGTTGTTCACTACGATATGTAAAGTACCAAAGTCGGCAACAATATCAGCTATGAGTTTCTCAGCCTCTTCAAATTTAGATGCATCCGATCGGTACCCTTTTACCTTGGTGCCAAAGTGTTGCAGTTCCTGCTCAAGGGCCAGCCCTTTTTCTACAGATGATAGGTAGGTAAAGGCAACATTGGCGCCATGTTCAGCAAATTTCTCAGCTATCTTGCGGCCTATGCCTTTGGATGCGCCGGTAATTAACGCTGTTTTTCCTTCGAGTAATTTCATGAAAATATTTAGAATGTTATTGAGGGCGTGAAGTTAGAATTTTTTTCGGGCAGTTCATAGATTGAATTTTGATGGATGTATTAGGAGTGATTCTCTCCTATAAATTGTATTGTAGCAGCAAAGTGTCATGAAAAATGCCATAATGCATTATTTGCAATTCATCTTCTTTAGGTGTTAGAAATAATTTTCTTCTTAATTAAAAAAGCAAAATTCGCTATTTGAAACTGACATGTTTGTATGTTTGTAACAAATTTGTTGTTTTATACTAAAATGAAATGTATATTGCAACGTTTATATTATTAACTGACCTAATTAATTACGAATGAAAAAAAACGTACTTACTATTCTTCTTTTCGGCTTATTTGCACTCAACAGTGCATTTGCTCAAAGCAGAAAAATTACGGGTAAGGTTACCAGTGCTGATGATCATCAGCCCTTACCCGGTGTTTCTGTGAAAATCCAAGGCACAACACGCGGTACCCAAACAGATGGGCAAGGTGTTTATAACATTGACGCTCCTGCCGATGTTAAAAGCTTGGTATTTACCTATATTGGCTTTACCAGCCAAACTGTTGCCGTTAATGGCCGCACGACTATTGATGTAGTTTTGGCTACCGACGCAAAACAGTTGGGTGAGGTTGTAGTTACAGCTTTAGGCCTTGAAAAAGATAAGCGCTCCATCAACTACACTACCCAACAAATTAGCGGCGCTGAGATTTCTGACAAAGGTGAGCCAAGTGTTCTTAATGCTTTGCAAGGTAAAGTATCGGGAGTTCAAATTACCGGTGCCAGTGGTGGCGCAGGTGCCTCAACCAATATCAATATCCGGGGTATTTCGTCTTTTACAGGTAATAATCAACCTTTATTTGTGATTGACGGTGTTACCATAAGTAATGATGTGGATAGGACCAATGGCGGTTCGCTGGGTACTTTAGGAGACAATCAGCCTTCAAACCGGGCTTTGGATATTAATCCGGATAATATCGAATCCATTACGATATTAAAAGGAGGTGCTGCGGCCGCATTATACGGATCAAGAGCTGGGCAGGGTGTTGTGGTGATTACAACAAAAAAGGGTTTGACTAATAAAAAATCGGAAATTACTATCACCTCTTCTCTCGACAGGCAAAAGGCCTATGGTTTGATGGACTTACAAAATGACTACGGGCAGGGCTCTCTTGGCGTTTACAATCCTGCGAGTGCTAATTCATGGGGCCCTAAATTTGGCTCTACACCTTCAGTTATTAATGGTTTAATAGATGCAAGTGGTAACACCGTGCCTTATAAGGCCTATCCTAATAACATTAAAAATTATTTTAACACAGGGTTTATAGCTAACAACTCGGTTAGTATTGCCAACGGTACTAAAGACCAAAATGTTTTTTTATCGGCCGGAAACACCCGTCAAGATGGTATTCTGCCCAACACTAACCTGAATCGGACAAACGTCTTAATGAATTTTAACTCTGTATTGGCTAATAAATTGCGATATGGAGCATCAGGAGGCTATACAGCTACACATACTCAAGGTGTTTTAGGTGGCAATGGCAGTAGTGCTGTGGGATCGTTGGTTAATATTCCTCGCAGTTATGATTTACAAGGACTACCCTATATTGATCCTGTAACAGGAGCTAATGTTTTCTTTTTGTCCGGAACCGATAATCCTTATTTTGATGCCTATCAAAATCCGCTTATAAGCGATGTTAGCCGTTTTACAGGTAATGTGAACGCTGCTTATGATATAGCTCCATGGTTAACCGTAAGCTATAAGTTAGGTTTGGATACCTATACAGACAGAAGAAAACAAATTTTTGCAAAAACATCAGCACGCGTTCCTAATGGGCAGGTTTTGCAGGATATGTTTTATCGCCAGGAGATAAATAGTGATCTGATAATCACCGCAAAAAAGAAAGACTTCTTTATCAAGAATTTTAATGCATCAGCATTATTGGGACAAAATTTAAATCAGCGTAAGTACGAAAATACAACGCTTCAGGCAGATAACTTAACATTGCCCGGTTTTTACAATGTTAGTAACGGTACAACTTTAACTAACGGTAGCCAGGAAAATAGTACAATCAGGAGATTGCTTGGTTTCTATACTCAATTGAGCTTTGATTATGATAATTACCTGTTTTTAGAATTGACAGGTCGCGCAGATAAATCATCTACATTGCCTGTAAACAGTAATACTTATTTTTATCCGGGTGCAAGTATTGGATTCGTCTTTACAGACGCTTTTAAAATACAATCTAAAATATTGTCATATGGTAAGTTGAAAGCCAGTGTTGCCAAAGTTGGGAACGACGCAAACCCATATAGTCTACAGGCCGTTTATGTTGTCCCTACGTATGGTAATAACGTTGCTGGCGATAATTTCCCTTTTACGGTAGGTGGTGCAACTTATTCAGGATTTACGCAGAGTGCAACGTTAAGAGATGCTTCTTTAAAGCCTGAATTTATTACGTCATATGAATTTGGTGCTAACCTTGGTTTCCTGAATAACCGGATAAACTTGGACGTTACTTATTTTCACTCAAAGACCACTAATAATATTTTATCGTTAGCCATTCCTACGTCAACAGGCTATAACTCTTATTATACCAATTCTGGATCATTGAGTAATCGTGGTATAGAAGTATTATTAACCGGTACTCCGATAAAATCCCCCAATTTTAGTTGGGATGTCAATTTTAATTTTACAAGAATCAGGAACAAAGTTGAGTCGATTGCGCAAGGTTTAACCAGCTTCCCAATACCGGGGAGCGCTTTTACAGGTAGCATACCATCTATTGTAATTGACCAGCCTTATGGT
The DNA here is from genome assembly GCF_000166195.2 of Mucilaginibacter paludis DSM 18603. Taxonomy (NCBI): domain Bacteria; kingdom Pseudomonadati; phylum Bacteroidota; class Sphingobacteriia; order Sphingobacteriales; family Sphingobacteriaceae; genus Mucilaginibacter; species Mucilaginibacter paludis. The sequence continues at coordinate 4,985,173 of NZ_CM001403.1, forward strand.
GTTATTGTTGGTAGCACTAACCTTAAAACAGCTGATGGTCAATTTGTTATTAACCCTGCCACCGGTACTTTTACTGCTGGTCCTGCAGGGCAGGTACTTGCCAACCCTAATCCGAATTTTACATCAGGGTTTAACAATACTTTTACTTACAAAGGAGTGCATTTATCGTTCTTGATTGATATGCAGCAAGGCGGTGATATCGTATCATTTACAGCGGCGTTTAACAGATCAAGGGGCGCTGCAAAAGAAACAGCCGTCGATCGTGAGTTGCCACATATTATTCCTGGTGTTATTCAAAATGCCGATGGCTCTTATCGTCAAAACAATATCCAGATATCTGCCCAAACTTACTGGCAGGCATTCGGTTTGCAGAACGACAATAACGTATTTGACGCCACTGTATACAGATTCAGGGAGTTATCGTTAGGTTATAGCCTGCCTAAAAGTATTCTTAATAGAAGTCCATTTGGTAGCGTAACAATATCAATAATAGGCAGGAACTTATTTTATTATGCTCCTAACGCGCCGTTTGACCCCGAAGTTAACACTCAGGGTGCCGGTAACATCCGGGGCTTGGAACTGCAAAGTGCTCCAAATGCAAGAAGCTATGGATTTAACGTGAAACTAACACTTTAATTAACAGCACTTAAACTAAAGAAATCAAATGAAAATAAAAGGAATAATAGGTATGATAGCAGCATCCGCAGTGATTGCTACTTCATGCAATAAATATGTAGACGTTAATCAAAATCCTAATTCGCCAACTACCGTATCTCCAACGGTGCAATTACCCAATACTGAGATAGCAATTGCATTTGCAAACTCTAACGATTTAGACCGGGCTACCGAGGTAATGATGCAGCATAATGCAAGTATTGCCAACCAGGTTGCCGGTTATGATATTTATAACCTACGCGGTAATTTTGATAACCAATGGGATTTTGAAATTTATAATGGTGCCGTTAGCTCTTGTGCTAATTTGATAAAGCAAACCCAGTCAACCAATTCGGCGTTTGCGGGTATTGCCAAAATTGAATTGGCTTATGCATTTTCCCTTGCTACCGATCTATGGGGCGATGTGCCTTATTCTCAAGCTGGACAGGGGTTAACATTTATTCAGCCCCGTTTTGATGCTCAACAGGATATTTACCAGGGTAATACCGCCTTAGGTATAACCAGTTTGTTTGATTTGGTAAAAAGTGGTATAGCCGATTTGAAGGCTAACACTGGTGCGCTTAAGCCCGGGAATGAGGATTTTGTTTATAAAGGTGATTTAACTAAATGGATAAGAGCCGGAAATACCATGTTGTTGAAATTTGCTATGCAAATTTCTAATGTCAATCCCACGCTGTCTCAATCAACAATTAGTGCCGTAATCGCAGATAATAATTACATCAATTCAACAAGTCAGGATTTGGAAGTACCGTTTGGCAGTTCAGTTGGTAATTACAACCCTTTGTATTCGTTCAATAATGTAAATCGTACAGGCGACCAAATGTTGAGCACCCGATTTCTTACATTGATGAACAACCTTAAAGATCCTCGTTTAGGTAAGTTTTATACCAGTCCGAACGGTGTTTTTACGTCATTTGACAATGGTGCATCGGCAGCGATTGCTGCGCCGGCCGCCGCGACAAGATCTAAATATAATGTTTATCTAACCGGAGCAAGTGGTGAAGCGCCTATCAGGATTTTAACTAACTATCAGCGCGCATTTATCTTGGCCGAAGCAGCGCTTCTATATCCGTCATTAGGGTTAAATGCGCAGGCGCTATATGTAGAAGGGATTACCGCCTCTATGCTTAAAACAGGTATTGCCCAAGCTGACGTTACAGCATACTTAGCTGCCAACCCAACTGTGGCTACCTTGAGTGGTACTACTGATCAAATGAGAATCCAAATTATCACTCAAAAATATATCGCATTTACGGGCAATGGCATCGAAGCTTATAATGATTATAGAAGAACCGGTTATCCAGCTTTAGCGCTTGCTTTAAATGCTCAGGGTGATGATCCGAATTCAATTCCTAAGCGTTTCCCTTACACCAACAACGAAATTCAACGTAATACTAACGTACCTAAGCCCCAGCCATTAACAAGCGTTAAGGTTTGGTGGGCTAAGTAAATAATGATTGTAATACAGAAAAAAATGAAAAAGAAATTACCCTATTTTATAATTGGTTTGTTGGCACTTGTGACATTTAATTCGTGCAAAAAATCAGGATTTGTTCCGTTTACCGACAGCAGGCCAGCCATCGCAGTAACTGTTACCAATGCGCAGGATTATCGCCCTGATCCTACTATTTACGTTTCTAAGGCTGCAGGAACCATCACTATCCAGTTTGCCATACCCAGCTCAAGTGGCCGTACTATTAAGGAAATTACCCGCGTTTCACTTGGTACAACGCAAACGGCAGTACAAGGTACTACCGGGTTATATAACACTGCACCTATAGCGGGCAATGGCACAACCTCTATTACTTTTAACACCACGTTAACAGCGTTTACTGCAGGCGGCGGTACTGTGCCGGCGGTTAACGCAGAAGCTGCCAAGCGTTTTTATTTTTTGATTACGCTGGATGACGGAACAACCATCATTCCGGAACCAGTAAGAATTGTTCTTATTCCCTAATCATAAAAATGGAAAGTTAAAGTCCGCCTTGATTTTGTTTCAAGGCGGACTTTTTTTTGACTCGTTTTTTTAGGTGTTTAAAATATAAAAATTACTACTTTTGCGGCTTCTTAAAACACATTAAATGAGCAGCTCTGTATTCATCAAAAACGCCTTAATTTCTGTATATTATAAAGATAATCTTGAACCCATTATACTGGAGCTTAAGCGCCTTGGTGTAAACATCTATTCAACCGGAGGTACAGAGGAATTTATCCGCGCTTTAGGTGTTGATGTGATCGCTGTAGAAGATCTTACATCTTACCCTTCTATCTTAGGTGGCCGTGTTAAAACATTGCATCCCAAGGTTTTTGGAGGCATTTTAGCCCGCCGTAGCTTTGAGGGCGACCAGCAGCAGCTCGCTCAATATCAAATACCCGAAATTGACCTGGTCATTGTTGATCTGTATCCGTTTGAAGAAACCGTAAAATCGGGAGCAGGCCATGATGATGTAATTGAGAAGATCGATATCGGTGGAATTTCGCTGATCCGCGCAGCTGCAAAAAATTATAAAGATGTAACCATTGTTGCCTCGAAAGATGATTACGCCGAATTGGAAAACATCCTGAAAACCCAAAATGGCGAAACAACTATCGACCAGCGCCGTAAGTTTGCCAAGCAAGCTTTTAACATATCATCGCACTACGACACTTCCATATTTAATTATTTTAACCAGGAAGACCCTCAGCCGGTTTTCAAACAAAGCATCCAAAAGAGCCAGGTTTTACGCTACGGCGAAAATCCGCATCAAAAAGGTGTTTTTTATGGCAATCTGGATGCCATGTTCACTAAATTGAACGGCAAGGAATTATCGTATAATAACCTGGTTGATGTTGACGCCGCCGTTGCCCTGATAGACGAATTTACCGAGCCAACCATCGCCATTTTAAAGCACACCAATGCCTGCGGTATCGCTTCGCGCTCTTTTATTAAAGATGCCTGGTTAGATGCCCTGGCTTGCGACCCGGTTTCGGCCTTTGGCGGCGTAATCATTGCCAATGATGAGATTAACGAAGAAACAGCTGCCGAGATAAGCAAACTGTTTTTTGAAGTACTGATAGCGCCTGGTTACACCAACGAGGCTTTAGTTTATCTGACTGAAAAGAAAAACCGTATTATATTGATCCGCAACCAAGTTGAGCTGCCTGTTAAGCAATTTAAAACTTTGCTGAACGGTGTTATTGAGCAGGACAAGGATGGCGTTATTGAGGGACCAGGCCAAATGAAACCTGTAACCGAAAAGCAGCCTACCGAACTGGAGTTGCGCGATTTGTTTTTTGCCAATAAAGTGGTTAAGCATACTAAATCAAACACCATTGTATTTGCTAAAAATAATACCTTGATTGCCAGTGGTGTGGGGCAAACGTCACGCGTGGATTCGTTAAGGCAGGCCATCGTTAAGGCGCATGCGTTTGGATTTGATTTGAATGGTGCCGTGATGACATCAGATGCGTTTTTCCCGTTCAATGATTGCGTTGAGATTGCCGCGGATGCCGGGATTACCGCTATATTACAACCTGGAGGATCTATCAAAGATCAGGATTCGATCAAGATGGCCGACCAGAAAGGAATAGCTATGGTAATGACCGGAGTTAGACATTTTAAACACTAATTGAGGTACTACTAATGTCAATAATTAATACTAATTTACACCTGTATCGTAAAGCTGACACATGACTATTAAAGCCTGGGTATTAAATGCTGATTTAAGCTAATTAGCGTTGAATTAGTAAAACTCGTATTAATAACCATAACTTTGCAAATTCCCTGAAACAAAAACTGACATGAGTGTTTTTAATTTTTTTACGCAAGAAATCGCCATAGATTTAGGTACCGCAAATACCCTCATTATACATAACGACAAGGTTGTTGTTGACGAACCATCAATAGTAGCTTTTGATCGTACAACCAATAAAGTAATTGCCATTGGGCGCCAGGCCATGCAAATGGAAGGTAAAACCCACGATAATATCCGTACCGTACGCCCCCTTAAAGACGGTGTAATTGCTGATTTTAACGCGGCTGAACACATGATCCGCGGAATGATCAAAATGATCAATAAAGGTAAGGGATGGTTTTTCCCTTCGTTACGTATGGTAATCTGTATCCCATCCGGTATTACCGAGGTTGAAAAACGCGCCGTACGCGACTCGGCCGAGATTGCCGGAGCCAAAGAGGTATATTTAATACATGAGCCCATGGCAGCCGCCGTAGGTATTGGCATTGATGTAGAAGAGCCGATGGGTAACATGATTATCGATATCGGTGGTGGTACAACCGAGATTGCGGTAATTGCCCTATCAGGTATTGTTTGCGATCAATCCATCCGCGTTGCCGGCGATAACTTTGACTCCGATATTGTGCAATACATCCGCCGCCAGCATAACATCATGATAGGCGACCGCACCGCCGAGAAAATAAAAATTGAAGTTGGTGCCGCTTTGCCTGAACTGGCCGAGCCACCTGCCGATTTTGCTGTACAAGGCCGCGACCTGATGACGGGTGTACCTAAGCAGATTACGGTATCGTATACCGAAATTGCACATTGCTTAGATAAATCCATCTCTAAAATAGAGGAAGCGATATTAAAAGCTTTGGAAATTACTCCCCCCGAGCTTTCGGCGGATATTTACCAAACCGGGATTTATTTAACCGGAGGCGGCGCCTTATTGCGTGGGCTGGATAAACGGGTAGCGGCAAAAACAAAACTGCCGGTTCACGTTGCCGAAGATCCATTGCGTGCGGTAGTGCGCGGCACAGGCATAGCTTTGAAAAACATAGGTACATTTAAATTTTTAATGCAGTAATTTAGATGTGAGCATTGAGATAAGGGTATTGCGGGATATTTTTTATCCCACAATGCTCTCTTTATTTATCTTTATTAAATTTGCAGCCTCGAATCTCAATCCTAAGATTTAATCATGCGTAACCTCTGGATATTCATAAGCAAGTACAACGCATTTTTTCTGTTTGTTATTTTTGAGATTGGCTCTTTGCTTATTATGCTCAATTATAACTCATTTCAAAAGGCTACCTACATCAGTTCGTCTAACGAGGTTACGGGCGCTATTTATACCAAAATAAGCCAGGTAAGAAGTTACCTCTCGTTAGGAACGGTTAACGATAGCCTGGCCCGCGAAAACGCACGGTTGCGCAACCAGTTAAAGTCGTCTTTTTATATCGATACTTTGTCTAAACGGAAGGTAACCGATACGATCTATAATCAGCAGTACGAATATATTGAGGCGAAGGTGATTAACAATTCAACCAACAAGCGCAATAACTACATCACCATTAACCGGGGCAGTAAAGATGGTATTACCAAAGATATGGGCGTTATATGCAGTTCGGGTGTTGTGGGCCTTGTGGTAAACACCACCGCGCACTTTGCCAACGTTCAGTCGGTTTTAAATAAAAACTCCCGGATAAGCGCTATGCTGGAAGACACCAAAGAGATAGGAAATTTTACCTGGACCGGCGATATGGACCCACATAAAGGTTTGTTGATGGATGTATCCAATAACGTAAAACCGCGACTGGGCGAAAAGGTAGTTACATCGGGCCAATCCTTATATCCTACAGGCATACCTATTGGTAAAATAAGTGATTTACATGCCAAAGAAGGTGGCTTGTTTTTAAATATGTATTTGCAATTGGCGGTTGACTACAGCAAACTGGAATATGTTGATGTGGTAGTTAATCGCTTAGCCAAAGAGCAGATGGAAGTGGAGGCCAACAGGAAACAGGATGAGTAGGACAATTTTGATCAATCTGATCCGGTTTATACTATTAGTGCTGGTGCAGGTATTTCTTTTAAAGAATGTCACGCTCTATTCTTTAGCTACCCCTTACGTTTATATCCTGTTCATCCTGCTGTTGCCGTTTGAAATACCCAACGTGCTGTTATTCATATTGTCATTTATATTAGGGCTCTCCATTGATGCTTTTTACGATACTCCCGGCCTGCACGCGGCGGCCTGTACGTTGCTTGCTTTTGTGCGTATATCGTTCATCAATATTACCGTTCAAAAGGACGGCTTTGATAACGAGCCCGAGCCAACCCTCAGTGTAATGGGTTTCAGGTGGTATTTTACCTATGTATTGGTGCTAACGCTTATCCATCATTTTTTTCTGTTTAACCTGGAAGTTTTTAGCCTGCGCGAAATACAATATACGCTCGGTCGTTTTGTATTAAGTTCAGTTTTTACAGTATTTTTGATACTAATATCCGGGCTATTATTTTTCCGGAAAAAGGAACGTTAATGAACAGTTTTTTTGAGCGCCGCTATATTATACAAGGTCTTTTTATTGTAATGGCTTTAGCCTTGCTCGGAAGGCTGTTTTACATCCAGATTATTGACGATCAGTACACGCAATCGGCACATAACAACGTTTTGCGCCGATTTGTTATTTTCCCCAGCCGTGGGCCAATTGTTGACCGTAATGGTAAACTGCTTGTGCAGAACGAGCCTGTGTACGACATTATGGTAACCCCGCGCGAGGTTAAGCCATTTGATACCGTTAAATTTTGCCAGTTATTGGGTATCGATAGGGCTGGGTTTGATAAGCGCTGGAAAAAGGCCATGACCTATTCACGGAATCTGAGTTCGGCTTTTGAAAAACAGATCCCTGTACAGGCTTATGCATCGTTCCAGGAACATTTGTTTGAATTTCCTGGATTTTCGGGCGTACAGCGTAGCGTAAGGAGTTATCCAGATTCGGTGGCGGCGCAGTTTTTGGGTTATATAGATGAGGTGAACGATCGTGATATCCAAAAGTCACATGGCTATTATAAACGCGGCGATTATATCGGACGTACAGGAGTGGAAAAAGCTTATGAAGATTCCTTACGCGGGCAACGTGGTGTACGAAACTCATTGGTAGATTCAAAAGGCGTAGTGAAAGAACGTTATTTGAACGGCTTGGAAGATACTGCTATGGTAGCCGGCGAAAGGCTAACCTCATCTCTGGACATCGACATCCAAAAGTTGGGCGAGAAATTAATGCAGAACAAGGTGGGCAGTATTGTTGCCATTGAACCCTCCACTGGAGAAATATTATGCTTTGTAAGCAGCCCGACCTATGACCCTAACCTCATGGTGGGCAGGCAGCGAGGGAACAATATGGCCGAATTATTTAAAAATTCTTATAATCCTTTTTTTATAAGGCCCATACAAGCCTATTATCCCCCCGGTTCTTCATTTAAGCCGTTGGATGCGTTGATCGCATTACAATCGGGATTGATCACTCCTCAAACCACATTTAATTGCGTTGCTACTTATTGGGCGGGGAATCATCCGGTGCATTGCGATGAGCCCCATGGTGTCACCGATTTATCGAGGGCGATTGCCGAGTCATGTAATACCTATTTTTGTAATGTGTTTGATAAGTTGATGAACGCTAATGGATCTAAAAACATGTCGCAAACGTTTGTGGACTGGAAGGGCAAAGTAAACCGTTTTGGTTTCGGCGTGAGATTAGGAGTTGATATGCCCCACGAGGGACGGGGAAACGTGCCTACTGATGTTCAGTTCGACAAAAGATTTGGTGCGAAACGCTGGAGATCGAGTTCCATAATATCGTTGGCTATCGGACAGGGTGAGTTGGAGGCTACGCCTTTACAACTGGCCAACATCGAGTGTATTATCGCCAATCGTGGATATTACTACAAACCGCATTTAATTAAGGCCATTGGCGATAAAAAGATTACCAAAGCCGAATATACTATTAAAAACGACGTTGGTATCGATCAGCAATATTTTGAGCCTGTTATTGACGGGATGCAGCAGGTTGTTGAAAATGGCACCGCGCGTGCTTCCCGGATCCCAGGCATTGTAATGTGCGGTAAAACAGGTACGGCTCAAAATCCGCATGGTAAAAATCACTCGATCTTTGTGGCATTCGCCCCCCGCGATAACCCCAAGATAGCGATTGCGGTTGTTGTTGAAAATTCAGGGCAGGGTGCCTGGTGGGCCGCCCCGATTGCCAGCTATATTGTTGAAAAATACTTAAAGAATACTTTAACAAATCGTGGGACGGGTAAAACGCCGGAATGGATCATGAAGCAAAATCTGCTACCCGCATTAAAGGTTGCTCAACCAGCCATTATCAAACCCAAGACCGTTAAAGAAGATTCGTTGGAAAAAGGGCAGTCGGACAGTATCAAACGTTTAAAAAGCGTATCCCGTAAAGCAAAACAAAATCAACAACCATTAATGGCAGCACAATTAAGAAGGAAGGAACATGAATAACCAACGGAGTTTCTTTTTTAATGTGGATTGGGTAATCGTTTTGATCTACCTGTCGTTGTGCATCATCGGGTGGTTCAACATACACGCTGCTGTTTTTGACGAAAGCCATCCAAGTATCATAGATATGCATACCAATTATGGTAAGCAGTTTGTATGGATTCTTACCGCTATCGTTTTAGGCGGTGTGATCCTTTTATTAGATAGCCGTTTTTTTAGTACCCTTGCCCCAGTATTTTACGGTGTTACTATTTGCTTGTTACTGCTGGTATTGGTTATCGGGCGCAATGTAGGTGGTAACCAGGCCTGGATTTCTATCGGTACGTTTAGGCTACAGCCTTCTGAATTTGCTAAATATGCTACTTGTTTATTACTCGCGCGTTATTTAAGCGGTGTAAATATCAGGATTACCGAGTTAAGATCATTTGTTATAGCTGCCGGTATTATTTTTGTGCCCATGGTGCTCATTAAGATGCAGCCTGATGATGGTTCAACGCTGGTATTTTGCTCATTGATATTTGTGCTTTATCGCGAAGGCCTGTCGGGTAAATTTTTGGCGCTCGCGGGTCTGTTTATCGCTTTGTTTATTTTTAGCTTGCTGTTTAAAGCCATATACATTATTGGCGCTATTTTAATTATAGGTGGTATAGTTATCGGTATCTTCAGGCGTTACAAAGCAGTTGTTTTAACTACGGCCGCAGGGTTGGCATTGTCTGTAGCTTTCGTTTTAGCTGTACCTTTTATCTACGAACATATCATCAAGGAGCATCAACGTGTGCGGATTGATGAGTGGTTGGGGCGTGCGTCAAATTTACGGGGCGCAGGTTATAATGTACATCAAAGTAAAATCGCCATTGGGTCGGGCAAGCTTTGGGGTAAGGGGTATTTAAAAGGCACGCAAACCCGCTTCTCTTTTGTGCCTGAGCAAAGTACCGATTTTATTTTCTGCACCGTTGGCGAGGAGTGGGGCTTTGCCGGATCGGTTGTGGTGGTTGGCTTATACTTGTTCCTGATATTGCGAATTATATTCCTGGCCGAGCGACAACGATCACCATTTTCAAGAATATACGGTTACGGAGTAGCCTGTGTTATCTTCTTTCACTTTTTTATTAATATTGGCCTTACTATAGGTGCGGTGCCGGTTATAGGTATTCCGCTGCCTTTTGTTAGCTATGGCGGATCCTCTCTATGGAGCTTTACCTTCCTTTTGTTTACGCTTATCAAGTTGGATTCAAACCGGATGGGGGTTGTTTACTCCTGATGATTGTATGAGCTTTTTAGCTTACAAAACGGCGTTTAAGTAAATCGTAAAACTTATCGGTACTGGATTGTTTGGCCTCCCAATTATTCTTTACGTAGTAATTGAGCTTTAAAAACTGATCGGCCTCCTCAAATTTGTTAAAGCGGTTCAATATTTCAATGGCCTCACTGTAGGCCATGCTGTATCCATTAAACAAGTCGCGTACAAACAACAACTTATCATTTAAGTTAATAGCCGATTTTAAATCTTTAATAGGCTGTAATTCCATTTGCGATGCCAGGCGTGAGCCAGCCAACTGTGCTGATATCAGCTGGTTAATGGTTAAAGGCTTTTCTGGCTCCGGCGGATTGAACGCCATTGGCTGGCTTACAGGCTCCGGTTGACTGATCAGTATTTCGTTCTGTGGATGAGCCTCGGCCGCAGGTTCAATAACCGGGTCTGGTTGTTCAGCCTCATCATGGGTATACGATAGTTCTTCTGTTAGCTCTTCGTTATCCAATGCTTCCTCATTAGCATTGGTTTCTTCTTCGTCACTAACAGTTTCTTCTGGTATCAGTTCATGCCTAATCACAGGCTCAAATTCCAGTTCTTTAACTACGGGAGTTACCGGTTCATTCGTTTTACGTTCTTCAACTACATCAAATTCAAGTAGACTGGGAGCAGGTTCTGCCGGTTTAATGGATGGCGCCGGCTGTACAACAGGCTCAAAGTACCGTGCCTCTTGTAATGGTTTTTCTACAAAGGTGGCTTTAGGCGTTGTTGTCGCTTTTGATTCGGGTAAAGCTTTTGTTTGTTGCGTGTTAAGCTTTCGGAGTATTTCAATATGGTCGGTTAAAAAATTAGCATTGGCAACAAATAATTCCAACTCCAGGTCGTTAATGTCTTCTTTATTTTGCTCGGCATATTCGTACTGGTCTTGCAATTCTTTAATGATGATGCCTACTTTTTTTAGAATCTCATACTTGTTCATAAAATATCCTGGTGTAATGTTGGTAAAATACTTATCCAAAAATACCATTTAATTCTGATATTTGAGGTTTATAAAGGTTAATGATGCTATTTAGCGAAGATGTTTTTAAGCGCCGCAGCGAGTTTGGGGGAAGTGTAGAGTTAATTTGTGGATCGATGTTTTCGGGTAAAACCGAAGAGCTGATACGGCGCTTAAGGCGGGCGCAGATAGCGCGTTTAAACGTTGAAATATTTAAGCCCAAAACAGATACGCGCTATGACGAAAATGCCGTAGTATCACACGATCTGAACTCAATCCAGTCAACCCCGGTTGAAAATTCGTCGTCCATATTATTACTGGGAAGTAATACCCAGGTAGTTGGGATTGACGAGGCTCAGTTTTTTGATGATGAGTTACCCTCGGTTTGTAATAAATTGGCCAATAAAGGCATCCGCGTTATTGTAGCAGGTTTGGATATGGATTTTTTAGGCAAACCATTTGGCCCTATGCCCGCTATTATGGCCATTGCCGAATCGGTTACCAAAGTACACGCGGTTTGTGTGCGTTGCGGTAACCCGGCACTATATTCGTACCGCTTGGTATCAAGCGATGCCAAAATATTATTGGGCGAAAAGGAAACCTACGAGCCGAGGTGCCGGATCTGTTATCACTTGGATTGATCAATCATCTTTGTCTTCCCGTTTAACCAGCAATACATCCTCTCCATCTAAAAGCAGGTAGCCGTATTCGTAGCAAAAAATATAGTTTGCGCCGGTTTTAGTTTGGTATATACTGGTGTGCTTACTAAAGTTAAATCCTTTTGAGGATAGCTTTTTGCGCGTGGTTTTAGTTTTGCCGGTGGGGTTTAATTCTTCCAGTATACGGCGGTTGCGTTTCAAAATGTTATTGATATTCCGCACCAGGTTATAGCTATCGCTATTGAGCTGGTTATTGTAGTTGTTGCGGCATTGATCGTTGCAAAACTTTTTATCTGCACGCCCGTGCAGTATCTCGTTGCAATCCAAACAATATCTTTCTGATGGCATAATGTCTATTTGCGATAAAATTAATCATTTTTTATTCGTTTGCAAACGCTTGCAAATAAGTATTGTCGACTATAAATGCTTATCAACCGACTATGGTTTGCAGGTGCCCTCATCTTTGTACTGTTATTTAAAACGAATATTAAACATTAAAACAGTATGACAATGAGCACATTAAAAAACAGCGTACGCCTTGTAGGTAATTTAGGCATGGATCCGGAAGTAAAGGTTTTTGATAACAACCGAAGATTGGCAAAGCTATCATTAGCTACCAGCGAATCATACAAAAATGATAAGGGCGAGAAGGTTACCGAAACCCAATGGCATAATGTAATTATCTGGGGGGCACAAGCCAAGTTTGCCGAAGATATTTTGAAAAAGGGAGACGAGGTTGCTATCGACGGTAAGCTGGCCAGCCGAAGCTACATCGATAAGGACGGCAATAAACGGTACATCACCGAGATCGTAGTAAACGAGTTTTTAAAGTTAGGCGGCAGATAATTCTGCCGATGGCAATGAACTGTTATTAGTCAGAATATCAGTATTTTAATTAAACATATCATCCATCCGGCATTGACCGGAAAGAATCATTTCGTAATTCAAATTTAATCAAACCAATAATCATGAAAAAATTAGTAAACATTTTAGCAGTAGCCCTTGTATTAGCGGGCTGTTCACAAAGTTCAACCCGTTCGGGTAAATCAGCAGATGCACCGCAACTGAACCAGGAGCAGTTAGATAGCGTAGCCAGGTATAACAAATACAAGTCGACCCTGAACGTTGTCTTTGGTAAAGTTACCTTCGGCATCAGTCCCCAGGAGTTTAAAAAATTAGTAGGCGATAAGCCGGTAGTGGTAGGTAATTCATCCTATAGCGCAGATCCGTCTTTTACCACAAAAACCAACGAGTTATACATGGTTGACTTGGAGTCGGACCTGAAAACCGCCAACTATATTGAGACCGAATTGAATGATGATATGGACAATATCACTTCGGTGATAACTGCAAAATACGGTCCGCCCACAAGAGACGACGGTAAAATTCAATTTTTTAATTTTAAGCCCGGCTATTATCAGTTTGTAAGGTATTGGGATTTATATACCAAGACTATAGCCATAGGCATGGAAGAAGCTTATACAGGTTCTGAATACAGGGTTGTGTGCCAGATTTATAACAAAAAGATGAAACAGGAGGAGAAAGAGTTGGAGGCCACAAAAACCGAAAGTAAAACAATCGCTGATACGAGTAAATTTTAATGACCGGCCTGCGGATTGCCCGTAAACAAAACAAAAAGGTCGGCAGCACCTGCAATGTGGCGCTGCCGATCTTTTTGTTTTACGCAGCGCTTAGGTTATCTTTTGGCTTATTATGGTGTATCCAGGGCAACCGGTAATATTTTTCCGTTAAAAAACTGATGCCCGGAAATGGCAAAGTCGGCAATATATTTACCCATCTGGAAGGCCATCACCGGCGATTCATAACCGGGAAAGGCTTGCTCTAACATTTCAGTTTGGGCGGAACCGAGTGCAAGGCAGTTCACCTTGATTTGTTGCTCCGCAAGTTCAAGCGCAAGGCACTCTGTTAAAGTATGCAGGGCGCCCTTACTGGCCGAATAAGCACTTAAACCAGTGAATTTGGCGCTTCCCTGAAACCCGCCCATGCTGCCTATATTTAAGATGTGCGATCCGGCTGGCATGATAGGCACCATTGCCTGGATGATCCGCACATGCCCCATATAATTGCTTTGCAGCATTTCTACAAAATCGCTTTCCAGTAACTGCATAAAAGGTTTATTGATCAATACGCCGGCGTTGTTAATCAATACATCTATCTGGTTATTAAACCGGGTAGCAATAAATTGTTGCAGGTCGGCATAATCGTCGTGTACAATATCAAAAGCTACAGGATATAAAATACAATCGGGGTTTAGCCCTTTGGCAATTTCAAGCAATCTGCCTAATTTATCCTCAGACCGGGCCAGCGCGATCACCTGGTGTTTACCCGATAAAGTTAACTCTAAAACGGCCTCAAAGCCTACACCGCTACTGGCACCGGTTATTATAATATTCATATAGCACTAACTTCCTGTCGGAAGGATATTTGTTAATGGATAATTAAAATTTTTCGCTTTTAAATCTGTCCGCAACGCCAACAAAGCATTACTCAAATTTAAAAACACATCGAGTTTGTTGTAATGTATATCACATTACAATTGCACTAAATTAGAAATTTTTACTGAACAACGAGTTTTTGCTCTACCGGGTGTTTGATTAAATAAAAACCGTCTGTAATTAATTTTTTCAATTCCGGTTCGCGGGATGTCCGTTGCTCTAACCAGGTTTGGATCTGTTGAGCCGTATCGGGCATTAGCCCTTCATGGTCCAGTATCTCCAATATTTCTAAGGGGCAAAGCCAATCTTCCGGGTGATTTTTCTGCAACTGAAGCCATATATCTTTCAAATTATGGTAGCCGGATTGATTTTGACGGCAATCTCTAACTTGCTGGTATAAATGATGTAGCTCCAATGTATTGCCGCTATATTCTTGGTGAAAGGTGCTGGTTTTAGCCTGGTAAACAATGGTTTCAAAAGCATCTTTATCCGCTGCGCCGCAAAATACTGAGATTATTTTTTCGCCAACGGCCATATCATAAACTCCCCATGAGGGTTGGAATAAAATTTCGCCGTCAGCATCAGTTACCGTACAATTTCCGAAAGATATCAGCAGCGTTTTATTGTTTTCGCGCAACACGCTTTTAACAGTACCCTTTACGGTAACTCCACTTTCAAAATTAAGGGTAGCATCCTCCGCTATAGCTATGCCTATATCGTTTAGGTCGTTGGGGCTTAAATCTTCTAAAGCGGTTCTCATTTCCTTCAACCGGCCAACTGGTGAGCTAAAGCCATCTTGGTGGTAACTTTTACCATGTCCATCTAACTGTTTATTTTGGTAACACAAACTGGTTGGCCCAGTGGTTTTAATAAAAATTGGATTGTTCTGTTTATTTGTAACAGAAACGCTAAACGTACCCGAAACTTGTAAACCAGAACTGTAAACAGTGGTGCAGGTATTTTTACTTTCAATGGCTTTTTGTAAGCCAAATTGGCCGCCAACCCTAAAAGCCATGGTATTGGCAAATTGTTCTAAAACATCAATGAGGTTTTGAAAGTTTGGGGTAACAAATAACTGCGGCTGGGGCTTGGTAATGTCGTATGGATAATTTACCGTGTCGGGTGTGTACCAAAGCTTTTTTACATCCGTAGCCATACAGGTGGAGCTTTCGCCGATGGATGACAAGAGTCCGGCTCCGTATATTTGGGGTTTTTCCAGTGTGCCTATCAAACCATATTCAACCGTCCACCAGTGTAACCTGCTTAGCAAAGCCATTTCAGATGGTTGGCCCATATGATCCTGGCACCAGGCAACCTGATCTTCTGCTTTTTGAATGTCGAAGGGATCGGCATCTGGCATTTCTTTAAGTATGGATAGCGCCCGTATGGCTTCGTATAAATCAAAATCCTGCGCCGAGAACATCGCCTTAGCGCCGATCGATCCAAAATAGCTGAGATATTGATGATAGGCTTTGTCGGCAATAATGGGCGCGTGGCCTGCCGATTCATGAATAATATCAGGAGCGGGCGTGTATTCAATATGTTTAATGCCGCGTATATCCGCCGCTATAACCAGTACCCGGTACGATTGGTATTCCATAAAGGCAGCCGGAGGTATGAAGCCATCAACGGTGACAGCTCCCCAACCAATTTTTGCCAGGGCATTATTCATGTCCTGCAGGTTCGGTATTTTTTCGATGGTCAATCCGGCTTTTTCCAGTCCGGGGATATAAGGGTAATAGGCTACATCTTTAAGGTAACTGTAATTTTGCCGCATAACGTAACGCCATACCGCATGGTCTATTGGGGTATAATGCTCGTAGTGCTGGTCTACAATAAATTGTTTAAGGTGTTTAGGTAGTGCTGCAACCTGTGGGTTGTTAAAATCATTAAAATGGCTCATGCTGTCGCAAGATTAGATTTTGTAAAATTATAAAATTTAATATTGTTCAATGTTGCCAATGTGATATTTAATTTGACTTTGTTGTTTTTTTGTGATATAAGGTTTGTTTTTTTTGTAAAGGCTATGGTTGAGATTTAAATAAATTATGAGAACGGTAAAAGAAAACATTCCACATCAAGCCCTGTTTAAAGATTGATCATCCATGCAATAACCAATATAAAAGCTAAACAGATATGGTGCTGAGTAAAGCTATTGAAGCAGAAGTGCAAACGCTGATTATGCAAAACAGGCGATTACGAGCTGTTAAATTGGTGGTTGATACGACGGGCTGCGGATTAAAGGACGCGAAAGATTTTGTGGATAGCTTCGCTGCCGGACAAGGCGTACCGGTTGTAAAGGCATTGCCTGAAGGCTTGGATGCGCAACTTAATTTATTACTATCGCAAGGGAAAAAGCTTAATGCTGTAAAGCTTTACAAAGAAGCAACAGGCTTAGGGCTTGCCCAGAGCAAAGATTATATAGACAAATTGGAACAAGGCGGCGCATTATTTGGTGATAAGCCAATATCCGGTAAGCGGGATACGGCGATAGATGAAATCATAAAGCAGCAATCGCAATCAAAGGGGCTTGTGCAGGTATCTTCTGGAACTTCTCCTATCCGGCTTGTGTTGTTTTTTTTACTATTGATAGCTGCTATAGCCTTGCTGAAATATCTTTTTAACGGGTAATAATTATTTTTTCTTTTCTGCAACAGGCAGATCTTTTTCCAACCTGTCGGTACGGAAAACATAATAAACGCCGAGTAACGAAATAATGCCGGAGATGACATAGAATGATAGACTCAATACTACAGCCAGATCGCCATTCATGTGGAACATCTCGGCTACAACATATTTGAAAATAAATTCGCGAAATCCCAGCCCACCAACACTAAACGGTATCACCGCAGCCATAGACGACATCAGGAATGCCGACAAATAAGGCGCGTATTTTTCGGTGTGATGCAAAGCTATCATTACCAATAAAATGGTTAATACCTGTAATGATTGTACGCCCACGGCTTTGATGTGTGCCTCTACAAAGTGCTTGGTATAATCTTTAAAAAATTTGTAGGCTACAAAAAGGTACACCGCGGTTGCTCCCAAAAATACAGTCCAGGCCAACAATGGTGTAATATGTAATACCTTTAATTGAGGTAGAAAAATTACCAGTACGGCGGTAATGAGTCCGATTGCCCAAAATCCGCTCAGGCGGTCAAATAAAATTGCCCAGAAAACTTTTTTGGCAGGCATTTTATAGTTTTTGTTTAACAGGTAAATTTTATAACCATCGCCACCAATACCACCGGGTAAAAACAAGTTGTAAAACATACCTAACATATACAGGCGTAAGTTAAACTGCCAGCGGATATGCAGATCAATAGATTTAAAGAAACTCATTAACCTGGACGCCGATACCATGGTTGAAACAAAAAAGGTTAGGATAGCCGCCAGCGCCCATAACGGATTGGCCTCACTGACAAGCGACTTAACCTGGTCGAAATGTATTTTGCTGAAAACATAATAAAGCAACAGGCCGGTAACCGCTATTTTTAAAAGAAGTTTAGTGGCGCTCCACAACCTGTCTTTAAAGGTCTTAGGCTTTTTTTCGGCAGTGATGGTTTCCAGGTCTTCTACTAAATAAGAATCAGAAGGATCAAAAGGGCCGATATAAGTTTCGTCGTACATTCGCCGCTTGTCGGTATCGCTTAGTATTTGATATGCTTCTTCCGCATCCGGATTTGGTTTATTGATTTTACGATAGGCTTCGTTAACATCTTCAGATGTTGCATCGCTGTTTATTCCTAATATATCGTAATAATCTTTTTCTGCCATTGTGTAATGTGAAAGTTTAAACGGCAATCTTGCCAGTTTAGTGCAAAGCTAATAAAAAGCCTAAGTTGCAGATTGATTTTTTTTAATGTGCGGGTATGTAGATGTGCGGGTGTGCGAATGAGTAAATGTGCGAATGATTTGCAGAGAAGGAAAGGGACTTGCACATCTGCTTATTTAAGATATTGATTTTCTAATTCAAATATTTGCACATCTGCACATTCCACACCTCCACATTTACTCATTCGCACATTAATTATGACATCCTATTTAATATTAAAGTTTTACTTTTGCGCAAAATAGAAAAAAAGCGGTATGTCGAAAGTAAAAGTTGGCCTGGTGCAAATGAGTTGCACAGCAAGCAAGCCAGATAACCTTAACAAAGCGATAGCAAAGATCAGGGAAACAGCCGAAGGCGGCGCTCAGATCATTTGTTTACAGGAGTTATTTACTTCCCTGTATTTCTGTGATGTGGAAGACCATGATAACTTCGCGTTAGCGGAGGCCATTCCCGGTCCGTCCACCGATGCGCTATCCAGCGTTGCGGCAGAGTTAGGCGTAGTGATCATCGCTTCGCTGTTTGAAAAACGTGCTCAGGGTGTTTACCATAATACTACTGCCGTGTTAGATGCAGATGGTACTTACCTGGGCAAATACCGCAAGATGCATATACCGGACGATCCGGGTTTTTACGAGAAATTTTATTTTACGCCAGGTGATTTAGGCTATAAAGTTTTCAAAACCAAATTTGCCACCATAGGGGTATTGATTTGCTGGGACCAATGGTATCCGGAAGCAGCGCGAATCACCGCGTTAATGGGGGCCGAAATTTTATTTTACCCAACTGCTATAGGCTGGGCAACCACGCAAGACGAGGCTACCAACGTAGAACAATATAACGCCTGGCAAACTATACAACGCGGACATGCCGTTGCCAACGGTGTACACGTAATTGGCATTAACAGGGTGGGCGAGGAAGCCGGAGTGAAGTTTTGGGGAGGATCGTTTGTATCTAATCCTTTCGGAACCCTATTGTACCAGGCATCTCATGACAATGAAGAAAATATCATCCACGAATTAGATCTGGATAAAACGGATTACTACCGTACCCACTGGCCGTTTTTACGCGACCGGAGGATTGATTCGTACCAACCGATTACCAAGCGCTTAATCGACGGGGATTAGGGGAGAGTCCATAGTCCATGGTCGATAGTCCATAGTAGGGCGGCAGTTGAGTTCATTGTCGATAGTCTATAGTAGGGTTGCGGTTTAGCCGATAATAAGGTTTATAACAAAATAAAATGGCTTTTAAATTTGAGAGCTTACAGGTTTGGCAAATAGCATTGGAGCTTACGGATAGCATTCATCTTTTAACCAAGCATAGTTTTCCAAAAGATGAATTGTTTATTTTAACTTCTCAAATTAAAAGAGCAGCAGATTCCGTGGTATTAAATATTGCTGAAGGCTCTACCGGCCAAACTAACCCGGTTTTCATTAACTTTTTAAACTATGCGTTGCGTTCGGCAATTGAGGTTGTTGCTTGCCTTTTTATTGCACGGCGCAGAAATTATATTAATGAGGAAGATTTTCAAAAACTTTACAATGAATATCAATCCTTGTCAAAAATGATTACATCTTTAAGAAATACGCTTTAAATATATTACGTCCATTGACTTCACCTATTTTGAAAACTTTTAAGAAATACTATGGACCATCGACCATGGTCCATGGACTAATCATCCACTTTAAATGATCACACCCTTAAAAAACACTATGGACCATCGACCATCGACTATGGACTTCCCTCAAGGCTTCCACTTCCCTGCGGAATGGGAAAAGCAAACCGCTATGTGGCTGAGTTGGCCGCACAAAGAAGAATCGTGGCCGGGTAAAATAGGCTCTATTTATAAACCTTATTGCGAATTTATTAAGGTAGTTTCTGCAGGGCAGTTAGTCCGTATTAATGTGGCTCATTTGCAAATGGAAGGATTCGCCAAAGAGCAATTGAGTAAAGTTGGTGCCGATCTGTCGAAGATCGAATTTTTTCATTTTCCAACTAATGATGCCTGGTGCCGTGATCATGGTCCGGCGTTTTTGGTCAATAGAGATACTAAGAAAAAGGTTGTGGTGGACTGGGGCTACAACGCCTGGGGCGGCAAGTATCCGCCTTATGATCTGGACGATGTAATCCCCACAAAAATCGCCAATCATTTTGGTTTGCCTGTGTTTAACCCCGGTATTGTGATGGAAGGGGGTTCGGTTGATTTTAACGGCGCTGGTACCCTATTAACTACCACTGCCTGTTTATTGAACCCGAACCGCAATCCGCATTTAAAACAGGGACAGATAGAAGAGTACTTGCATACCTATTACGGCGCCGAGCAAATATTATGGCTGGGCGATGGTATAGTTGGCGACGATACCGATGGGCATATTGATGATATTACCCGCTTTGTAAACCAGGACACCGTGATTACCGTGGTAGAAGAGAATAAAGGCGACGATAATTACCACCTGCTGCAAGAAAACCTGCAGGCTTTAAAAACCATGCGGCTGCTTAACGGCAAACAGTTAAATATTGTTGAGTTGCCCATGCCTTCGCCGGTAGTTTATGATGGGCAACGCCTGCCTGCATCTTATGCCAACTTTTACATCGGCAACGCGGCAGTGGTGGTGCCAACGTACCGTGATAAAAACGATGACAAGGCCTTAGCTATTTTGCAGCAATGTTTTACCGACCGGAAAGTTATCGGGATTGATTCTACCGATATCATCTGGGGTTTAGGCAGTTTCCATTGCCTGAGCCAGCAGGAGCCTGAAGTTTAAATATCATTTTCAATATCGGGTATTAAAATATAAATTCGCCTAAAACAGAAAAACTATGTCGGCATTGTATCCATTAAAGTTCAAAACCATTTATAAAGACAAAATATGGGGTGGTAACAAAATCAAAACCTATTTAGGTAAAGATTTTTCGCCGCTGCCCAATTGTGGCGAAACCTGGGAAATATCGGGTGTTAAGTCCGACGTATCGGTAGTAGAGAGCGGCAGCTTAGCAGGCCAATCATTAGCTGATATTTTAGAAGAGTACAAGGATGAGCTGGTGGGTAAAAAAGTGTACGACAGGTTTGGCAATATCTTTCCGTTGCTGGTGAAGTTTATCGATGCCAACGACTGGCTTTCTATCCAGGTACACCCCGATGATACGCTGGCTAAAGAGCGCCATAACTCGTTCGGCAAAACAGAGATGTGGTATATTATCGAAGCCGATCCGGGTTCAACCCTGATAACCGGCTTTAACCAGCAGGTTGATGAAAAAATATATTTGGATAAATTAAACAGCGGTCATTTAACCGATATCCTGAATAAGGAAGAGGCTAACGCAGGTGACGTTTTCTTTTTACCGGCTGGCCGTGTGCATACGATAGGCAAAGGCTTGTTATTAGCAGAGGTGCAGCAAACATCGGATATTACTTACCGGATTTATGATTTTGACCGCGTTGACGACAAAGGTAACAAGCGCGAACTGCACACAGAAGAGGCTTTGGCCGCTATTGACTACAAGCAATATCCCGACTACAAAACTCAATATACCCCTCAGATTAATGAAGACGTTGCCTTGGTAAGCTGCCCTTACTTTACAACCAACGTAATGGAATTTACCGAAGGGACAACCAAAGATTACTCTGATCTTGATTCATTTGTAATATACATTTGTGTGGCCGGTGCTTATAGCCTGGTATACCAAAATGAAACTTATGAAGTAAAAATGGGCGAATGTATTTTGCTGCCCAATACCGTGAATCAGGTTGAAATTAAAACAGAATCGGGTTTTAAAATTCTGGAAAGTTATATCGCGTAAGCTGATCATGAATAAAAAAGGTCCGGCAATCTTTAAAGATCCGGACCTTTTTTATTTACTTAGGCGGCTTCCTTAAATAGCTCAAGTAATTTATCGTAAGTAACAGGCTTAACTACATAGTCTGTAATGTGCGATATATTTTTTGCCCTGTTAATATCTTCTTGGTTGATAGAGGAGCTAACCATGTAAACGGTGATCTTTTTCCCCAAAGTTGGTTTAATGCGGGCATAATTTTCCATGAAATCCCAGCCGTCCATTACAGGCATGTTGATATCCAGGAAGATGACATCAGGTAACTTGCAGTTGTTATCCGGGTTTATCAAAAAGTCAATCGCCTCTTTTCCGTTCGGAAATTCTATTAAATTTGATGATAGTTGCTTTAAAGACATTAATTTCTTTAATCCGTACACGTAGATCTTGTCATCGTCTACTACGCACACGGTGTTAATGGGTTTTAGGATTGTCATTTACGATTTGGGGAATTTATATTAACTTAATTGTAAATAGTGTGCCAATATTTACGGTGCTTTCAATTTTTATACTTCCGCCTAAGGATTCAATTTGATTTCGGGTGATAAATAAGCCAATGCCTTTGGCATTAGCATTTTGATGAAATGTTTTATACATCCCAAATACCTTGTCGCCATATTTTTCCAAATCTATCCCCAGGCCATTATCCGCAAAGGTTAAATAAGTATGCCCATCTTCCAAATATGTTTTGCAAGTAATTTCCGGCCTGCGCTCCGGATTGCGGTATTTGAGCGAGTTAGTAGCCAGGTTTAAAAAAATGCTTTCAAGGTATGCCGGTACATAGTTAACTGTGGGGCATAAACTAAAATCGCTGTAAATTAAAGCATTGGTTTCTGTGATGTTGTTATTAATGGCGTTTAATACGTTATTAAAAGTTGTATCAAAATCAACTTCTTTACGGTCGTTGTTAATCTCTGTCTGAATTTTTACTATTTCGTTTAAATGCTCAATAGTGGTAGCTAAGCTGTTACTAATAGAGCGTATATGCGTAAATATTTCTTTTTGCTCATCTTCCGAGATCTCTTCTTCAAACAAATTGACCATAAACTCAAGGTTGCCCGAGTGCGACCGTAAGTTGTGTGATACGATATGGGCAAAATTCTGCAAGCGTTTATTCTGATCGCTTAACAGGTCAAGCGATTTTTGCAGGTTAAGCTCTTTTAGCTTATCGTCGTTAATGTTTTGGAATATGCCTCTTATGGCAACGCAGTTTCCGTGTTCATCAATAACGGGCACACCCTTGGTGCGTATCCAAACTACATTATCTTTAGCAGTTCTAAATTTAAGTTCAAGGTCATACGCCTGGCAGTGTTCAATACAATTTTTTACAGCCCTGGCAACAGTTTCGCGATAGCCGGGCTCATAAAAATTATGGGTAGTTTCAATGTCCGGTTGTTCGTGCTCATCTAATTCATGTATGTCGTAAACCTCTTTTGACCAAATGAGCTCATTGGTGATCACATCCAGTTCCCAACCACCTATGCGGGCAATTTTATTAGTTTCGTTAAGTAAAAATTCGTTTTTCTTTAAGTTGAGTTCGTTGCGCTTTTTAGAATCTATATCTATTACTGCGCCAAGCATTCTTAACGGTTTGCCTTCCTGGTTAAGCCAGGCTTTGCCGGTGCTCTCAAACCAACGATAGCCGTCTGCTTTGGTTAGCATCCGGAATTCAACTTTATAGCGGGTTTTATGATGAAGATGATTTTGAAAGGAATTATAAACAGTTTCTCTGTCGCTTGGGTGTACAATGTGGTTTAAAAAAAAGCTATAATTTTGTTCGATCTCGCCATAATTATAGCCCAGTAACTCGCAAAACTTGGGTGACCACCAGGCTTCTTCGGTTTCAATGCCGCGCTCCCATAAGCCGATATTGGTACTCTCAATAAGGTTATGCAGTTGGGTGTTCAATAAATAATGGTCGCCTATTGCATCACACCCCTCGGGGTTTTCGCCAATATTTAAATATGTTTTATCTGGCATATGCAGTTTCGTAATCGCTCTTTAACAGATGTAATAATAAACGATATAAAATATTAGTTACAGATTACAAAAAAACACAAAGTAGTGTTGATCTTAGTTTTTAAGCATCAGGTGGTTACAATCAGTACGAGGCCTTAAATAGCCTCAAGCGACTTCTAATTATTATATAGACTTCGTAAAAATATAAATATTAACCCAAATACAAAAAATCATTGCAAAATACAAGGTTTAAGTAATTATGCGTTGCGAAAGTGGTATTTGCCAGCTTAATATACTGGTATGGAGTTTAATACAACACTTGATCTTAAAAATATACAGTGATTTTTTATTCTGAGGAATTTGATGCCTGATTTTAAACTGATAGTTATAAAACTGATGATATTGGTTAAGTTTTGGGTTTTGGTATGCTATTGGATTATACTTTAATAACACTAAAATTTTGACATTATGAAAACCCGTAAAATCAATATCATAGAAGCGCTTTTCGCAATCAAGTTTGACAAAGAATTGCAGGCAATCCTGAAGCGGGATATCAAAGCTATCAAATCGAGCATATCTTCAGCCGTTAACCCTAACCAGATAGCAGTTTAGGTTTATGTTGCTTTTTAAATGAGCCCCCGATTTATTAATTGTTCAATAAAATTTAAACTAATATCATGAGCCAACCTCTACGATTAACTTATCAGAATTCGGATATTATGTTTTATATCCTGAATGAAAAACCATCAGAAACACATCAAAAAATTGATGTGTCAGTAAAAGGCGAAACTTATCAGCTGCACAAATCGGCTGGAAAGTGGGAGCTAAATGGCGATATCAATAATCCTGAATACAACCTTATTAATGCAATTGGTAATGTAATAGCATTACGTTATCGAATTTAATTTTCGGCTGTTAATAAAATTGCCCATAATATAGGCCGCAATAATTAAGTGGTTGCAGTTAATATAAAATGAGATCTTGTACGATTGCGCACAAGATCCCATTCATTTTATTATAAATTTCCCCTCAGTTCCTGTTCGCGTTCAATAGCTTCAAACAGGGCTTTAAAATTGCCGGCACCGAATGATTTGGCACCCTTGCGCTGAATGATCTCGAAAAAAACCGTAGGCCTGTCTTCTACAGGTTTAGTAAATATTTGCAGCAAATAACCTTCATCGTCGCGGTCAACCAGTATTCCTAATTGTTTTAGTGGCTCCAGATTTTCGTCAATGTGCCCTACACGTTCAGTCAGGGTATCATAATAGGTAGTTGGTACAGTTAAAAATTCAATGCCACGGCTTTGCAATTTGGTTACAGTATCTACAATATCATGCGTGGCCAGGGCAAGGTGTTGTACGCCTTCGCCCTCGTAAAACTCCAGGTATTCTTCAATCTGCGATTTCTTTTTACCTTCTGCTGGTTCGTTAATCGGGAATTTAACGTAGCCGTTGCCATTACTCATCACCTTGCTCATTAATGCAGAGTATTCGGTTGAGATAGCTTTATCATCAAAAGTGAGGATGTTTTTAAAACCCAATACGTCTTCGTAAAAGTTAACCCATTGGTTCATTTTATTCCAGCCTACGTTGCCTACACAATGGTCAACATATAATAATCCGGTTGGCTCAGGGTTATAGGTTGATTTCATTTTTTGATAGCCTGGTAAAAACGGGCCGTTATAATTTTTGCGCTCTACAAATAAGTGAACGGTTTCGCCATAAAGGTAAATGCCGCTTGTGCGTACTTCGCCATGTTCATCAGTAATGGTTTGAGGCTCCTGGAAGGGTTTGGCACCACGGCTAACAGTTTGTTTAAAGGCGTCGTAAGCATCATCAACCCATAATGCAAGTACCTTAACGCCATCGCCATGTTTTTTAATGTGCTCGGCAATGGGGTGGTCCGAGTGCATCGGGGTGGTTAATACCAGCCTGATTTTGCCTTGCTGTAATACGTACGATGCCCTGTCGCGCACGCCCGTTTCCGGGCCTGCATAGGCCAGGCTTTGAAAACCGAAAGCTGTTTTATAAAAGTGGGCCGCTTGCTTAGCATTGCCTACATAAAATTCTACATAGTCGGTACCGTTAAGCGGTAAGAAATCATTATTTAGCTGCCCTAAGTTTTCTACCGCGGGTAATGCATTTACAAAAGTTGTTTCCATGTATGTGATTGTGTGTTTCGTTTGTTTTAATTGTTCTGCTAACTCGGGATTTGTCAAGGATAAAGTGTCGGTTATCGTTGTTAAAGTCATCAATAATCAACCAGGAATGCCGGATTTTGACTCACGACTCCGGACTAAGTACTCTTGACTAACACTAACTTTTAGTTAAGCTTTATTGCCAGCTTTTATAGTAATTCTCGTCTTCTATTTTTAACGCTTCTTCGGTTATCATCAACGGGTGGAAGGGGTCTATCATCACAGCAAGTTCCTGGGTTGCTTCTTTACCGATTGATTTTTCTACCGTTCCGGGATGCGGGCCGTGCGGGATGCCTCCGGGGTGGAGCGTTATCTGGCCCTTTACCACGCTTTTGCGGCTCATAAAGTCGCCGTCTACATAATACAAAACCTCGTCGCTGTCTACATTGCTATGGTTGTAAGGGGCCGGTATGGATAGGGGATGGTAATCGTATTTACGCGGAACAAAGGAGCAGATGACAAAGTTATTCCCTTCAAAGGTTTGATGAACAGGTGGCGGCTGATGCAGACGGCCCGTAATGGGCTCAAAATCGTGAATGGAAAATGCCCAGGGATAATGGAAACCATCCCAGCCAATAAAATCGAAAGGATGCGTGCCGTAAATATAAGGGTAGATGAGGCCCTGTTTTTTGATCAGTATTTTAAAGTCGCCCTTTTCATCGTGCGTTTCCAGGTTCGATGGTCGCCTGATGTCGCGCTCGCAATAGGGGGAATGTTCCATCAATTGCCCGTAATGGTTACGGTAACGCTTGGGCGACCGGATAGGACTAAAACTTTCTGTAATAAACAAGCGGTTATCTTCCGTGTCAAATTCCAGTTGATAAATGGTTCCTCTTGGCACTACCAGGTAATCGCCATAAGTAAATTTAATCTCCCCGAACCCTGTTTTTAACTTACCCGAACCTACATGGATAAAAATCACCTCGTCGGCCTGGCTATTCTTATAAAAATAGTCCGTCATGGATTTGCGCGGGGCAGCCAGTGAGATATGCAGGTCTTGATTGACCAGAACCGGTTTACGGCTTTGCAGATAGTCATCCTCGGGTTTTACATTGAAACCTATCAGGCTGGTATGCTTTAAGTGCTTCTCGCGTGCTATTTTAGGTTCAACCGAATACGGCTCGCCTAAGGCTTTTACAATAGTTGGGGGATAGCAATGATAAACCAGCGAGTACAGGCTCGAAAACCCTTCTGTAGAAACCAGTTCCTCTGCATACAATTCGCCATCGGGCTTACGAAAAATGGTGTGCCTTTTTGGAGGAATGGTACCTAATGTATGGTAAATAGGCATGGTGCTTAATTAAGTTGTAAAGTTTGAACGTTGTAAAGTTGAAACGCTATCGGGTTTGAAAGTTGTTTAAGCTTTCAGAAGAAGAAGAGTTGCTGAAGTTCAAAATAAAATGGCAAGGCAGACTTACCGCATTTCAATTTTGAAATAGTTCAACAAGAAATTACAGAGAATATTGGGCGAAGATAATTTTGGTGAGCATCGCATAACGAAACGAGGCCGCCACGTTGGTGGAGATAAGTCCTTGTTTCAGATATTGATACTTGTTGAAGTTCATATTGGTGTAAGCAAAGTTAGGTTTAATTAGTTTATGATGCAAACATAATTTTGGTGGGCAGGGGCGTTGCAATATTTTCAAAATGTTTAGCTTTGATCAACCAACTATCATTAGTAACCGCTATAACAACCGGCTGATTTAATTATATCCCTTATTAAAAAAATTAAATAATCATCACATGAAGTTAGTATCGTATAAAACAGAAGATCGTGAACATTTGGGTGTGTTTGTAAACGGGCATATCTATAATCTCCATTCGTGCGATAAGTTGATCCCCGATAATATGAAAGATTTTTTATGTGAGGGAGAAGAACTGATGGAACACGCCAAGCATGTACATCACGGCATTCAATCGGGCAAAATAGAAGCCCGGGAAGAAGTGTTTTTTGAAGTTATTGCCCCGGTGCCATACCCCGCATCGTGCCGGGATGCTTACGCTTTCAGGCAGCATGTAGAAACCGCCCGCCGTAACCGCAAGGTTGGCATGATTGCCGAGTTTGACCAATATCCTATATTTTATTTTACCAACCATAACGCCATACAGGGCCCTGGTGATATTGAATGCATGCCCGACCATTTTGAGAAGCTTGATTTTGAATTGGAAGTGGCCGTAGTGCTTAACAAAAAAGGGCGTAACATTAAAGCCAGCGAAGCCGATAGCTACATAGCAGGCTTTATGATTATGAACGATATGAGCGCCCGCACCCTGCAGATGGAAGAAATGCTGCTGAACCTGGGCCCAGCCAAAGGCAAGGATTTTTCGACCGTGATTGGCCCCTGGTTAGTAACCCCTGATGAATTGGAGCCGTACAAAGTAGCCCCCAAGCCGGGCCATACTGGCAATAGTTACGACCTGAAAATGAAATGCTGGGTGAACGGCAAAGAAGTATCAAGCGGCTCCATGGCCGACATGGAGTGGACCTTTGCCGAAATTATAGAGCGTTGCGCCTACGGCTGCGATGTTTTACCCGGAGATGTAATAGGCTCTGGAACGGTTGGCACCGGATGCTTTTTAGAGCTTAACGGCGCCGGATTATTAAATGATCCTGACTATCAAACGCAATGGCTGCAACCTGGCGATATTGTTGAAATGGAAGTTACCGGGCTTGGGGCGTTGAGCAACACCATTATCAAAGCGAACAGCGATTTTTCTATATTGAATTTAAAGAAGGTTGGGGTGGTTGAAAAGTTGAGAGCTTGATTATGGAGGGGGGAAGATTTGTCAGTAAAAGATTAGAATATTAGTATAGAATGTATTTATTATTTCAGTAGCCGACGGTTTTTAATTAAATGACATTTCTGTGATATTTCAAAAAGTGGCGATTCTGAGCAGGAAATGCACTTTTTCGACTCTTATAGATTAATTAATCTATAAGAGTCGAAAAAAGCTAAAGTTATTATTTTACCGATTTTTCGTTTGAATTTCGTTTTTTTTTCATATATATTTGTATGATAAATTATTAAAATAACATTAATTATGATACAATTAACTATCGACGCAGGTCTTTTATCGAGGTTAAATATTTTCTTAAACGGAACAAACCCTTTAGATGGGTTTGTGGTAACTCTTAATAGATTAGCAAATTGGGAAATAATTTTTGAAAGAGAAAGAAAAGATGAATTTCTTGCAACTCTCTTAAGATTAGTAGAAGCAATGAATCAAAATCAACCCCCTGCTGTCACAAGAGCAAACTTTCTACCATTGGCTGATTCTATTGCTCAACAAATTGATAATCAAACGAATGAATCAATTTAGAGTAAGAATTAAAAGAAGTGTTAAAATTCTTCGAGACTATTTTATGATGATAGAATATTATAGCTATCAGCTAAATAAACAATCAACCTAATGAAGAATATGGAAGTTACAATAGGTGTTAATGAGTTCACTCTAATAGTTGAATTGTTAATAGCTAAATTAGAGTTGAAGATTAGGGGCTCACGAACTGTTGATACTAACGGGGCCCAAAGCGTTATCCTTAACGGTAGCGAAGGTGACTTTCGATTGTTGACAGATAGACTTGGAACTGTCAAATTCCTTGTGGATACTGTAACACCTAAGATTAGCGAGGCTATATCAAATGTTAAACCGGAATAATAAATAATACAGTTTAACAAAGTCAAATGTGATTCATTTTCAAACTGCCAAAAGCACCCATAACATGCACTCCTTCCAACCTTACAATAAAAAAGCGCTTCCTCATTTAAAAGCGTATTGCTTATTAACCACTGATACCACTGGCGGGATGCGCCTGCTTTCAAACAGATCATACCCAGCCTTCATGTTGTTCCAAAAGCTAAAATAGTCGGATGCCGCGCAGAGCTTCATATTGGTGGCGTTGAGTTTAAAAGGGAAGATATGTAAAGGTATAGCAGTTTGGCCGGCGGCAAGGCTTTTGTAAACTACGGTGTAAATCTCTTCGATCAAAGGGTCGGTCATGGCGTAGCATCCTATGGATGCGCAGTGCCCGTGAATCATGATATCTGTGCCGGTATAGCCCTTTGATTTTTCTAACTGATTGGGGTACCCAATATTGATGGCCAGGTGGTAGTGGCTTACCGGGTTAAGCTGCCAGGGTGTAATGTAGTAAAACCCTTCCGGGCTTTTGCCATCGTTTATCCGGGTTTTAGTGCCAAAACCTCCGGAAAAATAACAAACCGGGTAAGTTTTAAATAAGCTGTAGGTGCTGTCTTTTTTTACCCAGATCTCAAGAATATGTTCTTCTTTAAATATGCGGATGTAGATGGGGCTGCCCGCTTTGAAACCGCCATTGTTTAGTTCTTTTTCCAGACGGGGCCAAACAGCGGCTCTTACGTCCGCAGCCAGTTTACTGTCGGGCAGGTCGGTTACGGGATGATTAATCAGTAAGAAAAAACTGATCAATACTAACAGGGCTTTAAGCATAAGTTTTTGAAAATGATGTTGCAATATAATGATACGCCAGCAATCTATTACAAACAAAATGCAAGCTCAAGGCGGCCGCATTAAAAAGTTCATTTGATTTTAGTAGCGAAAAAAGGAACCCTGCTGACAAGGGGGCGCCTACGGAGCCAAAACTTATTTTTTTGTCCCCTATAAACAGGAAGCTCCTACCGGAGCTCTTTAACAGTGTATCGTCCTGAAAAAATTTACAGTTTTTTAGATAATCCTGCTAAGTATTTACAGGTTGTTTTTACTCCAGCGGAGTAGCCTGTTTATAGAAAAGGCATTTAACCTGCTTTGGCTTCGTAGGGGCCTCCTCTTACCTTTTTAATGTCCTTGCCCTGAATGTGCAAGCCAGACGAACTATATTATTATATGCCTAAAACACTTTTCAACTTAACATAGCCTGCTTTGCTTACCGGTATTTTGGCCCCCGATTTGAGTATGGCGATATGTGCGTCTTTTTCGTAAGGATCAATGCGGGTAATTTGTTGTACTGCTAAAATGTAGGAGCGGTGTACGCGTACAAACTGGCGCGGATCTAAGGTCTGCTCAAAAAAGCTCATGGTTTTATTTTTCAGGAACGAGCCTTCCTGGGTATGGATGCTTACATAATCGTCGTCGGCTTCCAGGTATTGCACATCCTGAACAGGGATGATCTTCACTTTAGTTCCGGTTTTAACTACAATGCGTTCATGTTGGGCAGGCGACGCGGATACAGTCGAGTTAGTGATTTCTTCGGCGGTTTTCTGCGGCTTCGACGGCGACGATTGATGAAGCCATTTATCAACAGCCTTGGTAAAACGTTCTTTGCTAAAAGGCTTCAGCAAATAATCAACCGCGTGCGTTTCAAAAGCCTTAATGGCATACTCGTCAAAAGCGGTTGTGAAAATAACCGAAGGCGGATTTTCAACCAACTCAAGCATTTCAAAGCCGTTGATCTTGGGCATTTGCACATCAAGGAAAATCAGGTCGGGCTGATATTGGTTAATGGCTTTTACACCTTCAAATCCATCGCCACACTCCTGCAAAACCTCAATCTGCGGAAAATCCATCAAATACTCCCTCACAATTAAACGGGCCAGGGGTTCATCATCTATAATTAAAGCTCGTTTCATGTTAACTGGGGTATTTTTATAATCGTTGTGTATAAATTATCTTCGGCGTGTGTCTCAACCAAATCGTTACGTGCAAACAGCAGGTATAGGCGTCGTTGCACACCACTTAAACCAAAACCCGTTCCCTGCCTTGGCCGGGTGGTTTGCGCATCATAAGGGTTTTGCACCATTAATACTAAATAATTATCGCTAACCTCTGCACGGATACTGATGGTTACCTCCTCGGTGGTATCATACAATCCAAATTTAATAGAATTTTCTACAATTGGCTGTAAAAGCATGGCAGGTAGCAGGGTAGTTCCGCTTTTGCTGTCGCAACTGATTTCGGTAATCAGGCGATGTCCAAAGCGTACCTTTTCAATATCCAGGTACAATTGCAGGTGCGCCAGTTCTTCGGCTAAGGTTACCGGCTCCTGATCGTCTTTTTTGAGCGTACCACGTAAAAAATCGGATAGCTGGTGGATCATTTTCCGGGCTTCCTCCGGGCGGATGCCAATCAATGCGTTGATGGAGTTTAAACTGTTAAACAAAAAGTGCGGTTGGAGTTGCTGGCGCAGGTTATATAGCTCCGCCTCGCGGGCCAGTCTTTCGGCATCCGCTTTGCGTTTATCGCTTTTCTTTTGGTCAAGCTGGCTGTAAAAAATAACGCTCACCATAGCCATACAGCCCACGGCCAGGAAACCAATAAAAAAACGGATAATTAATGATTGCAGCAGAAAATCTTTATAAATCTTATCAGCAATCAATGCCGGTAGCAGCCAACGGGCGGCGGTAATACAAAGTCCGGACAACACACCGCACCAAACTACCAGGTTGATATAACCCTTGGTACCGGGCTGATAGTAGCGCAGGTTGTTGTTGATCAGCCAGCAAGCGGCTGTTAAAAGTATGGTATTAATAACACTGTCAACAATGGCCATATACCAGTTAAAACCAAAGCTATGTATAATATAAGCCTGCATGGCAGCCCATGTTAACAGGCAGGCCACCAGTGTTAAACTTATTTTTGAATAAATAGCTTGTGTTGTTGCCAAGGTTTTTGTTTAACTGAATGAATAATCGGTTTTGTTTAACAGTGCGGATTTGTGATGGGCCCATTTGATATACAGATCGGCATCCGGCTCCTCGTGTATGTTGTAATAAAGTTCGGTGCCATCTGCCAATTCGCTTAATTTATTGAGCTCGGCAACATCAATAAAGTGCCATTGAACGGTTTGCTGCTGGCTGTTAACAAACCGGTCCTGATTTTTACGGCCTAAATCACAAGCTTTTTCAAGAGCCTGTTTTTCATCGTCGGCTTTCACCAGGCGCAGTTGCTCATCAAACTGCGGCTGGTGGTTACCCTCGCCACTAACGATCTGGAAAATTATTTTAGCTACATACCAACTCATAAACCTTGGCTTTTTTATTATTGTTAATAACTGCGGATCTCGATACCTGCAAAAATGGAGGTACCGGTAATAACGAGCACCTTATCGGTAGATATATCTATTTTATGCTTCCGCTTATCATCAAACCCGGCAAATAGCGCCACCATATCAGACGTAACGTGCCAGTGAGGAGGCACCAGTAGTTTAATACCCCCAAATATCTGGGTTACATCAATTACTACCCGCCCGTTAATATCCGCTTGCGTAAAATCAATTTCGGCGCCGCCAAAAATGTTAATGATCTCGCCGCCCTTAAAATTTTTGGAGAGTATGGTTTTATTGCAACTGCCAAAAATGGATGTAGCGTCCAGTAAGTCTTCGCTCAGGTTACCGGCTTTACCAGGACCGTATTCGGCCTTCATGTCGGAGTAATTCATGTTGCTATAATCTTTTATGGGTTCGTTAGGGTTATCCGGATTAACTTGCTTGTCCCAATCCCAATGTTTATCCGTGTTGCGGTTATGGTTCCAGCGTCTGTCTCTGCGGAAACGGCTGGCATCCC
This sequence comes from Mucilaginibacter paludis DSM 18603, assembly GCF_000166195.2. NCBI lineage: Bacteria > Pseudomonadati > Bacteroidota > Sphingobacteriia > Sphingobacteriales > Sphingobacteriaceae > Mucilaginibacter > Mucilaginibacter paludis. Next base: position 5,018,813 of record NZ_CM001403.1, read on the forward strand.
ATTTATGATTGCGGCCAAGAATCATCATAAAACCTATCGAAATAATAATAACCGGCCAAAACAAGTTTGAAAGGTTAACGCCCGGGAAAATGTCGTCCGCTAAAAATATCACGCCTATAACGATCATGATATAAGCGGTAGGCTTGCTGAAATTGTGTTTAGCACCCGAGTACAGGCCTAAGGCAATTAGCCACATGGGCCAGCTAAATACCCAGGATGGGAAAAGGAAGTTGCCAAGCTGTTGCAGCAATAAGATGCCGCCCAAAGTGAGCAAGATAAATCCTGCTATTACTTTGCCATTATTGCGGCTTTTTGTTGGTTCTATATCGTTTTGCATTTGTGGTGTGTCTCTTATATTTATAAACCAAAAGTAAGGTAACAATTAAAGGTAACCAAAGCAAAGTTGGTAATGTACTTTCAATTTTCGGTAAGAGGTGTGATTTTGTCGGTGAAATTTAGAAGTTGATGGAGAGAGGATGGACATCATTATAATTAATATTGATGAATTGAGGTTTTTGACAACAATAATTATCACACAGAATAATAAGATCTCGTAATTACATTGGTTATTGGTTGAATGCTTTATGAATGTGTACAATAAAAATTGGCAGCAGGGAATAAGATTGTTCGGTTGTTCCTGGCGGTTTTAGTAAAAGGTGTTTTAATTAAAATGAAAATTGGTTAAATTTGTATATGACAACTTTAACTATTACCATTCCAGATAATGCCAAAACCAAATTGTCAAAGTTTGTAAAAGAACTTGGTGGCGAAATTGTGGTTGATAGTGAAAGTGTGTCAGGCAAATTAGTAATAAAGAAGGCCAAGCTTTTAGCTGACATTCAAACAGGCCTTAATGAAGTGAAAGCCATACGAGAAGGCAAATTAAAGCCACTAACGATGGATGATTTGTTAAATGACAAATAGAGTTCATCTTACTCCTTTTTTTTATAAAAAAGCAAAGCGTCTTATTAAAAAGTACAGTTCCTTACCTGAAAATTTAGACCAACTTCAAAAAGATTTACTCAGTAATCCTACATTGGGAGTAAACTACGGTGCCAATATTTATAAGATCAGGATTGCTGACGAGTCAAAGGGCAAAGGTAAAAGCGGCGGATTCAGAGTTGTTACATACCTTGTGAATGAAGTTGATGGAATTACAGAGATTTTTTTAATAACTATTTTTGATAAATCAGAGGAATCCTCAATTACGAAAGAGGATATCAAAAAATTAATTAAAACAGCAGGCCTGTAAAAAGTATCACGCCTGCCAACTCAATATCCTTTATTGATTTTTAGGTAATGATGCCAATGTATGGTCTCAAATAAAGGTCTTAATTATCCGCCGCTACATATTCCTCCGGTACTGCCCGCCCACCTCATACAGCGCGTGCGAAATTTGTCCTAACGAGCAATACTTACATACCTCCATTAATTGCTCAAAAATATTTTCGCCTGCAACAGCTGCTTTTTGCAGATTTTTTAATAATTGTGGTGCAAGAGCTTCATTACGTTGCTGAAAGGCCTGCAGCGCGGTTATCTGGTATTGTTTTTCATCTTCGGTGGCCCTGATCACTTCAGAGGGAATAATGGTTGGCGAGCCGTTTTTATTGAGAAAGGTATTTACACCAACAATAGGATATTCGCCTGTATGTTTAAGGGTTTCGTAATAAAGGGATTCTTCTTGTATTTTGCCACGCTGATACATGGTTTCCATAGCGCCTAATACGCCGCCACGGTCATTAATGCGTTTAAATTCGGCCAGTACGGCATCCTCTACCAGGTCGGTTAGTTCCTCTATGATGAAGGCTCCCTGTATGGGGTTTTCATTTTTGGCGAGACCCAGCTCACGGTTGATGATCAATTGGATAGCCATAGCCCGGCGCACCGATTCCTCAGTTGGAGTGGTAATTGCTTCGTCGTAAGCATTGGTATGCAGCGAGTTACAATTATCGTAAATGGCGTATAAAGCTTGCAGCGTGGTACGGATATCATTAAAGTCGATCTCCTGAGCGTGTAACGATCGCCCGCTGGTTTGGATATGATATTTTAATTTTTGCGACCGGTCGTTCCCCTTGTATTTATTTTTAATGGCTTTAGCCCAAATGCGGCGGGCAACCCTGCCGATAACCGCGTACTCAGGATCGATACCGTTGGAGAAAAAGAACGACAGATTGGGGGCAAAATCATCGATATGCATGCCGCGGCTAAGGTAATATTCAACGTAAGTGAAACCGTTTGATAAGGTAAAGGCCAGTTGGGTAATCGGGTTGGCGCCAGCCTCGGCAATGTGGTAACCGGAGATGGAAACCGAATAAAAGTTGCGCACCTTTTCGCTGATAAAATATTGCTGCATATCGCCCATCATCCGCAGGGCAAACTCGGTAGAGAAAATGCAGGTGTTTTGGGCCTGATCTTCCTTTAATATATCGGCCTGAACCGTTCCGCGGACGGTTGCTATGGTATAGGCTTTTATTTGAGCATAAACATCGGTCGGTAAAACCTGGTCGCCGGTAAGGCCAAGAAGCATGGTGCCAAGGCCGCCAGCCCCCTCTAAATCCTCTCCAATGGAGAGGCCTTTCTCACCGTACTTTTCCACTCCCTCTCCTTTGGAGAGGGCCGGGGTGAGGCGGTATTTAGGCCTTTCTAATCCTTTATCGTCATAAAGCTCTTTAAATTTGGCCTCAACATGGTGTTCCAGATGGTGCTCGCGGATATATTTTTCGCATTGCTGATCAATGGCTGCGTTCATAAAAAAGCCCAACAACATTGGTGCGGGTCCGTTGATGGTCATGGAAACGGATGTTGCTGCATGGCACAGGTCAAAACCCGAATAAAGTTTTTTGGTATCATCCAGCGTTGCAATGCTTACACCAGAGTTTCCTATTTTTCCATAAATATCAGGGCGCACATGCGGGTCTTCCCCGTAAAGGGTAACCGAATCAAACGCGGTAGAGAGCCGGTGCGCCGACTGCCCTAACGATACATAATGGAAGCGTTTATTGGTACGCTCGGGGCCACCTTCGCCGGCAAACATCCGGGTAGGGTCTTCTCCTTCCCGTTTCAGCGGAAAAACGCCGGCCGCGTACGGAAATTCCCCCGGAACATTTTCGGTTAATAACCAGCGTAAAATATCACCCCAGGCCTCATAACGAGGCAGGGATATTTTGGGGATGCGCGATTGCGAAAGGGAGGTGTAGTAAAGCGATTGCCTGATCTCCTTGTCACGCACTTTAAAAATAAACTCGTCGGCTTTATAAGTCTCAACTGTTTTGGGCCATTCGCGCAATAACCGGCGGCACTCGCCATCCAGGCTCTCTTCCAGTTGTGTGTAAAGAGCCTCCCCCCAGCCCTCTCCAAAGGAGAGGGAGTTTAGTAAATCGGCAGTTATGACGTTTCCGTTTAAGCCCTCTCCTTTGGAGAGGGTTTGGGTGAGGTCTATTACACCCCTTACCTGGAACATTTGCTGCGCTATCCTGCATTGGTTGTTAACCCATTCGTTGTAGGCCTGGCTGCTTTCGGCAATTTCCGCAAGGTAACGGATGCGTTCAGGTGGAATAATGTATACCTTTTCGGCATCTTTCCCAATCAATTCCATTTTGGTGTGAAAGTCCACGCCAGTCTTATTTTTAATAGTACGGATCAGCGCCGCAAACAGGCTGTTCATACCCGGATCGTTAAATTGCGAGGCCATGGTGCCAAAAACAGGCAGATCTTCATCCCTGGCATCAAACAGCCGGTGGTTACGCTTATATTGCTTGCGCACATCGCGTAGCGCATCCAAAGCACCACGCTTATCAAATTTGTTGAGTACCACCATATCGGCAAAATCAAGCATGTCAATTTTTTCCAGCTGGGTGGCTGCGCCAAATTCCGGAGTCATCACATATAAGGACAGGTCGCAGTAATCTGTGATCATGGTATCCGATTGTCCAATACCCGAGGTTTCTACAATAATGAGGTCGTATCCGGCGGCTTTGCAAATATCAATCGACTCCTGCACGTATTTAGATAAGGCCAGGTTAGCTTGCCGCGTAGCCAGCGAACGCATATAAACGCGCGGGCTGTTAATGGAATTCATGCGGATGCGGTCGCCCAATAAAGCGCCGCCGGTTTTTCGTTTGGAGGGATCAACCGAGATGATGGCCAAAGTTTTATCCGTCTCCATTAAGTAGCGGCGTACCAGTTCATCAACCAGCGACGATTTACCCGCGCCACCTGTTCCGGTGATTCCTAAAACGGGGATTTGCCGCGAGCCGGCCTTTTTAAGTTCATTTAAAAATCCATCAGCATTTTGAGGGTAATTTTCAACAACGCTGATGGCTGTGGCTATGGCCTTATTATTTTTAAGATGAAGTTGTTTAATCTCACCGTTTAGGTACGATTTGATCGGCACGTCGCACTGCCGCATCATATCGTTTATCATGCCTTGCAAGCCCATCTGTCGCCCATCATCCGGCGAGTAAATACGGGCTATGCCATAATCTTGTAGTTCTTTAATTTCGTATGGTAAAATAACTCCGCCGCCGCCTCCAAAAATTTTGATATGCCCGGCACCTTTTTCCTTCAGCAAATCGTGCATGTATTTAAAGTATTCAAGATGGCCGCCCTGGTATGATGTTAAAGCTATACCCTGAACGTCTTCCTGAATGGCGCAGTTCACCACTTCATCAACCGAGCGGTTATGCCCAAGATGGATTACCTCGACGCCCGAAGATTGCAAAATGCGACGCATAATGTTAATGGTAGCATCGTGTCCATCAAACAAAGAAGTAGCTGTTACAAAACGAATTTTATTTTGCGGCAGGTATGGAGTGGAGTTTTCCATCAGTATAATTGGTTATAAAACAAAAATAGCTAAAATACTCGTTGTTGCTAAAATTGGTTAAGCTAACCTGGGTGGGTATTAATTTATCCCAACGCGTGTAAAAATCCCTTTTATAAAAGGCACTATAGTTAAATTATTAATTTGCTTCCGTGGCAATTCTGCTGTTCAGGTCAGCCCCATTCGCATTAAAAATGATTTGTATCTTTGCAGCAATGCAAAACGAATTAACAGCGGCCATTCCCGGGTTTAAGAACTATAATAACTATGGCGCCTGGCTGCGCAAAAAATATAACGGGCAACGTGTTTTTAAGGTAATTGTTGATGGTGGATTTACCTGCCCTAACCGCGATGGCTCTAAAGGCTTTGGTGGTTGTACCTATTGCAACGTGGATTCGTTTACGCCATCGGTATCGCGCGATAACCCTTCCATACGCGAGCAGGTAATTAAAGGGATGGAGCGTGCCCGCAATGGCAATAAGGCAGATAAATTTATTATTTACTTTCAGCCCAATACCAATACTTACGCGCCCACACATTATCTGAAAATGCTGTACGATGAAGCGCTGAGCATTGAGCCCGAAAACATTGTAGGTTTATCGGTAGGTACCCGCCCGGATTGTATAGATGCCGAAAAGATAGCCCTGCTTGAAAGTTATACCGATCGTTTTGATGTTGACCTGGAAATGGGGATGGAGTCGATATACAACGATACCCTCGGGCAAATTAACCGTGGTTGTACCCACGACGAACTGATTAAAACCCTTGCCCTGCTGGAAAACTCTAAGCTGGATGTATGTGTACACACCATTTTTGGCTTCCCCTGGGAAACCAAACAAATGATGCTGGCTTACGCCGACGAGATCAACCGTTTTCCGCAAATTAAATTTGTTAAATTTCATCACCTGCATATTGTTGAAGGCTCCATTATGGGCGTTAAATATAAACGTGAGCCATTTAAGCTATTCAGTTTGCCCGAGTATGCCGACTTTTTATGCGAGTTATTACCTTTGGTTCGCCCTGACATTGTGATACAAAGGCTGTTCGGATTGTCGGACCGCGAACTGTTAATAGCCCCCAACTGGGAACTAAAAAAATCCGAGATCCAGCATTTTATCGACGAGGCTATCCGTACTAGGGGAATTGTGCAGGGATCGGCATATTGATACGTGCTTCGTTGGCATCTGCTTTGCATTTATTATGAGCTTAGTGGTTACAACAGAACATAAATTAGATAAGCTTTGTCTCAAAAATCTCTGCAAAACTATATTCCGGCTTTAACAGGAGTTCGTGCGTTGGCCGCCTACCTGGTATTCGTATCTCATTTCGGGTATGTTTTTGATGAATATTTTCCCCATTCTGTGCAACGTTTTTTCCGGGAGTTCCACATTGGTGTAACTATATTTTTTGTGTTATCCGGTTTTTTAATCGCCTTCAGGTATTACGACAACTTTTCTTTAAACAAGGATTGGTTTAAAAAATACCTTAAAAATAGAGTAGCGCGCATTTACCCCATGTATGCTATACTCACCCTGGGTGCGTTTGTGTATTATTTTTTTAGTCATGATCAATCCATCGTTGCGGGTACCGGGCACCCTGTACTTATGTTCCTGATGAATATTACGTTCATACGCGGTTTTTTTGATCAGCTTAAATTTACCGGCATAGCCCAGGGATGGTCGCTCACGGTAGAGGAGTGTTTCTACTTTTCGGCTCCGTTTATGTTTTATTTCGCTAAAAAGTATGGTAAACCGTATCTGCAACCCTTTATGATAACCGGCTTCGGCTTTTTGCTGGTGCTTATGTTCCGAAACCTGAACTGGTATGGTTTCTTCGGTAACTTTACTTTTTTAATGCTATTTACTTTTTTGGGCCGTTGTTTCGAGTTTTTTACCGGGATAATGCTGGCCTTGTACATCCGGAAAAATGGATTAGCAAATAACCATAAATTCAAGTTCACTTATTTGGGGTTCGTGTTGATATTTGTTTGCGTATGGATCATGTCTGTACTGCCTGTTTTACCGGGCCTTGCTTTTGGGCAACAGCATCCGCTTGGCATTATAACCAATAATTATTTGCTCGCCATCAGCATTGCCATTTTCTTTTATGGATTGATAACCGAGGATGGCACGGTTTTAAAACGAATATTGTCGAATAAATTTGTCGAACTGTTGGGTAAAAGCTCTTATATATTTTACCTTATTCATTTGGGGTACGTTTATAACATGCTTAATTTTTCTGTTAACTGGCTTAACGATGCTGTTTTTAAGCTGTACGATCAATGGGGGGTAGATTGGGTTTCGCCTTTCCAAAATGAGCAGCTTAACCTGCTGTATTTGTTTGTGGTATTAAACGGGATAGCCATAATTTTATTCAAAAATATTGAGGAGCCTGTAAACCACTATATCCGTAAGTCGGATTTTTTGGTGAAAAACAAGAGCCACCATCCGGAGAATGCTACTGCTATAAAAGTTGATTAATGTTGAAAATGAAATTGAGATTTACTTTACCTATTATATGGCTCCTCGTTTTAATCTTACAGATAGCTATAGGCAACAGGCTGATGGCTCAGGCTCCACGCCAGAGAAGTAATGCGGCACCTGAAGTCGTGATGACGGAGCATCCCCTGAAAAAAGATGCTATATTTAAGGCCGATTCGGTGATAGGCTATCATATTAATCTGCAAAGTAGTTACAAAACCAGCCAGAAAGGAACTTTATCTTACCTCATCAGTACCCCACGCGGCAAGCTCATCAACCAAAAAATAATTTCTGTTAACTTGGATGCTAATGCCACTAAAACGGTATATGTTGAAATTCCGGCTCAGAAAACCGGGTTTTATAAAGTGGATTTTATGCTTAATCTGCCCGATTATGATGATACCGTAAGGCGCGTTTTTGGTGTAGATATCTATACCATTAAATCAAACCACCTAAAGCCTGCAGATTTTAGCCAGTTTTGGCGCTCGGCAAAGGCCCAGTTGGCGCAGGTACCACCAGCGTTTAAGGTTACTGAGCAGCCCGACCGTGCGCAACGCGATTATAAAGTTTACCTGGTGGAGATGAAATCGTTAGGCAACATCACTGTGCGTGGCTGGATGACGATACCCAAAAATAAGAAACTCAACGAAAAATTGCCTGTATACATGGTATTACCTGGCTACGGAGCAAATTTGGACCCCATACCGGGCGTTCCAAATTTTGCGTGCATTGCCCTTAACGTGCGTGGCTTGGGAAACAGCAGGGATGTTGTAAATCCGTCAAAAGAAGATTTTATTACCTATAATATCCATGATAAGAATAAATATATCCTTCGGGGCGCTATTATGGATTGCGAGCGCATGCTGGATTTTATATCGGGGAATGCAGACCTGGATGCGAAATCAATTTTTGTAACCGGCGGAAGCATGGGCGGATACCTCTCGCTGGTACTGGCCGGGCTTGATAACCGGGTGGCTATGGTGGCTGCTGATAACCCCACCTTCTCTGATTTTAGGTGGACGGTAGGCTACGGCACCTTCCCCATGTCGGCGATCCTGAATTTTGCAAAGCTAAAACGCCTTAATGCAGAGCAGGTATTAACAACCCTGGATTATTTCGACCTGAAAAATTTTATGCCCACGGTAAAAGCAAATGTGCTGATGGCTATAGGCTTATTGGATAATTTTGCACCACCCAATACCGAGTTGGTAGCCTATAATAGCATCTCGTCTACCAAAAAATTGTTTATTTACTCCAACCTCGGGCACGAGATTGATCAAAGCCTGGGTAGCTTTAAAGCTGCATGGTTGTATAACGGTTTCCACATGTTTAACAGGGTCACCGCCCTTGGCCAAAATGAACCGACCGAGGCCTTAGCGGACACTGCGACAGATGATGATAATTCGACACGGGATAACAGCCTCCGGCCAATTGGTATGGTTGGCCATCCGGGAGCTAAGAATGCCGAGTTTAGTAGTAAGAGCGCTATTTATTACAACATCGATCTGAAAAATAATTTCGACAAGCTACAAAAGGGAATGTTGTCTTGCGAGATTATGACTGTCGATAATCAATTTATCTCTTTAACATCTGTGGCCGTCAAGCTGGCGCCTAAAGCCTTAAGTCAAATCCGTATTAATCTGCCTTCGCAATCGGCGGGGAAATACAAGGCTAATTTTATTCTCCGCACAGGCGATTATACCGATACTTTAAGGCGGATTTTTCGTGTTGATGCGGCCGCACCTGCCAGGCAGGCTGAACAACGCTCACCGGATGAAAACGAAACGGTAAGCCTTACCGAGCTGCCGGGTAATAAAGAGGCCATATTTAAAAGCAGTGGTAACATATTTTACAATCTCGATCTCAAAAATCATTTCAATACCCGGCAGCAAGGTAAGGTGTCGTGCGAAGTATCATCTATGGATGGTAAAAGTTTATCAACCAGCTCTTTCGATGTGGATCTGGCGGGTAAAGCGAGTAAGCAGGTGCATATAAACCTCCCTGCGCAGTTGCCTGGTTTTTATAAAGTTAACTTCATGATCAATGTAAATGATTACGACGATACCGTACGCAGGGTTTTTGGTGTGGATATTTATAATATCAATTCAAAGCATCCCAAACCGGCAGATTTCGACGAGTTTTGGGCCACCGCAAAAAAAGAACTTTCCGGTATTGAGCCCCGTTTCCGGATGATTGAAAAGCCCGAGCTGTCTAAAGACGGCGACCATGTTTTTCTGATCGAAATGCAATCCATCGGCAATTTAACCGTGCGTGGTTGGATGACTTTACCTAAAGACCGGAGGCGTAATCAAAAATTACCGGTATATATTGCTTTGCCCGGTTATGGTGCCAATTTGAAGCCTATACATGATATGTTTGATTTTGCCGCTCTGGCGCTTAATGTACGTGGCCTTGGTAACAGCAACGATGTGTTAAAGGTAGGGCGCGAAGAGTTTTTAACCAAGGATATTACGAATAGGGACAAATATATCCTTAGGGGAGCGATAATGGATTGCGTGAGGATGATGGACTTTGTTTACAGCAGGCCGGAATGTGATGCCACGTCGATTTTTGTAAACGGCGGCAGCATGGGCGGCTACCTGTCGCTGGTATTGGCGAGTTTGGATAGCAGGGTTACCATTTGCTCTGCGGGTAACCCCGCTTTTAGCGATTGGCGCGAAATGGTTGGCCGTAACGAATTCCCGATGGGATCCATCCAAAATTACGCCAGGCAAAACGATGAGGATTTCAATAAGATATTAAATAACCTTGATTATTTTGACCTGAAAAACTTTGTTGATGCCATAAAATGTAAATCGGTTGTAGGGATTGGTTTGCTGGATGTGCTGGCGCCGCCCAATACCGAGCTGCCTGCCTACAACAATATTAAAGGCAAAAAAAAGATCTTTATCTTCCCCAATTTGGGTCACCAGGTAGGAGACGATTTTGGCAATTTTTCATTTAAAATGGTGAATGATAATTTTGGATTATTTTAAACAGCTATATTTATAAATGTATTGTAGCATGAGAAGCAGAACAGGCAATAATGTATTACAAAGAGTAACATTACTTGTTTTTTTTATAGCATCAGTTATTCCTTACACAAGTGCTTTTGCCGGTGGAAAACCTGTAGGCAAAAAAAGGTTATTTTTAATACCTGCCGCAGCTTATTTCTTTAACAGTACTTACTGGGATAAGAATGGCCTGTATCATAAGTACGATGATGGGCTTAAATTTGGTTCGGCCATTTTATCAGTTAACAGCGAGTACGGTTTTTCCAGAAAGATATCCCTGATGGCTACAGTACCATACCTTATTAACCGGGTTTATCAACCTGGTTCAGCAACCACCAGCGTAAGCGGCTTAGGTGATGCTGAAGTAGGGGTGAGGTATTATGCATTCAATATTGACTATAATTTTTATTTTTCTGTTCAAGGAAATTTAATCATTCCCTTATATAAAAACACAAGCGATAAAAGTTTAGGCTATCAGCAATTAGGTACCGAAGTGCGATTATTGGGAGCTGGCGATTTTAAATTCTTATCTCAAAAGTTTTATTTTGAAGTGTCAACAGGCTCAAGGCAATATATGGGAGCTTTGGCACCTTTTCAGCTCAAAAATTCGCTGAGCCTGAGTTATTCGCTCACTAAAAAAAATCAGCTTTCTATCGCCGGAACTTCGTTGTACTCTTTTAGCGCTGTTAAAAATTCGCTGAATGTTGTAAACCCGCTGGATGTTGCCACTACCAAAGATTTTTCGTTTAACCAGTTAACTGCCAGTTATTCATACAGCATTCAAAGAAACAAAAGTTTGTTTTTAAGCTTTAGTAAATTTATAACCGGGCGCAACACCGGCGATGGTTCAACACTATCAATAGGATACGTGTACAAATACTAACCTGATAACATCAATGTCGTGAAACTAAGTTTTAAAATACTTTTATTGTTTGGTTTTCTGTTGGTATACGGAGTTAATACCTATGCCCAGTTTATATTGCCCGAAAACTTTAACAAGGGCAAGTTGGAGGCAGAGCCTTCAAAAGATGGTAACGAGGTACAGGGTAATGTATACATTACCGTTAAGCCCGGTGTAAAAAGCGCTATTTTTAAAAACCAGGAAGGTATTAATTACCGGGTTAAACTTTATAACGATTATAAAGTTAGACAACAGGGTAACCTGGTTTGCTTTGTAACCACCGATGAAGATGAATTTGTTTATGCTGATTCGGTAAACGTTAATCTTGCCAACGGCGAAAAAAAAGGCTACCATTTTAAAATTAACTGTAAGCTGCCCGGCTTTTATAAAATTGGCTTTGCAATGCATTTAACTTATTATGATGACACTGTAAAGCGTGTATTTGGTTTGAATCCCGGTAAGTTGACTACAGAGTTGCACAGGCCCGCTGATTTTGACGAATTTTGGGGCAATACACTTGATTCGTTAAAAACCTTTGCGCCACGGTATAAGGTTACCCTGGAGAAGTCGCTATCCATCAACAATAAATCAGTTTATTTGGTGGAAATGCATTCGTGGGGTAACGCGGTAATAAAAGGCTGGTTAAGTATCCCTAAAGACAGGCCTAAGAAACTACCTGTAAAATACAGATTGCCCGGTTATGTTGTGGCCATGGAGCCGAGTTTGGATGACGATGATTTTGCGGTATTTAATTTGAACGTTCGCGGTAATGGCAATGCGCGGGATGCCATCAATACACACGGCGAATATAATTTGTATAACATTGAAAGTCGGGATGATTATGTATACCGCGCAGTATACATGGATTGTGTGCGTGGGTTGGATTTTTTATTCTCACACAACGATTTGGGGCTTGATACCAGCCGGGTTATGGTGGATGGTGCCAGTCAGGGTGGCGGCTTGGCCATTGCTTTGGCCGCTATGGATAAACGGGTGAAGCTGGTGACCATGGAAGTACCCTTGTATGCTGATTTTAGAAAGGCCGTTGAAATTACCCAGCTTAATCCAAAATCCAGAACACCGGTAGGGATGATCACTAATTACTTACGCACTCACCCGGCGTTTACAGAAGATAAATTATTTGCAGTTTGGGATTATTACGATCCTTTAAATTTTGCGGACAAGGTAAATTGCCCGGTACTGATGGGAATTGGTTTGCTTGATCAGTTTTGCCCGCCGCAATGTAGTTTTGTGCTCTTTAACCAAATGAAAAATAAGAATAACGAGGTATGGTCAAGTCCCGAAAAAACACACGAGGTTGATGCGCTTTATTATACGTATCAGTACTTATGGTTTCAGGATATTTTGAGATTACCATGAGGGGGCTGGTTATTGAGTTTGGGGTATTGAAGTTACGCAAATGCGGCCTATAATTCTTCTAATCGTTGACCTGAATCCGCAGCGAATAATTAATCGCAATTTTTAAATCAATAACCTGTTTAACCAGACAATTGCATTAAAAATCACTGCAGGAAACTCTTATCACCTATAAGCTATTAACCAATAATTGACTAACCGAATAACTCAATAACCGCCAGCGCGGTATACACCGAATAATTTGTTTATTTCTTTTTCGCGATAAGCAAATATGTTTTTTACTTCTTTTTCAACGAGTACGGCGTTTGCTATCTGGCCTATAATGCCGTAGGGGATGGCATAGGTTAAAATATCCGTCATATGTACGCCGCCTTTTATCTCTTTAAAATGATGTTCGTGGTGCCACATGGCATAAGGGCCTGTGCGTTGTTCATCAATAAAGTATTCCAAATCTTTTACGTGGGTAATTTCGGTTACCCAATTCATTTTGATACCCAATACTGGTGACACCTTATAGGATATCAGCATACCAGGATACATCTTGGTGTCGGCAGTGAAATCAGATGTAATTTCAAAATTCATTTTCGCCGGGGTAATCTTTGAGAGATTGAGTGGCGACGAAAAAAAGTTCCATGCTTCGGCTAAGGGAATAGGAAGGTTATGCTCAAATTTAAAATGATATGTTTTCACCTTGCGGTAACACATCGGATTGAAAATTGTTTTGATTTTTTTAGATAAAATTTAAGCGATAATCTATCTTAAAATAAGGCGGTTGAAGGATAAATATCCCTTACCTCACTGAAAAGTGAAATTAAACGATTAAATAAATAATCGCCTCGGGGTATTACTGCACCATTTTGTTTGCGCAGTACGAGCTGGCAAAAGCTTCAGGCTTGGCTTTAAATACAAAGCCCATGCTTAAGATATAACCCATAGCTTCGTGTAAGGCCTGGTTTGATTTAAACATCGGGTTGGTATTGATGTCGGCATGAACCTCCAGGTCAACATCATACAAGTCGAGCAGGTCGCATAATTTGTAAGCAATGTCGATTGACTTTTGCACTTCGTTCAGCATCCGCTCCTTAATGGTCATTTTTTGCGATGTGCGTTCCTGGTGGATAAACATAAAGCCGCCTCGTTGCTCACGTAAAAACACAATAACGGTGGCAAAGTCTGTTATCGCCCCTTTTACCTGAGAATCCGTGCCGATACAAACTTTTAACTTGTTGCCAAGGTTGGCTTCTCTTTCAATAGCTTTTTCAACTTCTTCGATAATGGGCAATTGGATAATCTCGCCGCTAAATTTTCTCCAAGTCATACTATGATGGTGGTTTTTAAGCAAACCCAAACTAGGTTTACTAAAGTTAAGGCTTAAGTATTCAATATCATGTAATCTTAGTGTGATTTATTTGTTAACATCTTCTTTAATATCAACACTTTAATTCATTTTTGGTTGCGAACAATCATCCCCATGCTTTTTAAAGTTTATATTTTGTCGCCCGTATGCGTTATGCAAACAAATTCGTTAATTAGGTATTATAGATTTATTTTTGACGTGAATAATGAATATAAAACCCTGGTCGTACTTATTGGCAGCATCGTTTGCGGTGGGCTCAATTTTGTCGTGCAATAAAAATAACAGCGATTTAGTCGAAATCCCGGCAACACCCGGAAAGGTGGCTTTTTATAATTTGATACCAAACTCAAGTGCTATCAATATGTATGTGAATGGTACGCGGCAAAACAGCAACAGAATAGATTATGAGTATTCGTCGGGATATATGAGCATCGCACAGGGGCAGCAACTCATATCGTTTAAATACGACGATACACGCAATGATGTTTTTACACCAGGAGTTAATATCAATATACCTGCAGGTAACACTACTATTTTTGTTGCTGGAAAATCAGCATCCGATCTTATTTATAGCAGGGATACCGCCGTGGTAGATACCTTGAGTTATAAACCCAAGTTCAGGTTTATCAATGCCTCTTCGGACTCGCCTGCTTATGATGTAAGCATAAATAAGGTATCAATAACAAAACAGGCTTATAAATCAGTATCGGCGTTTAACAGGGTTGATACCGGTAAAGTAACCTTAAAAGTAAATGTATCGGGTACAAGCACCAGTTTATTAAGCACCCAAATAACTTTGCAGGCCAGTACTATTTATACAATGTATTTGTATGGTTCGTATAAAGGCTCGGGCCTTACTTATAATTTAAGAGTTAATTAATAAATTTTAGCGCAACATAGTTGTATTTTAAATATCAAATGAATAATAAGCTGAATAACTTATATCTGTTGCTGGCATTGGTGCTCATTATACCTGTAATTTCATCATGTGGTAACGCCGGTAATGTAGTTAATCCTACCGGAACAACCACCAAGATAGCCATCATTAATACCAGCCCGGATGTGGGGCCAATTGCCGCCTTTATCAATAATATTCAATTGGGCTCAACCAGTACCGTTACCGCTTCAAAAACGTATTTCCGATATTCCAGTACCCCGGCATACTACAGTATAGGTTCAGGGGCATTAACCATACAGCTGCGGGCCTATCCTAATACCGGCCTAACCAGCGAGATTGATACCATTGTGGTGAATAAAAGTTATTCCTTGTTTTTAGTAGGTTTAAATTCCACTAATAGCTTAAGTACTATATTTACCGTTGATACTTCATCAGTACCCACCCAGGGGCGCGGAAAAATCAGGTTCATCAATGCATCTCCCCTTACACCCGCGCTGGATATGTTGGCCAACGGAACTACGGCTTTTACCAAAATGACCTATAAAAAAGTATCCGGATATGTGGAAGTGCCCGCCGGTATTTACGATTTTAAAATTACTGCTACAGGCGCCCCAGCCAGCGTATTAACCGACCTGTCGCGTATTACCGTTCAAGATGGGAAGCTTTACACTTTGTTTACCAAAGGTTTGGTGGGGCGCACAGATACCGCTGCCTTGAGCCTGAATGTGATAACTAATAAATAAAAGTATCGGATTGATACGGGATATTTATATTTTTGCCACTTAACTAATCTTAACTGTTTTGGAATTTATCAAAAGCCTTATCGATTTTATACTGCATATTGACAAGCACCTGGCTGCTATTACAAGTACCTACCAGGGTTGGACCTACCTGATTCTGTTTGCGATAATATTTGCCGAAACCGGTTTTGTGGTAACACCTTTTTTACCAGGCGACTCGTTATTGTTTGCTGCCGGCGCACTGATAGCAGGCGGTAAATCGGGCCTTGATATTTATATTATGGCTTTGCTTTTAGTTGTTGCAGCTTTTGCTGGCAATACCGTTAATTATGAGTTGGGTAAATTTTTAGGGGTAAAGGTATTTAAGGCCGACAATAAGATATTAAAGCTCGAGTACTATTTAAAAACCAAGGCCTTTTTTGATCAACATGGCGGTAAGGCAGTTATCTTCAGCAGGTTTTTACCTATCATACGTACCATAGCACCATTTGTAGCCGGCGTTGGCCGCATGCCTTTTTTACGTTATAGCTTATATAACATTATCGGCGGTTTAGCATGGGTTATCAGTTTTTTAATGATCGGGTACTTTTTTGGTAATATCCCGGTGGTGAAGAAAAATTTCACTATTGTGGTTTTGGCTATCATATTACTCTCCGTAGTTCCGCCAATTTACGCGGCAATAAAAAACAAATCAGCTGGCAAAGCCGCTTAATCTACGGTTATTAAACTTTATTTTATCGGGCGGGGTATAACTTTACCTTGCTTATAAAGTAGTTGTTCGTTGTCGGCCTGCATTGTGCTTGCCGGGCTGTTGGTCTTGTCAATCAGTGTATTCAAATCGGGTTGGCCTGCATCAACCCAGGCTGAAAACCAAAAGCAGCCAATCTCTAAAATTGCGGCCCTCATTTGCCGTTCAATCATCCCGTGCAATGCTTTTTGGTATGCAGCTGAATATTCAACCGAATAATCTTTATAGCTTTTTCCGTTGCGTTTAACCATCTGGTATTTTTTATCTGCAGGGAACGCTGCGCTTAGTTTTCGTTCAAAAATCAAAACCGAATCTACACACCTAAAGGTTCGGCGGCTAATTCTCCATGCTTCTTTAAGCGGGCTTTGTACGTAGTGGGCACGGCCAACGTTGTAATGGTAACTGTCACCAAATAATTCGGGTATACGTGTTTCCCAAAGTGCGTGTATACCGGTTTGGTTGCTTAGCTGCCCATTGTAATTCTCCGTCATGTGCAAGGGCACGTGGGCATCGGCAATGTAATGCCCCAGGTTGGCTGATGTTCTTAATATGGCAATTGTATCCCTGGTTTTAAACGCTCGCACCAGCTTGTAATAATAATGTTGAATAGTCCAGGGTACGGTACCATATTTATCAATGCTATCGGCAGAGTATTGTCTTTCTGCCTCGGCCCAGCGTTGCGGCATTCTATCAAAAGGCTTTTTACCATAATGGTCGGCATCGAAAAAATGGCGTGGCCCCTCGGTGGAATCAACGTAACGCTTTTTGTCGGGATCTACGGCATGCTCGGTGATAAAATCAATATTGGCCTTGTAAAAGCCAGCCATAGCTTTAGGTAAAGTAAAAACAGCAACGCGGTTGATGCGTTTATGAGCAAAAAATCCCCAGGATGAACACACAATTAAAACGATGCCGCCCGAAAGTGAAAGTATAAATCGCTTCATTGATGTAAATATGCAAATTGTTTAGTTAACGTGGAGCTTCATCTTTAACATGCACTGCCTTTAACACGATAAGGCGCTCAAACAGATCAGTTGTTTACAAAAATGGATAGTATATTATCCACTCAACACACTTAGTTTCAAAATTGGCTTGAAAAATTGCCGCGATTTGTGTTTTTTAAAAATGGAATTTAAGCGGCAATGAGTCAATCGTTTGCATTGCTTTAAAGTGCAAATAATAAACCAAGATGAAATTTTGGTGTGGTTGTTGGGGTTGGGGATTAAAATTGATAACAATATGAAAACATTAATTCACAAAACAACCCTTTTAGCTTCATGCGTTTTAGCTATATTTATTTCTTCGTGTACCAAGGATAACGACAATGTTGTAAAAGCAAAAGTTCAATTGGTTAATGCCAGTCCTGATGCCGGTGCATCAAATTTATATGTTAACAGTAGCCAAACTAACACAAGCAAGGTTGCCTATGGTACAGCCTCCGGGTATTCGGACGTCAACATAGGTAATGGGCAAACGGTAGAAGTTAAATCAACAAGCGGATCTACTCTGGCCAGTACAACTTCAGATTTTGATGCCGGTACAAACTATTCAGTTTTTTTAACCGGTCAGTCCAGCGCAAGTAATTTATCGGCCATTGTTACTAAAGATGATCAAACAGCGCCATCATCCGGAAATGTTAAAATCAGGTTTGTAAATGCGGCTTCCATTTCTCCGTCCATCGATTTAACAAGTAGCGGGTCGGTATTTTTTTCGGCACAATCTTATAAAGCAGTTACTGCTTATGTTGAAAAACCTGCCGGTGCTTATGTATTTAAGTTAAACATAGCAGGTTCGTCTACAGCCCTGGTTACTACCCCATCTATCACGCTGCAAAGCGGTAAAATATATACTATTTTTGCCAAAAGTTTGTTAGTTAGCGGTAGCCTGGTGTTAGATGCAGCTGTTATTGCCAATAACTAAGTATGCGAAGCAAAAGTTGAATAATTTATTCCCTATTTATAGTCGCTTTACAGCATCGAGTGTATAAGCAAATAGAGAATAGCTTCCATTGTAATGATGCTCAACATAAGTGAGATACAGTTTACAGGTAGTTATCCTGATAATGGAAATATTTTGAAATTGATTTTGTTGTTTTAAAATAAGTTTCTATATTTGCAGTCCTTAAAACAGAACGAATAATAGCTATAAGAAATGGCAAATCATAAATCATCCATAAAAAGAATCAGGTCTAACGCTGCGAAGCGTTTACGCAACAGGTATCAGGCAAAAACCACCAGAAATGCCATCAAAAGATTAAGAAGCACTACAGCCAAGGCAGAAGCAGCTCCTCTTTTATCTAAAGTAATTTCTATGCTTGATCGTTTAGCTAAAAAGAACGTTATTCATAAAAACAAAGCTTCAAATAACAAGTCTAAGTTAACCAAGTTTGTTAACGGCTTAGCTTAATTTACATACAGCTTTAAATAGCTTAAAAATAGCGATGGGTTTAAATACTCATCGCTATTTTTGTTTTGCTCCATATTTTAAATAGCTTTAAAGCATAAAGCTAAACCATAAACACAGTGGAGTATTACGAAGGCAAGATCAGTATCAAAGCATGGGCCGAAGAGGATCGCCCGCGCGAAAAATTGATTGGGCAGGGCAGGCGAAATTTAACCGACGCGGAGTTGATTGCTATATTAATTGGGTCTGGAAGCAGGGATGAATCAGCTGTTGAGTTAAGTAAGCGTATTCTGCATCATTATAAAAATGATTTAAATGCTTTAGGTAAAGCATCAGTTGCCGAGTTATGTAAGTTTAAAGGCATCGGCGAAGCCAAAGCGATATCAATTGTAGCTGCGCTGGAGCTTGGCCGCCGCCGCGATGATACCGAAGTTAAGGCGATAGAGAAAATTGGCAGCAGCCGTGATGCCTACCAGTTATTTTATCCTTTACTGGCCGATTTAAATCACGAAGAGTTTTGGATTATGCTGATGAATAAAGGGAATAAAATAATAGGTACCCACCTGATCAGCAAAGGTGGTTTAGCTACAACTATTGCCGATCCGAAAATTATTTTCCAGATATCCCTTGAGCACCATGCGGCTTCGGTTATCCTGGCCCATAACCATCCCTCAGGCAATTTAAAACCAAGTGCCGAAGATCTCAGTCTCACCAAAAAAATAATCGCCGGAGGGAAACTGCTGGATATTACGATTTTTGATCATATCATTATAACTGATCAAGCTTATTACAGCTTTGCTGATGAAGGTGTGTTGTGAAAGGTTGATATGGAGGGAGATGTGTCCTTTGATATGAAGGGTTCCTGGAAAATGTCATCGCTATTTTTGGGGCTGGTCTGATCTGTTGCTTATCATGACGTTCGTTTAAGTGGTTGATTGTCAGTATTTTTTTTGCTTTGATAGTCACTGGTTCTTAATTTATAGCCGGAGCCTTACTCAGTATGACATGCCTTTTTTAGTGCGCGCAAGCCGTCATCCTGAGTATCCGGTCCGGCCAGCCGAAAAAAACTGGGATGACGTTTGAACCTTGTAGATTGTTAGGTGCAGAAAGAAAGTGCGCAAAAGCCCGACTGCAGTCAGGCCATTGCGCACTTTTCCTGTGCACTAATGTAGATCACGAAATTCCAAATGTCATCCCTGTTTTTCCCCGGCTGGCATCATCTGTTACATTTAATGCAAAGCAATTAATCTTGTTTCTATTTCACGTGATTACATCTTCCATAAAATGAATTGTCATCTTCAAATCTTCCATAAATAGACCTATCTTTGCGGTTCATTTTTTGCAAGCATGAAGATCTCGTATAACTGGTTAAAGCAATTCATCCAAACAGATAAAAGTCCTGAAGAGTTATCCTGCATTTTAACCGGAATAGGTTTGGAGGTGGAGAGCCTTGAAAAAGTGCAGTCTATTCCCGGTGGTTTGGAAGGGCTGGTAATAGGCTATGTAAAGGAATGTGTACAGCACCCCAATGCTGATCGTTTACGCGTAACCAAGGTAGATGTTGGTACAGGCGAAGATCTACAGGTAGTTTGCGGCGCAGCTAATGTAGCCGCAGGGCAAAAGGTTGTGGTTGCTACGGTAGGTACAACGGTTTATCCACTAAAGGGCGAACCTTTTAAGATCAACAAATCTAAAATACGTGGCGAAGTATCCGAAGGGATGATATGTGCCGAGGATGAAGTAGGCTTAGGCGAATCGCACGACGGCATTATGGAGTTAGACTCTGATGCCGAAGTTGGCGCCTTAGCGAAGGATTATTTCAAACTGAACGACGATTATTTATATGAAATTGGGTTAACCCCTAACCGCGCCGACGCGGCATCGCACCTGGGTGCGGCAAGGGATATTGCAGCCTTTTTAAAAACTGACATCCTGAAGCCTGATGTAAGTGCGTTTAGGGTGGATAATCATGAACTTGAGATAGACGTAGTAGTTGAAAATGCCGCCGCAGCGCCCAGATACTCTGGCTTAACCATTTCGGGCGTTGAAGTGAAAGATTCACCTAAGTGGCTTAAAGAAAAGCTGGCTGTTATTGGCCTGCGTTCTATCAATAATATTGTTGATGCTACCAATTATGTACTGCACGGTTTGGGCCAGCCCATGCATGCTTTTGATGCAGATGCAATCAGGGGCGGAAAGATAGTTGTAAAAACCGGCCTTGAGAGTGTAACCTTCAAAACTCTGGATGATGTCGATCGTAAACTTTCGGGCGATGACCTGATGATATGCGATGCTATCGGGCCGATGTGCATTGCCGGCGTTTTTGGTGGTGCCGAATCGGGCGTAAGCCAATCTACCAAAAATATATTCTTGGAGAGTGCTTATTTTAATGCTGTATCAGTTCGTAAAACATCCAAAAGGTTTGGTTTAAAAACAGATGCCTCGTTCCGCTTTGAGCGTGGTACCGATCCGGATATTACAGTATTCGCTTTAAAGTACGCCGCATTGTTAATTAAGGAGATTGCAGGAGGAGTTATTTCATCCGAAATTTTTGATTTTTATCCTGCGCCGGTAGCGCCTTTTGATGTGGAGCTATCCTACAAAAACGTTGACAGGCTGATTGGTAAATCTATACCGCACGGCGAAATTAAAGCGATTATTACCGCTTTGGATATCGTGATAACAGGCGAAACAGCCGAAGGATTATCACTCAAGGTACCTCCATACCGGGTTGACGTTACCCGGGATGTGGACGTGATAGAGGAGATATTACGGATTTATGGCTATAACAATATCGAGATCCCTACCCAGATCAGGGCTTCGTTAAATACTTCGGGCAGGCCCGATAAGGATACCGTACAAAATACCATCTCGGATATCCTGACAGCTAATGGGTTTAACGAGATCATGTCCAACTCGCTCACTAAATCGGTCTATGCCGAAAATATTGATGAGGCGGTAAAGATATTGAACCCGCTGAGCAGCGATCTGGATATCATGCGCCAAACGTTATTGTTTTCGGGCCTGGAAGCGCTGGCTTATAACCAGAACCGCAGAAATATGGATTTGAAGTTTTACGAGTTTGGTAAAACCTACAACCTGAAGGAAGAAAAGTACGTGGAGAACCAACGCTTTGCTTTATTTTTAAGCGGGGCAATGCAAACAGAAAATTGGAACGCCAAAACAACAGCGGCAACATTTTACAATTTAAAGGCCGTAGTTGACGGATTGATGGCCCGTCTTAACGTTACCGATTTTACTGTAGAGGATACTGCCGACACTAATTTTGCTTATGGTTTAAAATACAACCGTGGCAATAAAACATTGGTGAGTTTTGGCGCCGTAAGTAAGCCTGCCTTAAAAAAAGCCGACGTAGATAAGGAAGTATTTTATGCCGATTTTAATTTTGATGTATTGTTGGGCCTGGCTAAAAAGAATACGATAGTTTACCGGGAGGTATCTAAATTTCCGGCCGTGCGGCGCGATTTATCTATGCTGATTGATAAAGGCGTATCTTTCCAGCAGTTAAAAGGCATAGCCCAGAAAACCGAGCGTAAATTGCTTAAGGATGTAAACGTGTTTGATGTTTACCAGGGAGATAAGCTGCCATCAGGAAAAAAATCTTATGCGCTGAGCTTTGTATTGCAAGACGAGGAGAAAACATTAACCGACAAAGCTATTGACGCCATAATGCAAAAATTAATTTATAACTTCGGTAAAGAGGCCGGGGCAGAGATCAGGAAATAGCATTTGTTAGATGTTAGTAGGTTATTAAGTTAATATGTTGTTAAATTTATCGGATATTTGTATGAAGTTTATTCATAGTCGTTGTCGGGATATTTAAAAAACAAATAACGTGATAGTAAGTCAGCCAGATAACCAATCACTCTTTAACAAAACAATTAGAATAAGTAATGGCTGTATTAGCTGAACATCTGGATAAAGTTATAGAAAAAACAGAGAGGTTAATTGAACTTTGTGGTGCTTTACAGGAAGAAAATGATTTGATGAAGCTGGAAAACCAGTCCTTAAAAGTAGCACTGTCAGCAAGTAAAGAAAAGAATAAAGAGTTTGAAGAAAAGCTTCGTGTATTGAAGTTAGCCAAGTCGTTTTCAGAAACAAATGAAAAAACGCTTGACATCAAGCAAAAAATTAACGAATTTGTGCGGGAAATAGATAAGTGTATTGTATTGCTTAAAAAGTAATACAAAAAAGTGAAATGCTCAATGGGAGAAATCTCCATAAAAATAAATATTGCTGACAGAGTTTACCCCTTAAAGGTAAACATGGAAGAGGAAGAAATAATACGCAGAGCGGCTAAACTAATTAATGACCGGGTGAAGGAATACCAGGAAAATTATGCAGTTAAGGATAAGCAGGACCTGCTTTCGATGTGTGTGCTACACTACGCTACATCGGCTTTAAAAGCCGAGAAAAGGGTAGGGGTTGAAGACACGGAAGTAGCGGAAAGGGTTTACCATTTAGATAATTTGTTGTCGGAGTTTTTCTCAAAGTAATAACGTTCTTTATCATACTAAGAGCAATTAAGATTTAACCGCAGTTAAATTTTAAGTTTCACTATTTATAAACTTAACACTTCAATATGAATGGAAGCGAGAGGGTATACGTTATTTCGAAGTATCTAACGATGATCCGGCTTTCAACACTTTATCGAAGTTTAATAATACATGAGGCTTAGAGTTTAGTTGCGGTTTTTTTATTTTATACCAATTATATGAATATATTATATGCAATTATCGGGCTGTTGGTGGGCATCGGAGCGGGTGTGCCAATCGGTCGTTTTTTATTAAGAAAGCTCTTCCGCGATCAGGAAGTAGCTGCGCAAAATAAAGTAAAGAAAATTTTAAAGGATGCTGAAAATAATGCCGAGATTTTAAAAAAGAACAGGCTTTTAGAGGCAAAAGAGAAATTTTTGCAGATGAAAGGTGAGCATGAGCAGGAAGTAAACGCGAAGAACAATGCCATCAATCAGCGCGAAAACAGCTTAAAGCAAAAGGAACAATCACTGAACCAAAAGCTTGAAAACGCTAATCGTAAAGATCAGGAAATTGAAAATGCGCGCAAAAACCTGGAAAAGCAAACCGAAATCGCTTTAAAGAAACAGGAAGATGTGGAACTGCTAAAAAATCAGCATTTACAGCAATTGGAAAACATTGCAGGCCTATCTGCCGAAGAAGCTAAAAATCAGTTGGTGGATAACCTGCGCGAAGAAGCCCGTACCAAGGCCATGATGCAGATTAAGGATATTGTTGACGAGGCTAAACTTACTGCTACCAAGGAGGCCAAGAAAATTGTGATCCAAACGATACAACGTACCGCTACCGAAAGTGCTATTGAAAACACGGTTTCAATCTTTAATATTGATAACGACGAAGTAAAAGGGCGCATTATTGGGCGTGAAGGCCGTAACATCCGTGCGCTTGAAGCAGCTACCGGTATTGAAATCATTGTAGACGATACCCCTGAGGCCATTATCTTATCGGGATTTGACCCAGTGAGGCGCGAAATTGCCCGTTTGGCTATGCACCGTTTGGTTACCGACGGGCGTATTCACCCGGCACGTATTGAAGAGGTGGTAGCCAAAACCAAGAAGCAGATAGAAGAAGAAATTGTTGAAATAGGTGAACGTACCGTAATTGACCTCGGTATCCATGGTTTGCATCCCGAATTAATCAGGATGGTTGGCCGGATGCGTTACCGTTCGTCATACGGGCAAAACCTGTTGCAACACTCGCGCGAAGTAGCTAATTTTTGTGCTACCATGGCGGCTGAGTTAGGGTTAAATGTAAAGCTTGCTAAACGCGCAGGTTTGTTACATGATATAGGTAAGGTGCCTGATGATAATCCGGAGTTACCCCACGCTATATTGGGTATGCAACTTGCCGAAAAATATAAAGAGCACCCGGAAGTATGTAACGCCATTGGTGCCCACCATGATGAGGTGGAGATGACTTCGATGATATCGCCTATCATCCAGGCTTGCGATGCCATATCGGGTGCACGCCCAGGTGCACGCCGCGAGGTTGTTGAGAGTTACATCAAGCGTTTAAAAGAACTTGAAGAACTGGCTCTGTCATACCCAGGTGTAGAAAAAACATTTGCTATCCAGGCCGGCCGCGAGTTGCGCGTAGTTGTTGAAAGTGAAAAAATCAGCGATGCACAGTCAGAAATATTGGCTGCCGATATTTCAAACCGCATTCAAACCGAGATGACCTATCCGGGGCAGATCAAGGTAACCGTAATCAGGGAAACCAGATCGGTCGCGTTTGCAAAATAAAAGCCGCCTTTAAACCGCGTAGCGCTCATGCACGCTAAAAACAGATTAAAGTGCATAATCTTCCCCCGTAGGGGAGACTTTGAAAACTATGTCGACAAATAGTAAAAATACAAAAGCTTCTAAAGCCTTTCCGCCTGTAGGCGGAAAGGTTGAGAAGCGTCTTGTTGATACCTATTTTGATCAATACGCCGAAAGCCATCAAAATCCAACAAATAAATTGATCCATTGGATATGTGTGCCGCTCATCGTGTTCAGCTTGCTGGGCGTGGTTTGGTCCATACCCTTTCCTTACATCAAATTTCTGGGTAGTTATAACGGCTTTGTTAACTGGGCATCCTTTCTCATTGCTTTCTCAGTTTACTATTATTATAAACTATCGCCTGTACTGTCGTATTTTATGCTGCTCATTATTTTTGCCTTTAGTTATGGCATTATACAATTGGAGTTTTGGCAAAAAACAGGCGGCCCACAGGTATGGCAATCATGCCTTGCGATATTTGTACTATCCTGGGGGGGCCAGTTTATTGGCCATAAAATAGAAGGTAAAAAACCATCCTTTTTAGATGATCTTAAATTTTTATTAATCGGCCCGATATGGCTTGTTCATTTTATTCTGCTCAAACTAAAAATTAAGTATTAATGGATCCAGCTTCAAACTAATCTGTTTGAGGTGTTTATCATTTAAATTCGTGTCTCTTTGCAGGTTTAAGTCTTCATACTCGCCTATTGGTGTTTTTATATGTGTTAAATTAATGTTAATTACTCATTGAAATTATATTAAAAATACAGGCTTATTTTCTATTAAAAATAATCTTTTATTAACATTGACTTAATGTTGATGGGCAACCTTTGTGCTCAAATCGAACACAAATGAAAAAACTTTACCTTTTCCTGTTAACCAGCATCATACTCGGCATAGCCGGAGT
This sequence comes from Mucilaginibacter paludis DSM 18603, assembly GCF_000166195.2. NCBI lineage: Bacteria > Pseudomonadati > Bacteroidota > Sphingobacteriia > Sphingobacteriales > Sphingobacteriaceae > Mucilaginibacter > Mucilaginibacter paludis. The sequence goes on from NZ_CM001403.1 coordinate 5,044,777, forward strand.
AGCGAATGCACAGATTACCAGTGCTGTAATAAGCGGTAAAATTGTTGATCAGAAAGATCAGCCATTACCTGGAGTTACCATAACTGCCGTAAATACCAGTACCGGAACCAAATACGGTACACAAAGTAATGTTGACGGTCGTTATTCTATTCCCAACGTAAACGCTGGTGGTCCTTACACCATTAGCGCCTCTTTTATTGGTTTTAAAAAACAAGAAAGAGTAAACGTTAACCTTAACCTGGGTAGCGTAACTTTCAACTTTAAATTAAGCGACGCGGCAACCGAGTTAAAAGCCGTAAACATTACCGGGACACCAACTAAAACCGGAACAAGCACAAGCATTAATCAAAACCTGATCAGGAGGTTGCCCTCTGCAAACCGTAGTTTACAGGATTTAACCCGTACTACGCCGCAAAGTGCTAATAACTCTTTCCAGGGTACAAACTTTCGTTATAACAACGTAACAGTGGATGGTGCCATTAATAATGACGCAATTGGCTTTAGCCCTTCATTGGGTGGTCAAACCAACCAATCCGGACAAGTAGGTAGCAGTACACGTACCAGCCCGATATCGGTTGATGCGATACAAGATATTCAAGTATATGTTGCACCTTACGACATTAAAATTGGTAACGTATTAGGTGGTAGTATTAACGCGGTTACCCGCAGTGGTACAAACACCGTTACCGGTTCAATATACGGTTTTGGCCGTGGCGCTTTTTCGGTAGGTAAAAACAATATACCAGCTAACGTTGGTGGCGATGGATCAAAAGAGCCGAACGATTTCCATGATTATCAAACAGGATTCCGTTTAGGTTTGCCTATCGTAAAAGATAAATTATTCTTCTTTACAAATGAGGAAATTGCCCGTCGTCAGGATCCTGTAATTGGTGCTGCGGGTGAAGGTACTTCTCAATTTATCATAACCGCTACCCAAGCTCAGCAGTTATCTGATAAGTTCAAAGCGCTAACAGGTATTGATCCTGGCACTTATGGTAACACTACCATTTATTCCAATTCAAACAAATATTTTAACCGTTTAGACTGGAATATCAACGATAAAAACCAATTAACGGTAAGAAATAACACCATATCATCAACAGCTACCAACCTGGAGCGCGATGGTGCTAACTTCCGTTTCAGTGGTATTGATTATACATCACATAACAATTCAACTTCAACAGTTTTAGAGTTGAAATCACGTATATCTAATAACGCCAGCAACAGCTTGTTAGTAGGTTATTCAAGAGTTCATGATTATCGCGATCCAAACTCAAATCCTGCATTGCCACAGATAGAAATTGGTGGTAATCAGTCCGGTTCAATAATCTTTATGGGTACAGACCGTGAGGCCGCCATTTTTGATATGCACCAAAACACCACTGAGTTTACGGATAACTTTACCTTAACTAAGGGCAAGCACACCTTTACCTTTGGTACACATAACGAGTTTTATGATATCACATATAACTTTGTTAATGCCTGGAATGGTCGTGATTCTTATGCAAACGTTCAAGCCTTTTTAGATGGTTCGCCAACACGTGTGCGTAATAACTATAACTACACCAATAACACACGTGATTACATTTTAGCTAATCCCTCTGCAAAATTCAATGTTAACCTTTTAAGTTTATATGCTCAGGATGACATACAGGTTACCGATAACCTCAAGGTTACTGCTGGCTTACGTTTTGACTACGCTGATGTAGCTAATAAACAGCCTTTAAGCGATAAAACTACCAGTGCCGCAGTTGATACCTATTATGGCAATACATTTACTTACACAAAACCTAAAGATATCACCAATAAATATTTAGGTAATGTACAGGTAAACCCACGTGTATCTTTTAATTACGATATCAATGGCGATCAAAGCGTTATATTGCGCGGTGGTACCGGTACATTTACAGGTCGTGTTCCATTTGCCTGGTTTGGATACGCATTTTATAACAATGGCGTAACCTACGGTGCTTATGATAACCAACCGGTATCAAAAGGTGGTAAAGGTGCCGAATTTACTGCCGGTACTAATCCAACTCAAGCACCAGCAAACGGCGGTTTAAACTTCGTTAATCAACAAGTACCGGCTCCTAACACCAGTGCAACAGGCCCAACACAAGTTGATATGATTGATAACAACTTTAAAATGCCACAAGTATGGAGAAGCAGTTTAGCATTGGATTACAAAACTGAAGATCAGTGGAAGTTTACTGTAGAAGGTATTTATACTGATGTTATCCGCGATTTAAAGTTCCAGCAGGTAAATACTGTTGATAATGTAACTTATTATCCATACGATACTCAACACATACAACCTATTTTTGTTAACTCAAAGGTTTCGGGTAACTTTACTAACGCCTACCTTTTATCAAATACTAACCAAGGTTACCGTTATAGCTTAACCGGACAGATAGCAAAATCATTCCCTTTTGGTTTCGATGCTACCGCGGCTTATACTTACGGACAAGCTAAGGACGTTACAAATGGTATCCGTAATTCAATGGAGTCTAACTGGCAGTTAAACCAGGCTGCCAATCCTAACAACCCACAGGCAGCTTATTCTAACTTTGATATACGCCATCACATTGTTTCAACTTTAAACTACAGGTTGGTTTATGGTGCAGACAAGAAAATGTCATCTAACTTCACCGTTTTCTTTAGTGCGCAATCAGGTACACCTTACACCTTTGGTTTTTATAACACAGCTATTGATGGTACAGGTCAACAGGTTAACGTAGCTTATATTCCTAAAGTTGGCGAAACCGTTAATTTTTTCAAGGATATTACCGGCGGAAAAACTGCGGTGCAACAAGCTGCTGAATTTGATCAGTTTATCGACGGAAATGATTACTTGAAAACACGTCGTGGTCAATTTACAGAACGTAACGCTGCACGTACGCCATGGAATACTCAAGCTGACTTCCGTTTTACACAGGAATTCAACTTTGGAAGCGAAAAACACAAACAAATGTTAACTTTTACGTTTGACATTATCAACCTGACAAACTTGTTGAATAAAGATTGGGGACATTATTATTTCTCGTCAAACACTTTCAACTCAACCGCCAGTGTTGGTTTGGCTAAATCTGTTACACCTTCATTCACAAACGCTTCTACAACGTATCCAACTTATACGTTTAAAGATCCAGGAGTTCCTTATCAGGTTGATCCTTTCTTATCCCGTTATTCAATGCAATTCGGAGTACGTTACAGCTTCTAATTGTAAGAGAGGAAAAGTCTTGAGTTTTCAGTCAGGAAACCTTGAGCTGATACCTTTAATATAATAGTCCATAAAAAAAGCCGGTTGAACAAAGTTCAACCGGCTTTTTTTATGGACTATGGACTATGGACTATGGACTATGGACTATGGACTATGGACTATGGACTATGGACTATGGACTATGGACTATGGACTATGGACTATGGACTATGGACTATGGACTATGGACTATGGACTATGGACTATGGACTATGGACTATGGACTATGGACTCAAAGATTCTTCCCCAACTTCTCCAGCATCTCCTGTGGCACCTTTTCCAGGTCGAGCACTAAAAATCCGTCTAAGCAATCGGCAAATTTAGGATCGATGTTAAAGCAGATGATTTTGCCGTTCAAGGCTATATACTGCCTTAACAGCACAGGCACTTTCATATGGCGGCTTTCTATTTCTGATATCAGGCTGTCTAATGATTTGAAAGTATCTTCACCCTGCATCAGCAGATCGGTATCAATACTCGAAAAATCGACCTTGAATTTTTTGCGGGGTTTAACATACTGGGCCATATCATGATCAAAGTGATTACGGTTAATATAATCTACGATCAGTGATTTGGAGAACCGCGAAAAACTATTGCTGATGCTAACCGGGCCTATCAAATAGCGGTATCGAGGGTTATCAATCAGGTATTTTAAAATTCCTTTCCATAGTAAAAACAGTGGCAGGGGTTTTTGCTGATATTCCTGGCGGATAAACGACCGGCCCAACTCCAGGCTCTTTTTTAAAACGGACGTAAACTGACTTCTAATTTTAAAAAGCTCGGCAGTATAAAAGCCTTTTTTACCCAGGCTGTAAAAAATTTCATCGCCCATGCCTATGCGGTAGGCGCCAACAATTAGTTTAGCATCGGTATCCCATATAAACAGGTGATGATAATAAATATCATACTCATCAAGGTCGATACTTTTGTTGCTGCCTTCGCCCACCTGCCTGAAGGTGATTTCGCGCAGGCGGCCAATCTCAAGGATGATGTTGGGGATGGCGGATGTTGGCGAGATAAAAACCTCGTAATTTTTTTCCGTCCAAACCAGGTAACTTTCCCGAAGGGTAGCAACCTCATTTTCCAGAATGGTAGTGCTTATGGCATCGGCAATGGCCTCGGGGCTTTTTTTTATTTTAAATAAGTTACGCGGTTTAAATATCTTTTTGTGCTCTTCCAGCCCTGCACCGAGCGCATAAGTTTTGGCACGCAAAAAACTTAAAAGATTAGTGGTATTGGTGCCGTAGCGTTTAATGTCGTTAACATCAATAGGCTTGCCAATGCGCAGTTTAATAGTGTGCCCGTGCTTATTAAACAGCTCGGATGGCAGCTTGGCGGTGCGTAGGGTAGGGTGGATGAGGCTCAGCAGGTTAAAAAGCAAACCATTATTGCCGTGGAAATAGATAGGCACAACAGGTACGTTGGCCCGAGCTATGATTTTGCCTACCACAGGGTGCCAAAGGCGGTCGGTAACCTGATGCTCCCCTACTTTATAGGTTGATACCTCGCCAGCGGGGAAAATACCTATTGGCGTGCCGCTGTTCAACAACTCAAGCGTGTTTTTAAGGCCGCTTATGCTGGATGAATGCTCAATATTTTCAAATGGGTTTACGGCTATAAAATAATCGCTTAGGTTGGGTATCTTCTTGAGCAAAAAGTTAGCCATCAATTTGGCATCCGGCCTAACCATGCATAGTATTTTGAGGAGTACCATACCCTCAATACCTCCGTAAGGATGATTGGCTATTGCGATGAATCCGCCGGTAGAAGGTATATTTCTCAATTCGCGCTCATCAAACTCAATATCAATACCGCAGCCTTCCAATATGGCATCAACAAATTCGGGCCCTTGCTTGGGTTGAGCCTGTGCAAACAGTTGGTTAACCTGGTTAATCTTCATGATCTCCATTAGCAGCGCGGCTAAACCCGGCATTCTCAGCTTATCTAACTTAGTGGCTCTGGCAAATTCTTCTCGGGTTATTATCTTCATTGCGTTTTATAGGAATGCAAAAATATTCATAATTTACCAACCCATTGAGTGGAATGATACGCGCATTTAAAAATTACTTTGCAATAACTAAAAAAGAGTGGAACGGAATGGTTGTGCTGATGCTTATTATCGCTTTGGTATTGGCCGCGCCCTATGTTTTTCAGTATTTCTATCCCAATAAATTGGTCGATCAGGACGAGTTTAACCAGGCAATAGCCCGCTTGAAGAAAATTAAGCCTGCTATTGATCCTCAAAACGTATTTAAAGGTGAGGATGATGTTAAGGAGGCGCACCCGGTAATGTATCGGTTTAATCCTAATCATTTGCCTGTGGCGCAGTGGCTTCAATTGGGCTTAAGTGCGCGCCAGGTTGCCGGGATAAAAAAATACGAAGCCAAAGGCGGTAAGTTTTATACCAAGGCCGATGTGCAGAAGATGTACACTATTACTGCCGCCGACTATGCCCGGTTGGCCCCCTTTATTGATTTGCCGGAGGGCGAAGGCAGTGTGAAAAAAGAAGGGGTGATTTTAGAATTAAACACTGCAGACTCTGCCCAACTCACCACGTTAAGGGGTATAGGCCCCGCATTTGCCCAGCGTATTATAAATTACCGCAATCAACTTGGCGGATTTTACCAGAAAGAGCAACTGATGGAAGTTTACGGCGTTGATACGGCAAAGTATGCTCAATTGGCTAAACAGTTTGTGCTTAACCCTAAAAAGATAGTTAAGCTACCTATTAACAAAGTAGCTGTTGACGATTTGCGACGGTTTCCATACCTCAACTTTAAACAAATGAACGCCATAGTTGAGTACCGTAAACAACATGGCAACTACTCTTCTATTAATGATTTAAAGGATATTGCCCTTTTGGATGAAGGAATTTTGCGTAAAATTGCGCCCTATTTAACTTTCAAATGATAGAGCAACAAATTAAAACAGCTATTCGCGATATTCATGACTTTCCGAAGCCCGGGATTGTTTTTAAAGATATTACCCCGATATTGAAAGACCACGCGTTATGTCATAACATTGTTGAGGCCTTTGCCGATCAGTTACAGGGCGTGCGTATTGATGCTGTGGCCGGTGTTGAAAGCCGTGGCTTTCTGTTTGGTTTAATGCTGGCCATGCGCCTTGGCGTGCCATTTATACCCGTACGCAAAGCCGGTAAGCTGCCTTTTACAGTGAGGCGTAAAGTATATGAACTTGAATACGGAACTGCCACCATCGAGCTGCATACCGACGCGTTTGAACCGGGTAGCCATATATTAATCCATGATGATTTGCTGGCCACCGGCGGTACGGTAAGTGCTACCAGTGAATTGATCCAGGAGATGGGCGGCATAGTGGCTGGATTTTCGTTTGTTGTTGGCCTTGGGTTTTTAAATGGTGAGCAAAAAATCAGGCCTATCTCTGAGCGTGTCGTTGTTTTAGCCAATTATTAAATAATGGTTAATTTTTTTAATAAGCATACTAACCTGTTAAAATATCCTGATTTAAACTAAACTAAGTATCTGTACTGAAAACCATTTTATTCTATTATTTGTTGTGCTTTTGTATTGATGAAGCTATATAATATTTTATAACTTCGTTTAAAACCAATATAAAATATGGATACTTCTTTAATGGATACCACTGTTGGGTATGATTTTTACGTAAGTGAAAACCAACGTATGGTAGCCCGGATGGCTGGCGATTTTGCGGAAAAAAATATCCGGCCGTATGTGATGGATTGGGACGAGACGCAAACCTTTCCGGTAGACTTGTTTAAAAAGTTAGGTGAGTTGGGCTTGATGGGGGTGTTGGTGCCAGAGATGTATGGAGGCTCGGGCTTTGGCTATTTTGAGTATGTTACCGTTATTGTTGAAATTGCCAAGGTGTGTGGCTCTATAGGCCTCTCGGTGGCTGCACATAACTCGTTATGCACCGGGCATATTTTGGCTTTTGGCAACGAGGAGCAAAAACATAGGTGGCTGCCTAAACTGGCCACAGGCGAATGGATAGGAGCATGGGGCTTAACGGAGGCCAATACAGGTTCGGATGCGTTGGGTATGAATACTACGGCGATATTGGATGGCGACCATTATGTAGTAAACGGATCAAAAAACTGGATAACGCATGGCAAATCGGGCAATGTAGCCGTGGTAATGGTTAGAACAGGCGAAAAAGGCGATTCGCATGGCATATCAGCTTTAGTTGTTGAGAAGGGTACTGATGGTTTTACACACGGAAAAAAGGAGAACAAGCTGGGGATGCGTGCATCTGAAACAACTGAACTCATTTTTGATAACTGCCGCGTACCCCGGGAGAACCTGTTAGGCAGCCAGGGTGATGGCTTTAAACAAGCTATGAAAGTACTGGATGGCGGGCGCATATCCATAGCAGCTCTGTCATTAGGCATAGCTAAAGGGGCGTTTGAAGCAGCTGTAAAATACGCTAAGGAGCGTCATCAGTTTGGGCAGCCCATCTGCAACTTCCAGGGAATATCGTTTAAGTTAGCAGATATGGCCACTGAGATTGAAGCGGCCCAACTCCTGATTATGCAGGCTGCCGATTTAAAGAATCGCAATAAGAGCGTGACCAAACAATCGGCTATGGCTAAATACTTTGCTTCCGAAGTAGCCGTAAAAGCAGCCAACGATGCCGTACAGATTTTTGGCGGGTATGGCTATACCAAGGATTTTCCGGTCGAGAAATTTTATCGTGATGCTAAGCTTTGTACCATTGGAGAGGGCACATCCGAAATACAAAAAATTGTAATAGCCCGGGAAGTGTTAAAGTAAGTTGGATAGAGCAGTAAAGATTAATAGGCATACCCAATCATAAATATTTACTTGTGCTATAATATTTATACAAAGGTTTTTGATTTTCAAAACATTATAGCTACCTTTGCCGTCCCTGAAAGGAGGTATTGTAGAACTTATGATCATTATCAACATTAAAGACGGCGAATCATTAGATAAAGCACTGAAACGTTTTAAAAAGAAATTCGAAAAAACCGGTGTATTAAGAGAGTTACGTAGCCGTCAGGCGTACGAAAAAAAATCTGTTACCCGCAGAACTGAAATAAAACACGCCATCTACAAACAAAACATGAACATCGAGAGCGTTTAATTTTTGTTGAAAAACAAGATTTAAATTTTTCTTAACTTCATATTAAAACTATTTGTACATTCATATATTGGATGCGCAAATAGTTTTTATGGTTTTAGAGCGGTTTATACAATATCTTCGATACGAAAAGCGGTTTTCATCTCATACCATTACTGCTTATCAAACAGATCTGTATCAGTTTTTTACCTATACCGCAAACTCCGCAGATCATAACCTTTCCCCTGCCGAAGCGGAGTTAAAGGTAAAGTTGGCGCTATCCCATATCGCCGATATTACGTACCAGGATATCCGGGAATGGATCGTTCAGCTGATGAACGATGACCAGGCCGCCAAATCAATCAACCGGAAAATATCCTGCCTGCGTACCTTTTTTAAATTTGCGCTGCGCGAAGGTATCATTACCGCTAACCCGGCATCAAAAATACAAGCTCCCAAAATCCCTAAGCGCCTTCCTGTAGTGGTGGAGGAGGATAAAATAGTATCTTTATTAAGCAGTTCCCAAATATTTGATGATAGTTTTACCGGCTTGCGCGATAAGCTGGTTATCGAGTTGCTTTTCGGCACCGGTATCCGTTTGGCGGAGCTTGTTGGCTTGAAGGAAACCGATATTGATATTTACGAGGGCACAATCAAGGTGCTGGGTAAGCGAAATAAAGAACGCGTTATCCCCATTCATTCCGAGTTAAAACTCCTGTTGGTACATTACATCAATATAAAGAAAAGTGAAAATTTTAATAACAATTCTTTAACATTAATCGTTACAAGTAAAGGAGCAAACGCATATTCTAAAATGGTTTATCTAATTGTGCAGAAATATTTATCACTCATATCAACCCAGGATAAAAAAAGTCCGCACGTGTTAAGGCACAGCTTTGCCACCAGTTTATTAAATCACGGTGCCGATTTAAACGCTATTAAAGAGCTTTTGGGCCATGCTAACTTAAGCGCGACCCAAATTTACACGCACAACTCAGTTGAGCGATTGAAGTCCATTTATAAACAAGCCCATCCAAAGGCGTAAAAACAGGAGAAAACATGAAAATCAGAGTCCAATCAATCCACTTCACAGCCGACAAGAGACTGTTAGAATTTATCCAAAAAAAAGCTGATAAACTTGATGTTTTTTTTGATCAGATCATTAGTGGTGAAGTTTATTTAAAACTGGAAAATGTAGAAGACGAGGCCAATAAAATTACTGAAATTAAGCTTTTGCTTCCTGGTAATCAACTATTTGCCAAGTATCAATGCAAAACGTTTGAAGAAGCTACAGATTTGGCAATAGAATCATTGATAAAACAAATAGGTAAGCACAAACAAAAGAAAAACGCTGTTGACAAAACTGTGCTTAGCAGTTTAGTAGAAGAAGAATAAAATTAAATGTGTTGATTTTAAGGCACTTTCGGCGGGATAATTACCCGCCGATTTTTTTTTGAAAAAAAATTTTGTTCGACCTTTAATTTGTGTAGATTTGCAATCCCTTTTGGAGAGGTAGTCAACACGACTAAACAAACAAAAGGGTGGTTCTTTTAAAAAAACGATATGCCTCCTTAGCTCAGCTGGTAGAGCGACTGACTTGTAATCAGTAGGTCATTGGTTCGATCCCGATAGGAGGCTCAGTTGGATTTACGATTTATTGTTTAGGTTGTATGGATATAAAAATTCTGAATCGTCATTCAAAAATCGTAAATGAACTTGGGGGGATACCAGAGCGGTCAAATGGGACGGACTGTAAATCCGTTGCTTCGGCTACGAAGGTTCGAATCCTTCTCCCCCCACAATTTAGTTTTGAATGATTGATGGTTTGAGTTATTGAATGTTTCTTTTTAAAGTTTCAGTCAGTTATTCAGTCACTCAATCATTCAACAATTAAAATAAAAGCGGAAGTAGCTCAGTTGGTAGAGCGATAGCCTTCCAAGCTATAGGTCGCGAGTTCGAACCTCGTCTTCCGCTCAGAGGGTTATTTAGTTGCTGAGTTATTATTTATTAGGTTGTTGGTTTGTTGATCAGATTTCTTCTTAATAGTTTAATAACAAATCACTCGATAACCAGCTAACAAAAAAAGCCGACGTAGCTCAGTGGTAGAGCACTTCCTTGGTAAGGAAGAGGTCATGGGTTCAAATCCCATTGTTGGCTCTATAATTTTAGTATTATACAATTAGAAAATAAAAATTAACCTACAAACATTTTATAAATCATGGCAAAAGAAAAGTTTGACCGCAGTAAGCCGCACTTAAACATCGGTACAATCGGTCACGTTGACCACGGTAAAACAACCCTTACCGCTGCTATCACTAAAGTATTAGCTGACGCAGGTTTATCAGAAGCCCGTTCTTTCGATTCAATCGACTCAGCTCCTGAGGAAAAAGAACGTGGTATCACCATCAATACTGCTCACGTTGAATACTCAACAGCTAACCGTCACTATGCTCACGTTGACTGCCCTGGTCACGCGGATTATGTGAAAAACATGGTTACTGGTGCAGCGCAAATGGATGGTGCTATCATTGTAGTTGCTGCTACTGATGGTCCGATGCCACAAACCCGTGAGCACATCCTGTTGGCTCGTCAGGTAGGTGTACCTGCGCTTGTTGTTTTCATGAACAAAGTTGACATGGTTGATGATCCGGAATTATTAGAATTAGTTGAAATGGAAATCCGTGAATTATTATCATTCTACGAATATCCAGGTGACGATATCCCTGTAATTCAAGGTTCAGCATTAGGTGGTCTTAACGGCGATCCAAAATGGGTTGGTAAGATCATGGAATTAATGGATGCTGTTGATAACTATATCCCAATTCCTCCTCGTTTAACTGAGCTTCCTTTCTTGATGCCTGTTGAAGACGTATTCTCAATCACTGGTCGTGGTACTGTTGCTACCGGTCGTATTGAGCGTGGTGTAATCAACTCTGGTGATCAGGTTGACATCTTGGGTATGGGTGCTGAGAACTTAAAATCAACCGTTACTGGTGTTGAAATGTTCCGCAAAATTCTTGACCGTGGTGAAGCAGGTGATAACGTAGGTTTATTATTACGTGGTATTGAAAAAGAAGCCATCCGTCGTGGTATGGTTATTTGCAAACCAGGTTCAGTAACTCCTCACACAGATTTCAAAGCTGAGGTTTACGTATTGTCAAAAGCAGAAGGTGGACGTCATACTCCATTCTTTAACAAATACCGTCCGCAATTCTATTTCCGTACTACTGACGTAACTGGTGAGATTTCATTAGCCGAAGGTGTAGAAATGGTTATGCCAGGTGATAACGTAACAATCACTGTAAAGTTGATCAACGCTATCGCGATGGAAAAAGGCTTACGTTTCGCTATCCGTGAAGGTGGCAGAACTGTAGGTGCCGGCCAGGTAACAGAAATTTTGAAATAAAATTTCAATAAAAGGTTAATTGAGAAACATAAGTCTGCCCATCAAAAAAGCGGACTTATGTTTTCTTATAATAAACGGGAATAGTTCAATGGTAGAATAGAGGTCTCCAAAACCTTTGATCAGGGTTCGAATCCTTGTTCCCGTGCAGAGAGTAAAAAAATGGCTAAAGTAACTGAGTATATTAAAGAGTCGTATGAGGAACTTACCGACAAGGTAACCTGGCCTACATGGGGCGAATTACAAAATAGTGCAATTTTAGTTTTGGTGGCAGCAGTTATCATCGCTTTAATTGTTTTGCTTATGGATGAGTCGTTTGGTCGTTTATTACAGTATTTCTACAAATCATTAACGTAATATTTTATCGATGACTGATCAGTTGAAATGGTACGTGGTGAGAGCCATAAGTGGGAAAGAAAAGAAGGTTAAGCAATATATAGATGCCGAAATTAATCGTTTAGGCATCTCGCATTTAGTACCACAGGTATTAATACCGATGGAAAAATACTACCAGATGCGTGATGGGAAGAAGATAGCTAAGGAGCGTAATTTTTTTCCGGGTTATGTGCTGATGGAAGCCGCGCTTGATGGTGAGTTAGAGCATATTATAAAAAATATAAATAGCGTAATCGGTTTTTTAGGTGATAAGGCCGGTAATGCCATTCCTTTACGCCAGGCCGAGGTTAACCGTATTTTAGGTAAGGTTGACGAGATGAGCGAACAAGGCGAAACGATGAATGTACCATATTACATTGGCGAAAACGTTAAGGTAATGGATGGTCCGTTTAATGGTTTTAGCGGCGTTATTGAAGAGGTTAACGAAGAGAAAAAGAAACTCAAAGTAATGGTAAAGATATTTGGGCGCCGTACGCCGCTTGAATTGAATTACATGCAGGTTGAAAAAGAATAGGTTTAAAATGTTTGAGAAGAGTATGAAGATACTCTATCGGCATTAAAATCAAAATCACATAAATATAGCTTAGATAAGAGTAAAGAAAATGAGATTTCAAATCTCATGATTCAACGCTCAAATCTAAACAAAGTTCTTAAATGTTACATAGCTTCCACTTACTAACATTAAGTAATAAATAATCAAAAAAATGGCAAAAGAAGTCGGTGCGTTAGTAAAACTACAGGTTAAGGGCGGCGCTGCAAATCCATCCCCACCAATTGGCCCTGCATTGGGTGCGAAAGGTGTGAACATTATGGAATTTTGCAAGCAGTTTAATGCCCGTACACAAGACAAGCCAGGGAAAGTATTGCCTGTTGTTATAACAGTTTACGTAGATAAGTCATTTGATTTTATCATCAAAACTCCTCCAGTTGCTATCCAGTTATTGGAAGTATCAGGTTTAAAGAGTGGTTCGGCTGAACCCAACCGTAAAAAGGTTGCGAATGTTTCCTGGGAACAGGTTGAAACTATAGCCAAGGATAAAATGACTGATTTAAACGCGTTTACAGTTGAATCGGCCATGAAAATGGTTGCAGGTACAGCTCGCAGTATGGGAATTACCGTTTCTGGTACAGCGCCCTGGAATTAATTAAATAACTAAATCAGTTTAAAGACAGTGGCAAGATTAACAAAAAATCAAAAAACGGCACTATCCAAAGTTGAGGTTAACAAAGCGTATTCTTTACAGGATGCAACTGCCTTGGTAAAAGACATAACTACTACCAAGTTTGATGCATCAGTTGATATAGACGTTCGTTTAGGTGTTGATCCGCGTAAAGCCAATCAAATGGTGCGTGGTATTGCAACCTTACCTCACGGAACCGGTAAAACTGTACGTGTTTTGGTGCTTTGTACTCCTGAGAAGGAACAAGAAGCAAAAGACGCAGGTGCAGATTACGTAGGTTTGGATGAATATATTGCTAAGATTGAAGGTGGATGGACTGATGTTGATATTATCATCACTATGCCAAGTGTTATGGCTAAAGTTGGTCGTTTGGGTCGTATTTTAGGCCCACGTAACTTAATGCCTAACCCTAAATCAGGTACAGTAACCCAAGAAGTTGGTAAAGCTGTAACTGAGGTAAAAGCAGGTAAAATCGATTTCAAGGTTGATAAAACCGGTATTATCCATACATCAATAGGAAAAGTATCTTTCCCTGCTGATAAAATTTATGAGAATGCTTTGGAGATTCTTCAAATCATTTCAAAACTAAAACCGTCGGCAGCAAAAGGAACATATTTTAAGAGTATTCATATCTCTTCAACCATGTCTCCCGGAATTCAGGTTGAAACTAAAACAGTAGCGGGGATCTAATCATGAATAAAGAAGAAAAACACGAAGTTGTTCTTGCCCTTGCTGAACAAATGAAAGAGTACGGTAACTTCTATATTACCGATACTTCAGATTTAACTGTTGCAAAAATCAATGATATCCGTCGTAAATGTTTCGAAAGCGACATTAAGATGCAGGTAACCAAAAACACGCTGATCAGAAAAGCTATGGAAGCTGTTGACGGTGATTTTACCCAAATCTACGATGTATTGAAAGGTTCATCTTCTATTATGTTCTCTAAATCAGGTACTGCTCCGGCAAAACTGATCAAAGAACTAAGAAAACGTGGTGATAAACCTGTATTAAAAGCGGCTTACATTGATACTGCCGTATTTGTTGGCGATAATCAGTTAGATGCGTTGGTTAACCTTAAATCAAGGGAACAACTTATCGGCGAGATCGTTGGCTTATTGCAATCGCCTGCTAAAAACGTTATTTCTGCTCTTCAATCGGGTGGTAATATATTGGCTGGTGTTGTTAAAACATTACAAGAAAGAGGTTAACGAACACCTTAAGTTCGATTTAAACAACAAAGTATTTAACATTAAAAATTTATAGTAATGGCAGATTTAAAAGCGTTTGCTGAACAATTGGTAAACTTAACAGTAAAAGAAGTTAACGAATTAGCTCAGATCTTAAAAGACGAATACGGTATTGAGCCGGCAGCAGCAGCGGTAGCAGTAGCAGCTCCTTCAGCAGGTGGCGATGCTCCAGCAGAAGAAGCAGTTCAAACAGCGTTTGATGTAATTTTGAAAGAAGCTGGTGGCGCTAAGTTAGCAGTTGTTAAGTTGGTAAAAGACCTGACTGGTTTAGGTTTGAAAGAAGCTAAAGATTTAGTTGACGGTGCACCTAAAGAAGTGAAAACCGGTGTAACTAAAGAGGAAGCTGAAAGCTTGAAAAAACAATTAGAAGAAGCAGGAGCAGTTGTTGAGGTTAAGTAATTTAACCCGATAAGGCCCAATAGCATATGACTCCGACCAATAATTGGTCGGGGTCTATTGTCGTTTATATTGCTTTGAGATTCGCGCTGGCATGTCTGCCGGCAGGTATCCAGATTTGGTTATTACGGGGTGTTTTGTGCTTTTAAAGTAAATTTTTTAAGCGCTGTCTCATGTCTCAATACTAATATCTAACATCTAAAGTTTATTAATAAACTAAAATTATAATCCCTTGGCAAACAAAATAAATCAAAGAGTAAACTTTGCAACCAGCAGAAAAGTTCTGGAATATCCCGACTTTTTGGATGTACAGTTACAGTCTTTCCAGGAGTTTTTTCAATTACAAACTACTTCAGACAACCGTCATAAAGAAGGTTTGTTTAAGGTGTTTGCTGAAAACTTTCCGATATCAGATTCAAGAAACATTTTCGTTCTGGAGTTTCTTGATTACTTTATTGATCCGCCACGTTACGATATCCAGGAGTGTATTGAGCGTGGATTAACACACAGCGTACCTTTAAAGGCCAAACTTCGCCTGTCATGTAATGATGAAGAGCACGAAGATTTTGAAACCATTGTTCAGGATGTGTATCTGGGAACTATCCCTTATATGACACCTAAAGGAACATTTGTTATCAACGGCGCTGAACGTGTAATTGTATCGCAGCTTCACCGTTCGCCGGGTGTGTTTTTTGGACAAAGCCGCCATACCAACGGTACAAAATTATACTCTGCCCGTGTTATTCCTTTTAAAGGATCATGGATTGAGTTTGCTACCGATGTAAACAACGTGATGTATGCTTACATCGACCGTAAGAAAAAGTTCCCGGTTACTACCTTGCTTCGTGCAATTGGTTATGATTCAGATAAAGACATTTTGGAGTTATTTGAACTGGCCGACGAAGTAAAAGTAAGCAAATCAGGCTTAAAGAAATTTATTGGCCGCAAGCTTGCTGCAAGGGTGCTCAAAAAATGGGTTGAAGATTTTGTTGATGAAGATACCGGTGAGGTAGTTTCTATCGATCGTAATGAAATCATCCTGGAGCGCGAAACCGTTTTAGAAGACGACCATATTGATATGATCATCGACGCGGGTGTTAAAACCATCATCCTGAACAAGGAAGATGCTGCAACCAGCGGTGATTATACTATTATATATAATACCTTACAAAAGGATACATCAAACTCTGAGAAGGAAGCGGTTGAGCACATCTATCGCCAGTTACGTAACGCTGAACCACCTGATGAAGAAACAGCACGTGGTATCATCGATCGTTTATTCTTCTCGGATAAAAGATATGATCTTGGCGATGTGGGCAGGTACCGCATCAACCGCAAGTTGAAATTGAATACCCCTAACGAGGTAAAGGTGTTAACCAAAGACGATATCATCGCCATTGTTAAATACCTGATCAAGCTGATCAACTCCAAAGCCGAAGTTGATGATATTGACCACTTGTCAAACCGTCGTGTACGTACCGTTGGTGAGCAACTGTACGCACAATTCGGTGTAGGTTTGGCCCGTATGGCCCGTACCATCCGTGAGCGTATGAACATTCGCGATAACGAGGTATTTACACCAACCGACCTGATCAATGCACGTACGCTTTCATCTGTGATCAACTCGTTCTTCGGAACAAACCAGTTATCACAGTTTATGGACCAAACCAATCCACTGGCAGAGATTACGCACAAGCGTCGTCTGTCAGCCCTTGGGCCCGGTGGTCTGTCTCGTGAGCGTGCAGGTTTTGAGGTTCGTGACGTACACTACACGCACTATGGCAGGTTGTGTACCATTGAAACTCCCGAAGGCCCGAACATTGGTTTGATTTCTTCATTATGTATCCACGCCAAAATCAATAACCTTGGTTTCATCGAAACACCGTACAAACGTGTGTCTGATGGTAAGGTGATGATGGACGAGCCAGTTGTATATTTATCGGCAGAAGATGAAGACGGAAAAACCATCGGCCAGGCTAACGCTATCTATGATGACAACGGTAACTTCAGCACCCCGCGTGTAAAAGCCCGTTTTGAGGGTGACTTCCCGATTATCGAGCCTGCAAGGTTAGATTATATGGACATCGCTCCAAACCAGATCACTTCTATCGCGGCATCGTTAATTCCTTTCCTGGAACATGATGATGCTAACCGTGCCTTGATGGGATCAAACATGCAACGCCAGGCCGTACCATTGTTACGTCCGGAAGCGCCTATTGTTGGTACAGGTTTGGAAGGCCGTGTGGCTAAAGATTCGCGTACGCTGATCAACGCCGAAGGCGATGGTGTGGTTGAATATGTTGATGCTAACGAGATCCGTATTAAATATGACCGTAACGAAGAGGACCGTTTGGTTTCTTTTGAAGGTGATAGCAAATCATACCGCTTAATTAAATTTAAGAAAACTAACCAGAGTACCACCATCAACCTGAAACCGATTGTTAAAAAAGGACAACGTGTTGAAAAGGGACAAGTACTTTGCGAAGGATATGCCACGCAAGATGGCGAGTTGGCACTGGGCCGTAACTTAAAAGTAGCATTCATGCCTTGGCAGGGATTCAACTTTGAGGATGCGATCGTGATTTCTGAGCGCGTTGTATCACAGGATATCTTCACTTCTCTTCACGTTGAAGAGTTTGAGCTTGAAGTGCGTGATACCAAACGTGGCGAAGAAGAGTTAACACCGGATATCCCTAACGTATCAGAAGAGGCCACTAAAGACCTTGATGAGAACGGTATTATCCGTGTTGGTGCCGAAGTAAAAGAAGGTGATATCCTGATCGGTAAAATTACACCGAAAGGGGAATCAGATCCATCACCGGAAGAAAAATTGCTGCGTGCAATATTTGGTGATAAAGCAGGCGATGTTAAGGATGCATCTTTAAAAACACCTCCATCAATTGCTGGTGTGGTTATTGATACCAAACTTTTCTCGCGTGCTAAAAAGACATCAAAGGCAGAAGAAAAAGCAGCTATTGATAAACTGGATACCAAGCACGAAAAAGCGATTAAGGATCTGAAGAATACTTTAGTTGATAAATTATTCGAGATCGTTAACGGCAAAACGTCGCAAGGTGTTTACAACGTTTACAAGGAATTATTGGTAGCCAAAGGTGTTAAATTCACTCAAAAAATATTGTTGGAGCTGGAGTATGCTAACATCAACCCAACAAAATGGACTACTGATGATGATAAAAACGATTTGATCAAACTTTTGCTTCATAACTATAACATTAAAGTTAACGAAGAATTAGGTGCTTACCGTCGTGATAAATTCGCTATCAGCGTAGGTGATGAGCTTCCATCGGGTATCGTACAAATGGCTAAGGTTTACATTGCTAAAAAGCGTAAGCTTAAAGTGGGTGATAAAATGGCCGGTCGTCACGGTAACAAGGGTATCGTTGCACGTATTGTACGTGACGAGGATATGCCGTTCCTGGAAGACGGAACCCCGGTTGATATCGTGTTGAACCCGCTGGGTGTACCTTCGCGTATGAACTTAGGACAGATTTACGAAACTGTTTTAGGATGGGCAGGTAAAGAGCTGGGCGTTAAATTTGCTACTCCTATTTTTGATGGTGCAAGCCATGACGAGGTAGAAGAGTGGGTAGCCAAAGCAGGTATCCCCGCTTCAGGCCGTACTTACCTGTACAATGGTTTAACGGGCGATCGCTTTGATCAGCAAACTACTGTTGGTATAATTTACATGCTTAAATTAGGCCACATGGTTGATGATAAGATGCACGCACGTTCTATCGGGCCATACTCGTTAATTACACAACAACCATTGGGTGGTAAAGCTCAATTTGGTGGTCAGCGTTTTGGTGAGATGGAGGTTTGGGCTCTTGAAGCATTCGGAGCAGCTAATATTCTGCAAGAGATCCTGACTGTGAAGTCGGATGATGTTGTGGGCCGTGCTAAAACCTACGAAGCTATTGTTAAAGGCGAAAATCTGCCTACACCATCCGTTCCTGAATCATTCAACGTATTGGTTCACGAGTTAAGAGGTTTAGGTTTGGATATCACATTAGAATAAGAGTTTTTGTTGTAAGGTTGTAAAGTTTGAATGTTGAAAGGTTATCATCAACATTCCAACTTTTCAACTTTACAACCTTTCAACGATTAAACAAAAGGAGACTATGTCTTACAAAAAGGATAATAAAATCAAGAGTAATTTCACCACTATCACCATCAGTTTAGCCTCTCCGGAGTCTATACTGGAGCGTTCAAGTGGCGAAGTTTTAAAACCAGAGACCATCAACTACCGGACTTACAAGCCCGAGCGCGATGGTTTATTCTGTGAGCGTATTTTCGGTCCGGTTAAAGATTATGAGTGCCATTGCGGTAAATACAAACGTATCCGTTACAAGGGTATCGTTTGTGATCGTTGCGGTGTTGAAGTAACCGAAAAGAAAGTTCGCCGCGAGCGCATGGGGCACATTAACCTGGTGGTTCCTGTTGCGCACATCTGGTATTTCCGTTCGTTACCAAACAAAATCGGTTATTTATTAGGCTTGCCTACTAAAAAACTGGATCTGATCATTTATTACGAAAGATACGTAGTTATCCAGCCCGGTATCAAAGAAACCGACGGTATCAATAAAATGGACTTCCTGACAGAGGAAGAATATTTAGATATCCTGGATACGCTACCTAAAGAAAATCAATACCTTGACGACAAAGACCCTCAGAAGTTTGTTGCCAAAATGGGTGCTGAAGCTTTAGAAGAGTTATTAAAACGCCTTGACCTGGATCAGCAATCGTATGATCTGCGTCACCAGGCTGCTAATGAAACTTCACAACAACGTAAAAACGAGGCTTTAAAACGTTTACAAGTTGTTGAAGCTTTCCGCGATGCTAAAACACGTATCGAGAACAACCCGGAATGGATGATCGTGAAGATCGTTCCTGTAATTCCACCGGAATTGCGTCCGTTAGTTCCGTTGGAAGGTGGCCGTTTTGCTACTTCCGATTTGAACGATTTATACCGCAGGGTAATTATCCGTAACAACCGTTTAAAACGGTTGATCGAGATTAAAGCACCCGAAGTAATTTTACGTAACGAAAAACGGATGTTACAGGAAGCTGTAGATTCGTTATTTGATAACTCACGTAAAGTTAACGCCGTAAAAACCGAAGGTAACCGTGCCTTAAAATCATTATCTGATATATTAAAAGGTAAACAAGGCCGTTTCCGTCAAAACTTATTAGGTAAACGTGTTGATTACTCGGCCCGTTCGGTAATTGTTGTAGGCCCAAGCCTTAAATTACACGAATGCGGTTTACCAAAAGATATGGCTGCCGAGTTGTTTAAACCATTCATCATTCGTAAGATGATTGAAAGAGGTGTGGTTAAAACGGTAAAATCAGCTAAAAAGATTGTTGACCGTAAAGACCCCTTAGTTTGGGATATTTTGGAAAACGTATTGAAGGGACACCCTGTATTATTAAACCGTGCGCCTACGTTGCACCGTTTAGGTATCCAGTCGTTCCAGCCGAAGCTGATTGAAGGTAAAGCTATCCAGTTGCACCCTTTAACCTGTACGGCTTTCAACGCGGATTTTGACGGTGACCAGATGGCAGTTCACGTACCACTTGGTAACGCCGCAATTTTGGAAGCCCAGATATTGATGCTTGCATCGCATAATATTTTAAACCCTGCTAACGGTACCCCAATTACAGTACCATCTCAGGATATGGTTTTGGGCTTGTATTATATTACAAAAGGCCGCAAAACTGACGAAGAAAGAGTAGTGAAGGGGCAAGGCTTAAGCTTTTATTCTCCGGAAGAAGTAATTATTGCTTACAACGAGAAAAAAGTTGACCTGCATGCCTTTATCAAAGTTAAAGTAAACGTTAAGGAACGCGATGGCAGCATCGTTAATAAGTTAACTGATACTACTGTTGGCCGTGTGTTATTTAACCAGCACGTGCCTATCGAAGTGGGTTATATTAACGAACTTTTAACTAAAAAATCATTACGTGATATTATCGGTACCGTTGTTAAGGTAACCGGTATGGCACGTGCTGCTCAGTTTTTGGATGATATTAAAGAATTAGGTTTCCAAATGGCATTCCGCGGTGGTTTGTCGTTTAACCTGAAAGACTTGAATATCCCTGCTGAAAAGGTAACTCTGATTGAGCAAGCATCTAAAGAGGTTGACGAAGTAATGAATAACTATAACATGGGTTTCATTACCAACAACGAGCGTTACAACCAGATCATCGACGTTTGGACACGTATTAACAACCGTTTAACTGCAAACGTGATGGAAATACTGTCTACCGATAATCAAGGTTTCAATTCAGTATACATGATGCTTGATTCTGGTGCCCGTGGTTCAAAAGAACAGATCAGGCAGCTGGCCGGTATGCGGGGACTGATGGCTAAGCCACAAAAATCAGGTTCTGGCGGTGAGATTATCGAAAACCCGATCTTATCGAACTTTAAAGAAGGTTTGTCGGTATTGGAATACTTCATCTCAACCCACGGTGCTCGTAAAGGTTTGGCGGATACAGCGTTAAAAACTGCGGATGCTGGTTACTTAACCCGTCGTTTACATGATGTTGCGCAAGATATGATTGTAGGCGATACCGATTGTGGTACCTTACGTGGTATTTATACAACAGCATTAAAAGATAACGAGGATATTGTTGAGCCGTTATACGACCGTATTTTGGGCCGTACCTCTCTTCACGATGTGTATGATCCGTTAACAAACGAACTACTGGTTTCTGCAGGCGAAGATATCGAAGAAGAAATTGCCCGTAAAATTCAAAACTCTCCGCTGGAAGGCATCGAGATCCGTTCGGTATTAACCTGCGAAAGCAAGCGAGGTGTTTGTGCTTTATGTTATGGCCGTAACCTGGCAAGCGGAAAACGCGTGCAAATGGGCGAGGCTGTAGGTGTTATCGCGGCACAGTCAATCGGTGAGCCGGGTACGCAGTTAACCTTACGTACATTCCACGTGGGTGGTACCGCGTCTAACATCGCTGCAGAATCTCAGATCAATGCTAAGTTTGAAGGTGTCATCGAATTTGAAAACGTTCGTACGGTAGAATATCAAACAGAAGAAGGTGCAGTTGAAGTGGTTTTAGGCCGTTCGGGTGAGTTCCGTATTATTGAAGAAGGTACTAACAAAGTTATTGTAAGTAACAACATTCCATACGGTTCATACTTATATGTGAAAGACGGAAGCAAAATTCATAAAGGCGACCGTATCTGTTCATGGGATCCGTACAATGCGGTGATCATCTCTGAGTTTGCTGGTAAAGCACAATTTGAAGCGATATTAGAAGGTATTACTTTCCGCGAAGAAAGTGACGAGCAAACCGGTCACCGTGAAAAAGTAATTATTGATACCAGGGATAAAACTAAAAACCCTGTTATCCAAATCGCTGAAAAAGGTACCGTTGTTAAGGGATACAACATCCCGGTAGGAGCGCACATCGCGGTTGATGAAGGTGAGAAAATCCAAACCGGACAAATTATTGCCAAGATACCGCGTTCAACCGGAAAAACACGAGATATCACCGGTGGTTTACCGCGTGTAACTGAGTTGTTTGAAGCACGTAACCCATCAAACCCGGCTGTAGTAACCGAGATTGACGGTGTGGTAACTTTAGGTGGTGTTAAACGTGGTAACCGCGAGATGACCATCGAATCAAAAGACGGGCAGATCAAGAAATACCTTGTTCCATTGTCTAAACACATCCTGGTACAGGATAACGACTTTGTGAAAGCTGGTATGCCACTTTCTGATGGTTCTATATCTCCATCCGATATCCTGGCTATCAAAGGCCCGGCAGCTGTTCAGGAATACCTGGTGAATGGTATACAAGAAGTTTACCGTTTACAGGGTGTGAAGATCAACGACAAACACTTTGAAGTGATTGTTCACCAGATGATGCAGAAGGTAACCATTGAAGATGCCGGTGATACCAAGTTCTTGGAGAAGGAAGCCGTTAACTCATGGGATTTCATGGTAGAAAACGACGAGATCTTCGATAAGAAGGTTGTTGTTGATCCGGGAGATTCCAATAACATGAAGCCAGGCCAGATCGTTTCGGTAAGAAAACTCAGAGATGAGAATTCAATCCTGAAACGTAAGGATTTGAAGTTGGTTGAAGTTAGAGATGCTATTGCAGCCACATCAAGCCCAATGCTTCAAGGTATAACCAGGGCATCCTTAGGTACCAAATCGTTTATGTCTGCAGCATCGTTCCAGGAAACTACCAAAGTACTGAACGAAGCAGCGATTGCGGGTAAGGTAGATAAGATGTTAGGTTTGAAGGAAAACGTAATTGTTGGACACTTAATCCCGTCAGGAACAGGCTTAAGGATCTACGACAACGTCCGTGTAGGATCGAAAGAAGAATTCGACCGCCTGATGGCTTCCAAAACCGAAGAAGAAGTAGAAGCTTAATTTCTGCCGAATAAATAAACTTTACAAAGTCCTCTCTTTTCAGAGAGGACTTTTTTATTTTTATCCCACTATGGATATACAAAACGAAAACCAACTAAACATCGAATTGTCGGAAGAGGTAGCCGAAGGTATTTATTCAAACCTGGCCATCATCACCCATTCCAATTCGGAATTTGTGGTCGACTTTATCAGGCTGATGCCCGGCGTACCCAAAGCCAAGGTAAAATCAAGAATAATTTTAACTCCCGAGCATGCTAAAAGGCTGCTTGCCGCTTTAAGCGATAACATAGAAAAATTTGAAGCTACAAACGGCCGCATCAAAATCCAGGAGGACCCCACGGGTTTCCCGATGAATTTTGGGGGGACGATGGGACAGGCGTAACAAAGCTTAAAGCTGTAATAAAAAAAAGATGATCAGAAGTTATTCTTACAAGTTATTTTCTCTTCTAAGCATCATTATTCTTTATTTCAGCGTTTACTTTTGTTTTGGTGCGACATTTGCAAGTAGAAAATGCGAGGTGAAAATAATAAATGCGGCTTTTCAACAGTTGCATCATCAAGGCTCGGTTAAATCTGGCATTATCACATTTACATTTTCTCTGAGTACTAATTGTACTACAAGCGCCGGAGTTTATAAAGCCGATGGTACATTAATAAGAACCTTGTGGAATGCCGTAAGGCTAAACAAAGGAAGCTATACCAGAACATGGGATGGTATGGACGATTTGGGCGTTTTATGCGCCGACGGTAATTACAATATAAAAATACTCTCAAATAATGTAACGTATACTTGGGAGGGGGTAATTGGCAATACATCTGATTCATTAACCGGTCCAAGCGTGCATCATGCCATGAATAAAATTTCGTGCATGGCATTTGCCGGGAACACAGGCTATTTTTCAATAAATTTTACCGAACAGGATGCCAGTACATTTAAATTAACGGCTTCTCATCCGCAACAAAAACAAGTAATTTTAACAAAGGGCATCTCAACTCAGTTTGTTTGTACTGATGGTGAGAAAGTTTACTGGGCCGGCACGGATATAAAATTGACAGATAAAAGTTTTGTATTTGCTACAAGTGTTGCAGACGACTCCGAAATTTCATTTGCCAGCGGAAAGACGTATAAGGCCAAATACGGCCGGCTATATAAAAGTGCAATTGATACCGGTAGTATTGCCAAGTCTGCAATTACGGGTTTGGCTGTACAAACTAAATCGAAATTCCTTTTTGTTGCTCATAGCAATAGTAACCAGTTAACAGTTATTAATAAGAATACCGGATCTGTAGTTCAGGTAGTTCCGTTTACGTATCCCCAATCTTTATGTGTTGATCAAAAAGATAATCTATGGGTAGTGTATAAGGATCTTCATCAAAAAAAAATCGTAGAAAAATTTAAGGTAAATAGTGATGGCCACCTCACTCCTTTGAATATCATATTGCCAAATCTGGAAAATCCCTTAGCTGTTTCTGTTTCTCCTGATAATAGCAAAATATTAGTGGCTGATGCCGGTGGTAGCCAGCAAGTAAAAGCATTTGATAATTTAACAGGATTGGAAATTTGGTCATTAGGTGCTCATGGCGGCTATAGTAACGATCCATCGGTGACCAATTATAAATTCTATTTTAGCGACCAGATCTCCGATCAACCAACCTTTATAGCTTTTCAGCCTGATGGATCTTTTTGGGTTGAAGATCCGGGAAACGGCAGGACATTGCATTACGGGGCCAATAAAATTTTTATTGACGATATCATGTACCGGCCTATTTCCTACAATACCAATGCAGATGTTACTAATCCTGTGAGGGTTTTTTCCGACTACTTAGAGTTTAAAATAGACTATTCGAAACCTTTAAGGCCAAACAATGGCTCTTGGCTGTTATGGAAAAATTGGGGTGCCAAGGTTCCTAAAAACTTAGATGATCAGTTCAGCAGATTTAGAAATTTAGCCACATTATCAAATAATAAAACTTATACTCTTTTATTTGACAGAGCGAAGCGTTCTTGGGTACTGGCTGAGTTTGCAAAGGATGGCTTACGGATAACGTCAATAATAATTAAAGACGATAACACGCAACTTTATCCTGACGGTTCTTTAAGGAGGGTTTCAAAAGCTCAAATTGGAATGTCGACAGTATGGACAGAGCGTGCGTTAACCGGATTCGATAACGTCGGCAATCCGTCATGGGGCGAGGAGGTCACATTGGCCAGTTCTCCCCCGGTTACTGCAAACGATCCTGTCTATTGGAGTAATTATACCACACTTAGGTCGGGGTCGGTAACTTCATCTGGAACATTGATATCATTTGAAGCAGGGCTATCGCCCCGTGATGGAAATCAATGGCATTTGGGAGGTATCAAAGTGGGGAGCAACAAGTGGTTATGGCGTACGGCTATGAATATTGGAAGGCGATATGAGGGTGAGTTTCCACGGGACGGTTCGTATGATAGTGGAAATTATGTAAAATATCCCGGGAGCACCGTATTGGTAAGTGGAGACAATATTATTTGGGGCTATCATGGTGAGTCATGGAAGAATAACCAGACTAATAAATGGAACTATGTAAATACCGACGGATTATTGATTGCTCAGTTCGGCATAACAGGGCCTGAGGTATCTGGTAAAGAAGCTCCGGCTATGATGGCCGGCAATGCCTTTTCTGGAGCTTTGGTGAAAGTTCACAACGATCTGTATTTATATCATAATGATGAATCCTATCATGGGGGAGTACATCGCTGGAAGATCAGCAACCTAAATTCTGTAAAAGAGCAGATTATTCCTGCTACGGTTGCAAATAATGCCCACGGGTTATTGGCTGAGTACTACGAAGGTCCGGATCTTGATAATCTTAAAATTAAAACAACCAGGATAGACAACCAAATCGACCTCAATTTAGCATCTGTTAAATTACCTTCTGCATACGGTATCCAAAATACCAGCGATTTTTCGGTAAGTTGGCAAGGCTTCATCAAAGCAAAATATTCAGAACGATATGTATTTCATGCCATAGGGGTAAATTTACGGGTGTGGATTAACGGGAATTTATTAATTGGAAATAAATCTCACGTTGACACAGCAAGTATTATGCTGGTGGCCGGTAGCGTGTATCCTATTAAGGTTGAAGCTTGTCATGTCGATAAGTCATCTCCGGTTAGTCTAAGTTGGGCAAGTGCCAGTCAGAAGATGGAAATTATTCCGAAAGCGCAGTTGTATCCGGCCAATTTTCCCGACAGGTTAAAAGGGTTTGACCTTTTGGAAAACGTTCCTCATGCAGCTTTGCTCGAAGATAATCGTTATGGATGGGATAGGAGTCCAGTTAAGGAGGATAGCACATCCCGTATTACTAAGTTTTGGACGGCTTCAACAAGTATAAAAACTTACGATAGGTTTTCATCTCCAGATTTATATACTTTATTTAGACAAGGTAATAATTCAGCCGCAATTGTATCAAGAGATCTGGCCACCAAGGGTAACGTTTCTGCCTGGAATATTAATGGGCTGATAAGTTTTGAAGGTAACTATTTTAATAAAGGCTCCAATGTAGACAATACTGGGGATGGTGGTAGTTTTGTTGAGATTTTAGATAACAATAAAAAGATTGTTGTTCGTTTTTTTATTCACGAGGATGATAGGGGAAATGATGCTCAAATATATGTTAATGAAAAAATATTAACACATATGGATAAAAATAACTTACGAAGCTTAGTGGGTAAATTTCAACCACTAACTATATCGTCAAAAAATAATATAATTAGCGTAAAATATGCATCTTTACCGATGGTGCAAATTGCTAAATTAGATCCGGACAGTAATGTTAAGTTACCCACGACTTTCAGATTATATTTTTGGACTAAAAATAAAAGTGAAGATAGAAGTATAGATATTGCAAATTTATATTACAAATTTCAGTAGATAAAACCGTTAACACCATCAGGCTTTAAATTTAAACATTACATAACATTTTATTTAGGGAGAAAAATATGAGGAGTTTTTATATTGGATACGATAAATTAAGACTTTCACACCCGCACATTTCAAAATTTAGCCACATGTTATAATCACAAGCAATTCAAAAGCAACATGGAATATTCAAATGTACAAAAGCCGAAAAGGGTTGAATGGCTTGATATAGCTAAGGGAATTGGTATACTATTGGTTGTGTTAGGGCATTCTGGCCCGTCTGCTAAAATATCCTGGTGGATATGGTCTTTTCACATGCCATTATTTTTTGTTATCTCGGGTATATTATTTTCAATTGATAAGTATCCGAGTTTTGGCGTACTATTTACAAAGAGAAATTCAGGCCTTATCAGGCCATATTTTTTCTTTGTAGCTATTTCGCTACTGGTTGAATATTTATTAAATTCCACTTTTGGAATCACGTCCGTACTTATCCATGGTTCCGGCTTAGCGCTTTGGTTTATCCCCGTGTTATACCTCACCGAATTGTTTTATTATTTACTTAGAAGATATTTGAGCGATTTGCTTTTGATTGGATGCTTAGTTGCATTGTCCTTAATTGGGTTTTATTTAACTATATTGGGCATCCGTTTTCCATACAATGCTCAAGCTGTATTTACTGCCATTGCATTTTACGGCTTTGGTAACCTTGGTTCACAGAAACTAAAGCTATTCTTAAAAGCTATAAATAAATTAAGAACTTCGCTTTTATTAATAATATTTATAGGTATAAATTTTATTTTTTGCTTTTTAAATCATGGACGATTTGATTTATTTAAAAATGAAATGGGGAATTACCTATATGTGTACCTATCCGCTTTGGCTGGTTGTATGTTTGTTTTTTTACTATCTAATGCCCTTGATCATAATACCTCAATTTTTGCCGGTTTTTGCAAAAGAATTTTTGTTTACCTTGGTACAAATACTTTAGTTATACTGGGCATGCACCAAGTGATTAAACTGGCGCTCGTCAAGATATTTAGCGAATTAAATATAAATGGAGTTTTGTCGTTGCTGGGGCGGCAATTGTTACTTTGGGTTTTCCTTATGATATTCATTTACTTGTTTAATAACTATCTGCCTTATTTTATCGGAAAGAGACAAACCTTAATAAAAACTGGCCGAAACAAAACTAACCCGGTAGCCTCAGTTGGCTCAAACCTAAATTAATTTTATCCTGCGGGTCATTATATCAGACTTTGAATATTTATAACCTGCAATTGAATAAGAATAAAAAAAACAGAAAAAAAATGCGAATTTGATAATATTTGAGTTTTTTTATTACATTTGTT
The DNA here is from genome assembly GCF_000166195.2 of Mucilaginibacter paludis DSM 18603. Taxonomy (NCBI): domain Bacteria; kingdom Pseudomonadati; phylum Bacteroidota; class Sphingobacteriia; order Sphingobacteriales; family Sphingobacteriaceae; genus Mucilaginibacter; species Mucilaginibacter paludis. The sequence goes on from NZ_CM001403.1 coordinate 5,073,421, forward strand.
AAAACATTAATCCAATTATTAATGCATAAATATCAATTAGAGAAGAGTTTTCTTGTCGCACTTTTCGTGTCATTTTGTTTTACTTCGTGTTATACAACAAAAAAATCAGTCTATTTTACCGACCTGGTTGATTCTGCATCAAAAAGGAATATTAACACTGCTGTATTTAAAGAACCATTAATTCAAACTGACGATATTCTATCCATAACGGTTCAGACTACCGATCCTACTGTAACTGCTACTCTTAATCAGGCTAATGCCAATACTGCTTCGGGTTCTTCAGGTCAAACAGCCGTAACCGGATACCTGGTAAATAAAAATGGCGAAGTTCAAATCCCCATTATCGGTAATGTAAAAGTTGCCGGGTTAACTACATTGCAAGCCAGTGAGTTAATAACAAATAAATCATTGCATGATTTTAAATTTCCGTCTGTTCAAGTTCGGTTTGCAAATTATAAAGTTAATGTTTTAGGAGAGGTTAATCGTCCCGGATCATACATATTGCCAAATGAAAAGGTATCGGTGATAGACGCAATTAGCTTGGCCGGAGATTTAACGATTTATGGCAAAAGAGAAAATGTTTTGGTAATCAGGGAACACGATGGGCATAAGGAATATGCAAGGCTAAACCTGGGTAGTTCCGAAATATTTAAATCGCCGTATTATTATCTTACCCAGAATGATTTAATATACGTGGAAGCTAGTAAGGCAAAAATAAGCACCGCCAATGACGCTGATACTTTTAGAAATATATCGATTGGTATTGCTATTATTACCTTGATAAGTATTTTGATCCGGACTAAATAATTTTTGAATTTTAATAGAATGAATAACAACGAATATTCGAACGAAATTTTGGATGAGACACAGGATGATTCTAATTCAAAGTACCTATTCGCCAAAATTTTATCCAAATGGCCTTACATTATTATTTCTGTTATTCTTTGTGTAGTTGCATCTAATTTTTATACCAAATATTTAACTCCTGTATTTGTTACTAAGGCTTCTATTTTAATAAAGGATGATAATAGTTCTGGTGGAGGCAATAAAGGCTTATCGGATTTAACTGCCTTGTTGAACCCTACAAGTAGTGTAGATAACGAGGCTCAAATTATTCAAACGCGTCATTTGATGGAAACTGTTGTATCAAAATTAGATGCGGAAGTTAGTTATCAATATGAAGGCCGGTTTAAAAGTTCAGAATTGTACCCGTCGCCCTTTATAGTTAAGTTTGTTAATAAGTCAGATACGCTTAAACCCGGGAAATTTTTTGTAAATATAAGAGGGGATAAAGTTGACCTCTCAAAAGAAACTTTTAAAAAAACTGTGACTTTTGATCAGCCATTCTTTTTAAAAGGATTGGGAGTGATCAAAATTGAGCGCAATGCTTCCGTTCCTCTACCTAATAGTGGCCCTCTTTCGTTTAGCGTGGCGCCTTTTGACTCTCGCGTATCCCAATTTATGGGAGGTTTGACAGTTACACTCGCCGGAAAACAAATTTCAATTATTAATTTGAGTTTCACTTATCCGGTACCCAAAAAAGGAGAAGTTATACTTAATTCTTTAATTAAAGAATATCAACTTGATAATAGAAGAGACAAAGATATTATAGCTGATAGTACAATATCCTTTATTGAAGATCGACTGATATTGGTGGGCAAAGAACTTGGCGATATTGAAGGCGGAATTCAAACATTTAAGCAAGATAACAAACTTGCCGATATGACCGAGCAATCGAAATTAGTGGTAGATAATACAAATACTAGTTTGGACGAATTAGGTAAGGCTGAAACGCAGATTAATATTCTCAATACTCTTAAAGAATATTTGAAAGATGAGAAAAATAAAAGGGTTTTCCCATCTTCATTAATTCAAGACCCAGGGTTTTCTTTGCTAATTGATCGTTACAATAGTTTAATTGTTCAAAGGGATAAGTTATTACTTTCCTCAACAGAAGACAACCCGTTTATAGTTAATATTGACCAACAAATATCTGGGTTACGCAAAGATATGCTGCGAAACTTATTAAGTAATCTTCAATTGCTTAATATTACCAAGGCAAATCTTAGCCGGAAATCCGAAAAGTTTCAAGGCATTCTTAATAGTGTTCCGAAAAAGGAACGGATTTATTTGGGAATGGCAAGACAGCAGCAAATAAAACAGGAGTTGTATATATTTCTGATGCAAAAGCGTGAGGAAACAGCTATTGGAAAAACTTCTAACATACCCAATTCAAGAATTATTGATACGCCTAAGTCATCTAACAGCCCCGTTGGGCCAAAGCCTTCACTAATTATATTGATGGGATTTATAATAGGATTATCAATTCCTATAGGTGTGATCTACCTGATTGATATTTTAAATACCAAAATAATTACAAAAGAAGATATAAAAAGATCAACAAATGTGCCTGTTGTTGGTGAGATATCAAACAATGGTACTACAAGTGGCGAAATTATTGTCGATTCAAAATCAAGGTCTGCTATATCTGAGCAGTTTAGGGCAATAAGAACAAATTTGCAGTTTTTTCTTTCCAATCCCAGCGATAAAACTATATTGATTACATCCAGCATGTCGGGTGAGGGGAAATCGTTTATAGCGGTAAACTTGGGTATGGTTCTGGCCATATCTGGAAAAAAAGTACTGTTGATGGAAATGGATTTACGTAAACCTACGCTTTCGAAGAAATTGGGGTTAAAAAACGATTTGGGTTTTACAAACTATATTTTTTCTTCCGATATCAAATCTTCTGATATAGTAACGCAAACTCCCTACAATGAAAACTTGTTTGTGATAAGTTCTGGGCCTATTCCCCCAAACCCAACAGAAACAATTCTGAACGACAGGATGCAAATGTTAATCAGTGACGTAGAAAAGCAGTTTGATTACATTATAATAGATGCACCTCCTATTGGCTTGGTTACCGACGCTCAGTTGTTAGCCAAATACGCTGCTTTGACATTATATATTGTTAGGCAGAATTATACTTTCAAGAAACAGTTAAATATACCTCAGTCTTTATATCGTGAAAAAAAGATACCTCAAATAGCGTTAATCGTAAATGATATTGCTGCTTCAAGAGGCTATGGATATGGTTACGGATATGGCTACGGCTACGGGTATGGTTACGGGTATGGCTATGGTTCTTATGGATCCGAGCCAAAAAAAGGTTTTTTTAGTAGGATATTTAACAGAGATGTAAATCAATAGCATTCCTTTAATGATCGTATAGCATCCTATATCGACTGCATTAGATGATATTCTAATTTCTAAGGTGTCAAATGGAGTGCGAAATATTAAAGAATAATTGTATAGTTAAGTAATGTTCAGATTAATTTGAAACTCGGCTGTCTGTTCATAGGTCATTGAGTCGAAGACAAATTGGAAGGATTTTATTTCAATTCCTCTGCAGATTAAAATAAACTTTGTGCTTGTCTGTAAGCTCTCAAATGTTATAGAAGTTAAAGCAATTTTAAAAATGAATTTACATAGTAAACTGAATGGAGATATCGCTTAAAATAAAGGACTCGAAATTATTCCATTATGGCAAGCTGGTCTCGATAACCGCTTTAGCACAAGGACTGATACAGGCATTGAGTTTTGCAAGCGGTATTATGATTGTCCGTTTGTTGCCAACTAAAGAATATGCATTGTACGTTTTAGCCAATACCATGTTAGGTACAATGACGCTCTTGTCCGACGGAGGCATTTCAACGGGTGTTATGGCTCAAGGTGCAAAGGTTTGGACAGATAAAAAGAAATTGGGCGCCGTTATTGCGACAGGTTTAGCACTCCGGAAAAAATTTGCGATAGCCAGCCTGCTTATTTCGCTTCCTATTCTGATTTATTTCCTTCACTATCATGGTGCAAGCTGGATAATGACGGTGCTGATTAGCTTATCACTAATACCGGCTTTTTTAACTGCTTTATCAGATAGTTTGTTAGAAGTAGCACCAAAACTTAAACAGGATTTGTTGCCCTTGCAAAAAAATCAAATGTTTGCAAGTATAGTTCGGGCAGTGATGATCGGGCTAACATTATTCATATTCCCGTGGACTTATGTCGCAATCCTGGGAAACGGTGTTTCAAGGGCGTGGGCAAATCTGCGGCTCAGGAAAATTTCATCTACACACGCCGACCTCAGCCACGGTACAGATCCGGAGGTGCATAAGGAGATTGTTAAGACCGTAAAACGGGTGTTGCCAACTTCTATTTATTACTGCCTATCCAGCCAAATTACTGTTTGGCTTATCTCTATTTTTGGGTCAACTAAATCATTAGCGCAGGTTGGAGCTTTAAGCGGGCTCGCATCCGTGCTTACCTTGTTTTCACTGATATTTGCTACGCTTGTGGTGCCTCGTTTTGCAAGGTTGCCTTCAAATATTTCTCTTCTTTTGAAGAAGTTTTTTTTGATACAGGGTGCGCTCTACATAGTTGGTATCCTGATTGTAGTTGTTGTGTGGTTGTTTTCAAAAAACATATTATGGATCCTTGGCCATAATTTTTCAACCCTCAATGAGGAACTTGTTCTGATAGCTGCAGGTAGCTCTGTCACTTTGATTAGTGGATGTACCAGTTCGCTGTTGTCGTCAAGAGGCTTAATCGTACCGCCTTTACTTTATATCCCCAGCATTATTGTTATACAGGTTGGCTTAGCATTTGTTTTGCCTATTGAGAAAGTTTCGGGTGTATTGCTATATGGTATTGCAACATCGGTTTTTGTATATTTAATGAGGGTAGTTTACTTTTTGGTGAAACTTAAAAAAACTGAAGGAACTGATTCGTGATTAGCCGATAAAATGGACATGATTTTGATCGATAAAAATTTTCAACGGTAGCTATATAAATTTAATTATTAAAAAGATGGTTGATATGTTTAAAATATTGGATTGTACAATAAGGGATGGTGGATACTATACCAATTGGGATTTCAACAAGGCACTTGTTGATCAATATATTGAGTCGATGAATAAGTTACCTGTAGATTACCTTGAAATAGGATATCGCAGCAAGCCGCTTCAGGGCTATTTAGGGAAATATTTTTATAACCCTTCATACGAGTTACTCGATCTTAAAAGTAAATCAAACAAAAAATTAGTAGTTATTTTAAATGAGAAGGATGTAAGAGTTGAACATCTTGATGAATTACTGACTCCTATAAAGGGTATCATTGATATGGTACGTATAGCTATTGATCCCGAACACCTTGGCCGCGCAATATCACTTGCCGAGGGCATCAAGAAAATGGGTTTTGAAGTTGGGTTTAACGTGATGTACATGTCTAAATGGAATCAGTATTCAAATTTCATGGGCGATTTGAAATTTGTTGACGGAGTGGCTGACTATTTTTATATGGTAGATTCTTATGGGGGTGTATTCCCTAAAGACGTTATCGAGACAATTGGGTTAGTTAAATCAAATACAGCGGTTAAACTTGGCTTTCATGGACATAATAACCTTGAACTTGCGTTAATCAACTCCTTAACTGCTGTTGAGCATGGGGTTGAAATTATCGACTCTACCGTTTGGGGAATGGGCCGCGGGGCCGGGAATTTAAAAACGGAACTTCTGCTTGCAGTTTTAAATTCCAAGTATGGTTTATCAATAGATTTTAATGCCTTGGGCGATGCCGTAAGCGCTTTTGACGATTTATTGCGTAAATACGAATGGGGGACAAACCTTCCATATATGATATCAGGTTCCAATTCATTGCCGCAAAAAGATGTAATGGATTGGGTAACAACCAGGTTTTATTCCTTTAACAGTATAATCAGGGCATTACAAAACCAAAAAGAAAAGGTTAAAGATAACGAGCGCTTACCTTTGTTTGAGCCTCAAAGCAAATCAAAACAGATTCTGATTATTGCAGGCGGAAAAAGTGCTTCGGAGCATGCATCGGCCGTTTTGGAGTTTGTAAAACAAAATGAAGACATGACAATTATACACGCAAGTTCAAAAAACGCGTATAGTTATAAGGATATAAAAAACGAGCAGATTTTTTGTTTGATTGGAAACGAAGGTCGCCGGATGGAGAAAGTATTTGATGACTTCGGCCATTTCAATGGGATTTGTGTATTGCCACCTTACCCTCGTAAAATGGGTACCTATGTGCCTGAACTTGTTTATGGGCGAACATTTGAATTGCCAGCAATTGATTTTACAAGTGATTTTAAAGACTCACATACCGCTCTGGCATTGCAAACGGCCTTGACATTGGGTGCCGAGAAAATTTACGTGATAGGTTATGATGGTTATCAGGATGTTCCGATTTCTTCGAAAGAAAGGACGTTAACTAATGAAAATGAGGCGCTGTTTGCAGCTTTCCATGATACAAGTGATGTTGAGTTATACACATTGATCTCATCTAACTATAGTATATTAAAAGAACAATCGCTTTATAGTTTACTTGATTAATTTGATAGAATGGATTTCATTGTCGTTATACCAGCCAGATATGCCTCTTCGCGTTTCCCAGGGAAACCTTTAGTGGATATTGCAGGAAAGTCGATGCTGTTAAGAACTTATGAGCAATGTTTAAAAGCTGTATCCAAGGAACTTGTTTACGTTGCCACAGAGAGCCAGTTAATTGTTGATCACTGCAATCAACATGGCATGAATGTGTTACTTACTTCAGATACATGTTTAACCGGGACAGATAGGATAGCTGAGGTAGCTCAAATTATTAAGGCGGATTATTATATCAATGTTCAAGGTGATGAGCCTGTTTTTGATCCCGATGATATATTAAAAGTTATTGATGAAATCAATAAAAACAAGGGTGATATTATAAACGGCTATTGCGAAATTGATACTGAAGATCAATATAGAAGCGCTTCAGTGCCAAAGGTTGTTTTCAGACCAGACGGGCGTCTGTTATATATGTCGAGAAGTACTATCCCCGGCAACAAAAGTGGCGTATTTGTAAAAGGATGGCGACAGGTATGTATTTACGGATTTCCTGCTGCGGCTTTAAATATGTTTGCCTCCGCTACCAGCAAAACCCCTTTAGAGCAGGAAGAAGATATAGAGATTATTCGTTTTCTGGAGTTAGGATTTGAGGTAAGGATGATTGAGTTGTCAAGACATTCGATAGCCGTTGATAATCCTGAAGATATGATGAAGGTTCTAAAGAGATTGGAAGAAGAAAATGTTTGAAAACTATAAAGTTATAATCTGGGATTTTGACGGTGTCATCATGGATTCTATGCCAATAAGGGGCTTGGGATTTGAAAAAGTGCTGGCTTCGTACCCTCGCGAACAGGTTGAAGAGTTATTAGCATTTCATGAAGAAAACGGTGGCTTGTCCAGATATGTTAAATTCCGGTATTTTTTTGAGCAGATCAGAAAACAGGAAATATCTGAAGATGAAGTTATTGAGTTGGCTAAATCATTTAACAGGATTATGCTTTCGTTACTTATTGACGAAAAATTGCTGATCAATGATAGTGTTGAGTTTATAAGGAAAAATGCCGACAAATACGAGATGCATATCGCATCGGGTTCTGATGGTGTGGAGTTAAATGAAATTTGTAAAGGTTTAAATCTATCGCTTTTTTTTAAATCCATAAATGGGTCTCCAACGCCTAAAACTGAGATTGTGAAACAACTGCTAAGTAAAAATAACTATAATATAAGCGATGTTGTATTGATAGGCGATTCGAAAAACGATTATGATGCAACTGTTGATAATAACATTGATTTTGCTGGTTACAACAATGAAAGTATGCTTAATTTAACCAATAAGTATATATATAGCTTTGGCTCATTATAAAAATTGCGCTATTACAATTTGCAGTTTAAGCATAATTTGGCAAGTGTTTTAAGTTAATTATGTACTAATGTTATAAATGATAAATACCGAACTCTATGCAATTTAAAGATGACATAAATCCCTATAAAAAAATTTTTGGAGATATATATAGAGCTATATTTCAAGAACTTGCCAATAAAATTTTATGGGATCTAAATCCTGAATCGAGAAGGAGCGCGAAAAAATTTTTAAAGCTAAAGGATTCTCAAAAAGGGAAAAAGGCGGTTATGATGTTTAACGGCCCATCCTTATTAAAAACTAATTTTTCATTGTTAGGTGATGTTTTTACCATGGGGTTAAATAAGATCAATCTAATTACAGAAGAACTCGGTTTTTCTCCTTCGATAATTATTGCATTTGATATACTTCTGAACAGGCAAAATGCCGATTTTTTAAAAAATAGCGAAAAGTTTTTAAAGATAATTAATTACCACTCTCTTAAGGATCTGAATAAAACGGCTGAAGACCTTATCTATTTGTACTACTTTGACGATAATAGCTTTAATTATAATCCAGCCAGGGTATTATCCAATCAAGGGTCTACGCCATTTATAGCTTTCCAGATTGCCTATTTTATGGGATTTCAGGAAATAGCTATTATTGGGGCCGATCATAATTTTCCAGATATCAAACCTTTGGCCATAGTTAAAAATGAAGAAGAAGACAAATTCCATTTCCATAAGGACTATCATAAAAAAGGCGAATCTAATCAGTATCCTGATAAAATAAAACTTGATATGATTTTTAGAGATGTGGGGCTGGCTTTTGAAGAGAAGGGAAGGAAGATTTATAATGCTACTGAAGGTGGGAAATTGGAAATATTTGAAAGAATAAGTTTAGAGGAATTTTTGAGAAAGCCTTGAATTTTTGCATCCACAGAAACGATTTTATAAATAGAACGAGATGAGTAAACTGATACAAAAAGCAGGATTTGTGGTTGTTGTTCGTTACTATCCGCTATTAAAGAGTTTTTTTCGGAAATTGAGGTTAAAAACATTGGGTATGCATATCGGTAAGGGCACTATTATCCCTAAAATATATACTACCTGGCCTCATCAAATAAGTTTGGGTAATAATTGCAAGTTGGAGCATAACATCTATTTTAAATTTGACGGGATATGGAGACAGGGTAGGTCAATTAATATAGGTGATAACGTATTTATAGGCAATAATTGCGAATTTAATATACGGGCTGATATTACTATTGGCAGTAATAGCCTTATAGCCTCAGGTTGCCGTTTTATTGATCATGACCATGGTATTGAACTCCATGTTTTAATGAATAAGCAAGAGGGAATTGAGAAGGCTATACATATAGGGGAAGACGTGTGGATTGGCTGTAATGTTGTTATTTTAAAGGGTGTAACCATAGGCCACGGCGCCGTTGTAGCTGCGGGGGCTGTAGTTACCAAATCAATTCCGCCATTGGAGATATGGGGTGGAGTTCCCGCAAAAAAAATCAGTCAAAGAGGCTAATTATGAAAATAATTTTTTTATGTGCTTCGTTAGAAACAGGAAGAGATGGCGTGGGCGATTACGTGAAGCGCCTGGCCTCCGAGTTGACCAGAAAGGGGCACCAATGCGAAGCGATAGCCTTGAGGGATCCGTTTGTATCGGCAGAAACCGCTATTACCAGTGATGATGATGGCGTAAACCTGCGCATTTTACGCATACCGGGATCATGGCCAACTAAACAGCGTTTTGATGCTGCAAAAAAATGTGTCGACGCTTTTAATCCTGATTTATTAAGCCTCCAATTTGTAAGTTTCGGTCATCACCCCAAAGGCTTGCCTTTTGATCTGCATAAATATTTACGGTATTTAGGGGGCACCAGAAAATGGCATATTATGTTTCATGAATTATGGGTTGGGATGAATGCGGATGCCGACATCAAGATGAAACTTTTGGGTTGGCTGCAGAAAAAAATAATTGTTAATCTGGCAGTTAAATTAAAGCCGCTGTTGGCGCATACTCATGTTAATTTATATCAATTTAAGCTAAAACAGAACGGGATAGAGGCCGGAATATTACCGTTATTTGGCAACCTTCGGGTTAAAATAAACGCTGCTGATGTAGATCATGATAAACCAACTTTACGGTTTTTAATGTTTGGGGGCATTCATTACGGTGCACCCATTGAGAAATTTGTTGCCGATATAGTAAATTGGAACAAACAGTTTAATTACCGTATCATGTTTGTTTTTGCTGGAAGTAATGGACCGGAATTGAAGAATTGGGAAGCCATTCTACAGAAATATAATATTGAGACCAAAGTTTTAGGCTATTTATCAGCTGATGCATTGTCTTCGGAGTTTTCAATTGCCGATATTGGTATTACTACTACACCTGAAATTTTAGTTCAAAAAAGCGGGTCTGTGGCGGCCATGAAAGAATATGGTTTGCCTGTAGTTTGTATTGCGAGAGATTGGAATGTAGGCGGTTTTACTAATCAAACTACATTGATTACAGGTCTTGAAGATAGTTTGACTTTTGCTGCAAAAAAGGGACGTAAAAATATAAATTCAAGTAGTGTGTCTGATATAGCAGATAAATTTTTAATTGAAATTAAATCACATGGCTAGTTTATCAGTGCTTTTTAAAAACAGAGCTAAGTTTCCACTATTTAGTTTGCCTTTTTTTAAAGCGTGGGCTAAGCGAATTCTGTTATGGCCCGAAATGTATCAACGAAGTAAAACAAGGCGTCGCTTGGTATACAGAGGGGCTATTATTTCAAGGACGGCTGAAATTGGTAAAGTATATGCCGGGGGAAATGCGAAGAATTTAATAGTGGGAGATCATACATTTATAGGTACAGTTGAGTTGGCCTTACATGATAAGATACAAATTGGTAGTTATGTTTGTATAAACGATCAAGTTAAAATACTAACAGCCTCGCACGGGTTGAATGATCCATATTGGAAGCATGTAAAAGCCCCGATAATTATTGATGATTATGCGTGGATAGCAACAAGTGCTATTATATTGCCAGGTGTTAAAATTGGTAGGGGGGCGGTAGTAGGCGCGGGTGCGGTTGTGAGTAAAAATGTTGAACCCTTTCAAATAGTTGCCGGAAATCCGGCGAAAGCCATTAACAAGACAAGAACGGAAGACTTGCGTTATAATCCCTGTGAGTTTTTGGCGGTAAATCAAGCGTGGTTAAAAGGTTAGATAAATTATGAAAATAGTATATACAGCTCCTAATAAGTCGCATCACTATAAATATGCAAAAAGCATGTACGATGCGGGTGTGCTGAAAGCTTTTGTAAGTGGCTTTTCACGATTTAGCCCCAGGGCGGCATTTCCGGAAATTGGTGATAAATTGTACCGGGCTGATAAACTTCAAACCATATATCTTGCCGCCTTAAAGTTCGGTCTGCCTGATAAAATCACATCAGAACTTGCTTTTTTAGCAAAGGGTGAACAGGATAGAGCATGCAAGCGTTTTGTACGCGACAGTGATGTGTTTTTATTTTATAACGGATGTGGTTTGAAAACTTGTAATTATGCCAGAAAGCATGGCAGTATTTGTGTGGTTGAAGGCGTAAACAGCCATGTAAGTTATCAGGAAAAAATATTATCTGATGAATATTCGTCATTGGGTTTACATTGGGAACCATTTCACCAGCGTGAAAAATCGAAAAGGCTAAAAGAATATGATGCGGCAGATTATATCTTGGTTCCTTCGGATTTTGTAAGGAATAGCTTTTTAGAATATGGTTTTCCTTTTGAAAAGATTATTAAAGTTCCGTATGGTTTTAACTCTTTCCCAAACCAGGATCAGTTACCCGATAGCGACACTTCCGATGATTTTACCATATTATATGTGGGTAGTGTGTCGGTTCGGAAGGGCTTACGTTATTTGCTTAAGGCTTTTGATAATTTTGAACATCCTAAAAAGAAACTGGTAATTGTTGGTCCGGATGTTGCCGGAGAGAACGGAATAAGAGATTTAAAGATTCCTGAAAATGTGGTTTTCACGGGAGCGTTAAAAGGCGAGGAACTTGAAAATGCCTATAAAAGTGCAAATGTATTTTGTTTGCCATCGATTGAGGAGGGACTTGCTTTGGTATTGGGCGAAGCCTTATCATTTGGCATTCCCATAGTAGCTACTATAAATACCGGCGCTACTGATATCATTAGTGATGGGGTGGAGGGTTTTATAGTTCCGATTAGAGATCCGTTAAGCATTTCTGAAAAATTTCAGCAACTTGCCGATGATAAGGAGTTGTATTTTAATGTAAAGCAAAATGCCGTTAAAAAGGCTAAAGGCTTAAAAGGATGGGATGTAGCAGGAGATTTACTTGTTAGCTCGCTTGAAAAGGTTGTAGAAGAAAACAGGCAAAAAGGGTAATTATTCATTCATGATAAAATTAAAAGGTACCGAAAATAAGAAGGTTTTAAAAAGAAGGAGATTGCTTTATATATTAGTTACATCACTGATATTTGAAGGCTTGATCCGGAAGTTAACGCCTTCATTTTTGGGATTACCGATCTTTTTTTTTAAGGACATACTTTGCATAATAGCCCTATTTAGTATAGCAAATGATGATTTAAAAGGTAATGCCTTAAAAATAAACAAATATTGGAAAATCGTATTTGTTGCTTTTATTCCTTTGGTAGTCAATACCGGGTTTTTAGATCCTGTTTTAGCACCTTTTGCTTTGAAACAATATTTGCTTTATGTAGTTGTAGCTATTTTAGTGCCTTTGTCCTTTCCATCTGGTCAGGAAGAGGCATTTAATCGTTTTGTATCTTTTTTTACGCTGATGCTTATTCCGACGGCGCTCATCGCGATGTTGCAAAATGCATTGCCATCGTCAAACTGGCTTAATCTAAGTACTGATGGAAGTAATTTGGAGGCTTTCTCTGCAGAAGGCTATTTAAGGGTAAGTTCGACATTCTCGTTCAATGCTCAATACGCGTTTTTTTTAAATGTTGTTGCTTGCTTTTTGGGAGTGCGATTATTTTTAATTCCAACATATAAATCCCGGTTTTGGAATTTTGTGAAGAAATATAGTATACCTTTCATGGTAATATCGCTTATTATAGGATCATTTATCACTGGATCAAGAGCTGCGGTATATGGTAGTGCTCTATGCTTATTTATCGGTATTATATTTCTTGGTATAAAATCTCCCAAAGTAGTTTTAGGCAAAGGCGTTGTTGCAATAGTATTTCTGGTAATATCGCTCACCGCTTTACAGGCTCTAAAACCCGAATTTTTTGCTGCGTTTAATAAACGATCTGAAAATAGTTCAGAATATTCTTCAAATGATGAGTTGGCGGGACGGGTAAAAGGTAACTTTTTTAATTGGACAAACTGGATATTTGACGTTGATCTTAAAGAGACCATTTTAGGGAAGGGCTTGGCTGTAATGAGTAATGGATCCGACAAGTTTAGCAGCTACGCCTATTCCATCAGATCTGGCCAGCATATTTGGACAGAAACTGATATGGCTACAACCGTATGGGAGGGAGGAATATATCTTTTAATTTTATGGTATGGGTTCAGAATTGGTGTGATCATATTCTGCTACCGTATTTGGAAATCACTGAAAGAAAAGAAATTTGGTTTTGCAGTGTCTTTTTTAATGGGTTTCCTGATTGTAACAGGAATAGGTGGAACGCTTAGTATCCAACCGCCGCTTTCTATTTGGTGGTGGATGTGTGTGGGGGCAATTATAACTATTAAAAACTTTGATAAGCGAAAGATTCAGGCTCCATTTACTAAGCAAATACCTAACGCCAATAATATGCCACAAATTTATAATGTGTAAATGGTTAGTAGAATTCAAAGTGTCTTTAAGAAGCCGATTAACTTTGCCATCCTTTACAGTATACTATTTAATTACTATATGCCGATGTCTGTAATGAATTTCGAGTTCGTTTAACTCAATTACATTATTATGACATGCTTGATTGAATACGTTTTTTTTCGTACTTTCATTGTGTGAAACTCGAAAATACTTTATAATATCTTTTTTATTTAGAGATACTTAAATAAAAAGTAGTGTTTAATATTAATTAACTATAAAATTACTTAATGAAACTATTGGTTTTTGATTCTCACCCTGTGCAATACCGGGTCCCGATTTGGAAAGAAATCGACAGCTTAAAGCCCGAAAGCTTGCATGTAGTTTACGCGTCCGACTGTTCTGTAAAAGGATATGCAGATAAAGAGTTCTCAGAGAGTTTTGCCTGGGATATTCCTATGCTCTCGGGATATAGATATACCATTCTAAATACAGAAAATGGCGAGCCACTTTCAGGCTGGAACTCACTGGGCGGTAAAGGTGTGAGAGGGGCCATAAAGAAGTTTAAACCTGATGCTTTGATGTTAACCGGCCTAAACTATCGGTTTGATTGGGTGGTTTTTTTTTATGCCCAAATATTAAGAATTCCTATATGGCTGCGTTGCGAAACCCAGGATTATGCTTTTAAGCGAAGTAAATTAGTTAGTTTGTATAGATACCTAGTATATTTTTTGTTTTACAAAGGCATTGATCGTTTCTTTTTTATCGGCGAACTCAATAAGGAGCATTATTTAAATCATGGTGTGAAAGCCTCTAAATTGTTGCCTGCAAGATATGCAACAGTAAATCAATACCTTGGTGTTGATGAAGATGAAAAAAAGCAAATTCAGAGCGAAATGAGGACCGCTGCTGGTATTGATCCGGATAAACTGGTGATTGGATTTTCTGGTAAGTTTATAGAGAAGAAAAATCCTCAATTGTTGTTTTTGATGTTAGAGTATTTACCGGCTCATCTGTTGAGCAAGATTCATTTATACCTCTTAGGTAGTGGGCAACTGGAATCTGAATTAAAGGATATGGCTAGCGTGGCATTCAATAAATATGGAGTTAAAACAACGTTCACCGGGTTTGTCAACCAGTCAAAAATAGGCGATCACTATCTTGCTATGGATGTCGTGGTTCTGCCATCAAGGCAAAGTGGAGAAACATGGGGATTGGTTGCTAACGAAGGAATGCAGGCGGGCTGTGGCGTAATTGTGAGTAATGTGGTAGGATGCCAGGCTGATTTTGGAAAATGGGAACGTTTTAAAGTTTTTAAACAGGGTGATGAAAAGGATCTTGCCTCTTGTGTTACACAGCTTGCTGTAAACCCTAAAAAATTTGATTGGGCCGCAAGCGAATTGCAGGAAAGCTATTCTATAAGTGCAATAGCGAAGACAATTGTTAGCGAGATGAGTAAGTTTTAAAATATATTATTCGCAATAAAATATCTTAAAGCTTGGCATATTTAATGGCTTTTTTGTTCCAGACTACCTTAGCCGACAGATGCAAATATGTTTGCATCTTATATGGCAAAAAAGAGCTTAGTTTATTATTTGGATGCCGAAATTTTTTGTCAATTTGAAGAAAGCCATAATATGCAAATATGTTTGGGTGATTGAGATCACATCCTGATTTTTAATGCAAAGTATGCAGATTAATCAAAGAAATTTACTTGATACATTTGCAATCAATGAATGATTGCATTTAGGGCCTTTACGGTGCTTGAGGTAGATGTTGTGGCGTTTTTATTATATAAAAAAATACAATAGAGCGGGTATAAGTTGACACCCTTGCGTAGTTAACCGAGAAAGCTAATACGCTAATCGAAGCTGGGGCGTTTCTTTTATCATCTCAACAGCAAACAGGTAAGATTTATAGCCATTTTCAAATTGACTGTTAAGGAGTGTCCATGCAATTTATGTCACTTAAAAGGAATAAGAAGCAATATGTATAAATATCTCACCTATATATTTTGGTAATAGAATGGAGGTTGATATTGTTTGTACTTGTGATTGTTTTAATTTGTTTTTTAACATAGAATATATATTAAAAGAAAAGCTTTATAATATTTTGCGTTGTTAAGAAATTTGAATCGAAAAGTTAGTTATGAACATTGTACTTTTTAGCCATCCTGATTTTTTAAATTCTCAAAGTATGCCCCGGTTTGCTAAAATGCTGGCCGATGGTATGCGTGAGCGCGGACATACTGTAGAGATTTGGCAACCCACTCCAAAAGTCTATAATTTGCCGGTTCCAAAGGGCTTGAAAAAATGGGCGGGGTATATTGATCAATACATAGTTTTTCCATCTGAAGTAAAAAGGAAACTCAAAAATTACGATCGTTCTACTCTTTTTGTTTTTTCAGATCAGGCTCTTGGGCCATGGGTTCCACTGGTTGCGAGCCGAAAGCATGTAATTCATTGCCATGATTTTCTGGCTCAGCGTTCGGCCAAAGGGGAGATTCCGCAAAACCCTACCCGTTGGTCGGGCAAAAAGTATCAATCATTTATACATCATGGCTATGCCGCCGGAAAAAATTTCCTTTCCGTATCAAAAAAAACCCAGTTGGATCTGCATGAATTTTTGCCTTCTAAACCAAAGTTTTCCGAAGTAATATATAACGGTTTAAATCAATCATTCGTACCCGGAGACAAAGAAAGTGCCCGTAAGGAAATTGAGCAAAATACAGGGCTGAAATTGAATGAAGGTTATATCCTGCACGTTGGTGGCAATCAGTGGTATAAAAACAGGGCGGGTATTATTGAAATATATAATGCTTATCGCCAATTGAATAATGGCAATATCCCTTTATTACTGATGGGAGAATCGCCTGACGCTTTCCTTGTTGAAAAATGGAATAATTCTCCTTTTAAGGAAAATATTCATTTTTTACCCGGCATGAGCGATCACCTGGTTAGGCGGGCTTACATAGGGGCATCTGTTTTTTTATTTCCATCATTGGCGGAAGGATTTGGTTGGCCCATCGCCGAAGCTATGGCTTCCGGTTGTATGGTGATAACAACCGATGAAGCTCCTATGACGGAAGTTGCCGGTGGTTGCGCTTTTTTAATTTCGGTAATGCCTATTGAAAGCGCTGCAATTGCAGAATGGTCCGCAAAATCGGCAAAAGTTTTAAAAGACGTGCTTATGCTTAAAGAAGATGAACGTGCTGAACAAATCTCGCGTGGAATAAAAAATGCAACTATGTTTAACGCCGGCTTAGCATTAGATTTAATTGAACAAGCTTATGTAAAAATTTTAACCGATGAATAATTTATGAGTACTCAAAATGTAGCAACAACTATTGAACCTGCGAAAAGTCCCAGAAATGTTTCAATAGATATAGTAAGATTGATCGCTGCTTTCGGCGTTATTACTATTCACGTTCCTTTTAGTACACCAGCAGCTGGCAGTATAAACGAATTTTTTTCTCCACTATGTGTGCCCTTCTTTTTTCTTGTTTCATTAACATATTTTATATCTGGCCTAAATGGCACCGATGCTGTAAATGAGGTTTTTGGTAAATTTTGGAAGAGAATTATTTTACCATTTTGGGGCTGGACATTGATATATACCAGTTTACTACTTGCAAAAGATTATTTTATTGGAGGTGTGAGCCACCATAGCCTGGTGTTTTGGAGGATTCTATTTTACGGTGAAAGTGCGGTTCAACTTTATTATTTGCCTCAATTAGTCGTTTTACAGTTGTTTGCTTTTTCTTTATATGTAATCTGGAAGGGTGATAAAGGAAAGAAGATTTTAGGTTTAGGCCTTCTTCTACTTGGAGCCTTTTACATAGCCTTCGGCCATGCTTATAACGTATTTGGCGTGTTGCCCGTTACTTCAATTTTAATATATTTAATTGCAGCCACGGCGATTCATTATTTAAATCTTCTTAAGTTAACTTTAAGTTATCGTTGTATGATTATCGGTTTCTTCCTCTTGATTTTAATATTGGGTGCTAATTTTTTAAAGGCTCAATATCCTTTTTTGAGACCGTTTGCTAAATTACCAATCGGTGGAATCGGATTGCTGCTCCTGATAATTGGATTGCCGAAATTTAAGGTTCCGCAGTGGGTATTGATTTTATGTTCAACATCATATGGTATTTATTTAAGCCATGTTGTATTCCTGGAGTTTTTTGAGACAGCCATCAGAAAGATACACCATGGCGAGATTAATTACGATTTATTTAACAAATTGGCTTTGGTTACTCTAATATTTATATGTTCTATAATTTTGACTCTCGTGTTGCGGAAGGTATCTTTTCTGCGAAAAGTATTATTAGGAGAAGGTAAATAAATTATGAAAGTACTCCATGTTACGGCCAGCATAGATCCGGCATTAGGTGGTGTTAGTCAGGCTATTCAAACTATCATCAAAGGGCTTGCCAGTCATGGCGTCATAAGCGAGGTGGTCTGTCTGGACCAAGCTAATGCGGATCACAGCAATTCTCCATTTACTGTACATGCGCTCGGACCCGCAAAAGGCCCCTGGGCATATAGCCCCTTATTGCTTCCATGGCTCGAAAAAAACCTGAATAGTTTTGATGCCGTTATACTTCATGGTTTGTGGCTTTATCATGGTTATGGCTTGTATAAGGCGTTAAAGCAATTAGAAGGAAGTAAACACGGTATTTCTTCTCCGTCATTTTTTGTGATGCCTCATGGAATGTTAGACCCCTATTTCCAAAAAGCATCAACCCGGAAAATTAAAGCGATTAGAAATTTAATATATTGGAAGCTTATTGAATCCAAAATTGTAAATTTATCAAGTGGACTGCTTTTTACTTGCGAATCGGAAAAGCTACTGGCCCGTACCACATTTAAAGGATATCATCCAAGATCCGAAAAGATAGTAAGCTTGGGTGTTGAGCAGCCACCAGCTTTTGATCATAAAATGCAGGCAGAATTCGGTAGCAAACATCCTAATGTAAGTAAGAAGCCGTTTATTCTTTTTTTAAGCCGGATACATGAAAAAAAAGGAGTAGATCTGTTAATAAAAGCGTACGACTCTCTTTATCAAAACAAGGATAATAGGGATCTCATCCCCGATTTGGTAATTGCCGGTCCCGGTTTGGATACTGATTATGGGCAGGAAATTTTAAAGATTGTAAATGAGAAGGATAATTTGAAATCTTCTGTTTATTTCCCGGGGATGCTGAGTGGAGATACCAAGTGGGGGGCATTTTATGGTTGTGAAGCTTTTATACTTCCAAGTCATCAGGAAAATTTTGGTATCGCTGTAGTGGAGGCATTGGCATGTGGTAAACCTGTATTAATTTCAGACCAGGTAAATATATGGCGTGAAATAAAAGACGGAGGCATTATAGGCGCTGATACTTTAGAGGGAACAAAAAAAATGCTGAATGAATGGATGGGCTTAGATAATACAAAAAGAGAGCGTATCAGCAAAGATGCGGTAGCGGTTTATAACAACAATTTTAAAGTAGATACAGCTGCTTTAAAATTTCTGAATGCCGTAAAATAAACAATTCAGGTATCTAGTCGAATGAAGAAATCTGTTTTCGTTACACTGGCGCCTTCGCAATGTTATATATGTTTTTTTGAATTTTAACTATCAAATTTTAATAATGTTTTCTTCACACAATATCAATGATCCGGATCCCTATGTAAGATCGGTATTCTCATTCCGGGATAAAATAAAAAGATTTGTTTGGAATATAGTATGGATTGTTTTATGCCGGTGGACCCCCAATCCCTTACATAAATGGAGGGTACTGATTTTGCGTTTATTTGGCGGTAAAATAGGCAGTAACAATTTTATTTATCCTGATTGTAAAATATGGGCACCCTGGCTTTTGGACACAGGAGACGTTGTTACTATTGGCCCCGGTGTTGAAGTATATAATCCCGGAGGAGTTTCAATAGGTCATCACACTATTCTTTCGCAAGATGCTTACATCTGCGGTGCAACCCACAATTACAATGAAATGGCCTTTACATATTTAAAGAGACAAATTGTATTTGAACCCTACGTGTGGATATGTGCTAAAGCTGTTGTTTTGCCTGGTGTTCGTTGTCAAGAAGGCAGCGTACTTGGCGCAGCTGCTGTTATAGGTAAAAATATGGAGGCTTGGACGGTTTATGCGGGCAACCCGGCCGTAGCAGTGAAGAAGCGTAATAATTTTTTACTTGAGAAATAATACTACCTAAACATGGAAACTAATTTAGACAAAATTTTTGATGTATGCATCGTGGGAACTGGTCCCGCGGGAATTGTTACTGCGCTTGAATACTCTCAGTTGAATCCGGATAAAACGGTTTTATTAATCGAATATGGTGGGCCTAAGCAAACAGTTAAAAATGATTTAGATGACTCCATTGAAATAGAGAATCGTGTTAATCATCATGATCCTTATGAATGTACAAATAAAGGACTCGGTGGTTCATCGTTAACCTGGGGAGGAAGATGTGTAATGTACGACGAGGTGGACTTTATTAAAAGGCCATCAGTAGATGCTTCCTGCACGTGGGATTTAGATTTATTTAACGAAACAAAACAATACGTTAAGAAGACCACTGAATACTTCGAGTGTGGAGATCCTGCTTTTAACTTAGACGAGATACCAGCATTTAAGGGAACAAAAATTGCCGATAATTTTCAGGAAGGGGTGGTAACAGATAGCGCTATTGAAAGATGGAGCATGCCAACCCGGTTTGGCGAGCGATATGAATCTGAGATTATAAAGCGCCCAAATGTTACTTTACTTTGCGGGTACGAAGCAAGAGGCTTTTCTGCTCCAGATGAAAATGGTGTTGTATCTACGATTGAGGTAAGAAACGTTGAAAGTAAAGAACTTTTATCTTTCACTGCAAAGAGTTTCGTTTTGGCGGCAGGAACTCAGGAGGTAACCCGGATTTTACTCCGCAATAAACAATTGTTCAGTAAATTAGATGAAACTCCGCCGACTTTAGGTAAATATTATCAAAGCCACCTATCTGGAAAAATTGCATCGGTTAAATTTAAAGGAAATCCTAAAAAGACTGATTACGGATTTTTACGCAATGCCGATGGTACTTATATCAGGAGAAGATTTCAATTTGCATCAAAATATCTGGTTGATAATGATCTTCTTAATACTGCTATTTGGCTTGATAACCCTTTGTATTTTGATCCGAAACACAAAAGCGGGGCTATGTCATTAATGTATTTAACTATGATAACTCCGATATTGGGGAAAAAACTGGCCCCTCCCGCTATTGCATATTCTATAACAAAAGGAGAGGTTAAAGATGTTGGGAAACATATTTGGAATGTGATTAAGGGATTGCCTTCTTCGATTATAACACCGGCAACAATATTCTATAAAAGATATTTACTTACGCGTAAATTACCAGGTATATTTTTATTTAGCTCTCAAAATAAGTATGCTCTTCACTTCCATTCAGAGCAAATCCCTTTTGAAGCTAACAGAATGGAACTTGGGCCTGATCATGAGAAGTTGATTATCCACTACGACCTAACTGATACTGATGTGAACTCGGTGATCAAACTTCATGACACACTTGACAAGTGGCTCCGCGAAAGTAATTGCGGCGAACTTGAATACTGGTTTAAAAAAGATGAATTGGCTGATGCTATCAGAAAAATATCTAAGGATGGTATCCATCAATCTGGAACCACACGAATTGCTGATTCTCCAAAAGATGGCGTAGTTGATCGTAATTTAAGGCTTTGGGGCACAAAAAACGTCTTCGTTTGCAGTAGTTCTGTGTTCCCTACTTCAAGTCAGGCTAACCCAACGTTTTATTTGGGGGTTTTTGCGGTCCGTTTGGCAAACTATTTAAGCAAATTAAATGAAAACAGTTGAACTTGTAAAGGGAATTTCTTCGTCGGTACTTGGATTTGGCTGTGCCCCAATTATGGGTTCTGTAGATGCTAAATCATCAAAACGCGCTTTAGATTTCGCTTTTGACAATGGGATTAACCATTTAGATCTGGCACGATCTTATGGTTTTGGCGAAGCTGAAGAGTTTGTTGGCAGGCTAATCAAGAATAAAAGAGAAAAAATGGTGATTGCGAGTAAATTTGGAATAAAGCCAAATTGGAAGGCATCGGTATTTAAATCTGTTAAACCAATAGCGCGCGCACTTCGCGGAAAGGCAAAAAATAACAAGGGCCCGGCAAGCTTGCCCAATAATACCCCTTCGAAAAATGTAAGTGATTATTTTCTTGACCGCATTAATCCTTTGCGTGGAAATGACATGCGTAAAAGTCTTGAAAAAAGCTTGCATGCGTTAGGAACGGATTATCTTGACTACTTTTTTATCCACGAGCCGCATCAAACTATTACATATATTGATGAACTACAGGAAACCGCCGCGAGGCTAAAAAGCGAAGGTAAGATACGTGCCTGGGGTTTAGCATATATGCAGGACCAATTGCCTCTTCACGAAACTTATATTGATAATTTTGATTTACTTCAATTTAATAACTCGCCAGGTGTACCAGGCTACGGGCAACTCGTTATAGATAGAGGGAACGAGGCAAATATCTTGTTCTCTCCGTTCCGTGGTGGTACAAAAGATTTAAAACCAGCCGATAAACTAACAAAGTTACTATCAGATTTCCCTAGAAGTGTAATTCTTTGTTCAATGTTTAATATTGAACACATGAAGCAAAACATAGCTCTTGTTGAGAAATAAGGTTATGGAGTATTAATTTAATAGTATAGCTTTGTTTTTTTTAAAAAAAATGCATTTAAATCGGGTTTTTATTGTAATTTTAACTATATAAAAGCAAAACAAATTCATGCTTGATTTAACAATCGCTATTCCGGTACGAAATGAAGAAGTAAATCTTCCGGGTTGCCTCAGCGCAATCGGACAAGGCTTCGTAGCAGAAATAGTTATAATTGATTCCGGGAGTACAGACAGAACTAAAGCCATAGCAAACGAGTTTGGCGCAAAGGTTATAGATTTTGTTTGGGACGGAAAATTTCCTAAAAAAAGGAATTGGTTTTTAAGAAATCATTGCCCTAAAACAAAGTGGGTATTATTTTTAGATGCTGACGAATATTTAACCGAAGCATTTAAGGTTGAGCTTGCAGCGGCACTTAACAATAGCGGTGATCAGGTTGGTTATTGGTTAAACTATACCATCTATTTTTTAGGTAAACAGCTGCGCGGAGGGTATCCCTTGCGTAAACTGGCCTTGTTTAAAGTAGGTGCCGGAGAATATGAGCGGATTGACGAACAACAATGGAGTAAAATGGATATGGAAGTTCATGAACATCCCATACTCGAAGGCGAAATAGGTGTAATTTCAAGTAAAATAGATCATCGGGATTATAGAGGCGTTTCTCATTATGTTATTAAGCATGATGAATATGCTACCTGGGAATCCGAACGGTTTTTAAAGTTTTACAACGATCCTGCAATAGTTAAAAATTTTACCTGGAAGCAGCGGTTGAAATATAAATTAATGGGTAGTATATTTATTGGGCCGTTATATTTTTTGGGCAGCTTTTTTCTTTTAGGCGGCTTTCGCGATGGAGCGCGCGGCTTGGCATTCGCTATTTTAAAAATGGCCTATTTTACCCAGGTATATTGTAAATTGAAGGAGAAAATGCAGCCCCAAAATTGATAATATCAATTAAATATTTAAATCAATTATTGAGAGTGTCCTCCGACATCTTTTTATAAAATATTTGCTGACCATTTTGAGTTATATATGTCAAAGAAAAAAATTCTGCTTATTAGTCACAACTTTTCGCCCGAGCCTACAGGGATAGGTAAATATAATGGCGAAATGATGGATTGGTTGGCGGCAAATGGTAATGATTGCGATGTGATCACTACGTTTCCTTATTATCCATTTTGGAAGGTACAGGCACCTTATAAAAATCGTTGGTATAAGAAAGAAGTTATCAATTATCCTGCAAGTAATGCTAAGCTAACTCTGTACAGGTGCCCTTCCTACGTTCCTGCTGATCCAACGGGTAAAAAAAGGATAATTCAGGATTTCTCCTACTGGACGTCTATGCTTTGGGAGGTTCTCAGATTGGCTGTTAATGGAAAAAAATACGATTTAATTATCACTGTGGCCCCTCCTTTTCATCTGGCGTATCTGGGTCTCATGTTCAAAAAACGCTTTGGTAGTAAGCTGCTTTATCACATCCAGGATCTTCAGATAGAAGCCGCTCAGGATCTTAATATGCTTTCGAGTCAAAAGCTGTTTGAAAAGATCTATAAAATTGAAAAAAATATTCTTGATAAGGCAGACTACATAAGTAGCATATCCGAAGGGATGATCAATAAAATAAAAGCAAAGACGGATAAAGAAGTGTTTTTATTTCCAAATTGGGTAGATACATCCCTGTTTTTTCCATTGCCATCTCGTCATTTATTGAAAACTAAATGGGGTTTTCAAATAACAGACACTGTCTGTTTATATTCGGGTGCAATTGGCGAAAAGCAAGGCCTGGAAAGTATCCTTAATGCTGCTGAGTTACTTGTGGATATCCCGGGTATAAAGTTTGTTATCGGTGGTTCGGGGCCTTACAAAGAAAAGCTAATTCAGTTAGCTGCTTCAAAGAAACTAAGTAATGTGCAATTTTTACCGGTTCAGGATAAAGGAGTGTTTAACGAATTTTTAAACATGGCAGATCTGCATCTTATTTTGCAAAAGGCCACCGCCAGTGATTTAGTAATGCCTTCAAAATTAACCACTATTTTGGCGGTGGGCGGGGTAAGTGTTGTTACATCACCCCAAAATACTTCTTTGTTTGATCTGATAAATAAATATGATGTCGGTTTTGCTATCGAACCGGAAAACGACGAGTTATTAGCAGATACGATCAGTAATGCCGCAAATAATGTTAACATTCAAAAAAAGGCAGAGAATGCCCGCTTGTATGCTTTGAAATATCTAAACATAGATAATGTTATGCTTGAATTTGTCAATAATACCTTAAACTAATCATTTAATTATAAAATTATTTATTGAAAAAACAATATAGTGGTATATTGCAAGGTTTTTGTTATGAATTGAAATGGTCAAAAAGATCATTTATTTGCATCGCAACGTTGTCGATATTTAACATCTTGATTCGCTAAGTTATTTAAAATATGAAAAAAGTTGCCCTTATTACAGGTATAACCGGCCAGGACGGTGCCTACTTAACAGAGTTATTACTCTCTAAAGGATACGAAGTACATGGTATCAAACGTAGAAGCTCATTATTTAATACTGATCGTATTGATCATTTATACCAGGATCCTCATGAAACTGGAGTAAGGTTAACACTTCACTATGGCGATTTAAGTGACAGTACTAATCTTATCCGTATCATTCAGCAGGTTCAGCCGGATGAAATATACAATTTAGGGGCAATGTCGCATGTTAAGGTGAGTTTTGATACTCCGGAATATACAGCGAACGCTGATGGTATAGGTACTTTGCGTTTATTGGAAGCTATCAGGATTTTGGGCCTTGAAAAGAAAACAAAAATATACCAGGCATCCACTTCTGAATTATATGGATTGGTACAAGCTGTACCTCAATCTGAGACCACGCCGTTCTATCCCCGTTCGCCGTATGCAGTGGCTAAAATGTATGCCTATTGGATCACCGTAAACTATCGTGAAGCTTACGGCATTTACGCTTGCAACGGAATTTTATTTAATCATGAAAGTCCCTTACGCGGTGAAACATTTGTAACCAGGAAGATAACACGTGCCGTTGCGAAAATAGCAATGGGTTTGCAAGATAAATTGTATCTGGGTAATCTTGATGCTCAACGCGATTGGGGGCATGCAAAAGATTATGTTGAAGCGATGTACCTGATACTGCAGCAGGATGCTCCTACAGATTACGTTATTGCTACCGGTGTTACTACCAGGGTGCGTGAATTTGTACGAATGGCTTTTGCCGAAGTTGGTATAGTTGTTGAATTTAAAGGCGAAGGCGCACAAGAACGTGGGTATGTTGTGAGCTGCAACAATGCTGATTTTCAAATTGAAGTCGGTAAAGAAGTGGTTGCTGTTGATGAAAAATATTTCCGCCCTACCGAGGTTGATTTATTGATAGGAGATCCAACAAAGTCTAAAACAAAACTGGGCTGGGAGCCGAAATATGATCTTAAAGGATTAGTAACCGAGATGGTGGCAGCGGATGTTGTTCTTTTTCAAAAAGAAAAGATCTTACTTGATTCAGGTTACGTTATAAAAAATCAATTTGAATAACGTGTTATTTGGATTTGTTGTTATTGATTTATTTGGAGATCAATAATTAGTAAAAAACTAATCGAAAAAATCGGCGTGTTGTTAATCAATACGCCGGTTTTGTTTTACTTGTTAAGTTCAATTAGTTTTGGACGCTATTTGAGCGTATTATAGCAAGTGTTAACTCAAGACTGAATTTGTAAACTTTCAAAAGCTAACAAACTAAGCATCGCCGCAGTGTGCTGTTCAATACAAGTAGCCTATCCCAGTATGCGGTGATACAATGCCCAGTAATCGGCAGCCATTTTTTCTTTCGAGAAATTATCTTTAGCCCATTGGGTACAAGTATACCGGTTAATCCGCGGAATCTTTTTTACAGCTTCTACTGCTTCATCTATATTGTTGACCAGGAATCCCGTTTTGCCATCCTGAATGAGTTCGGGCATGGATCCTTTGTTAAAGGCGATAACCGGCGTGCCGCAAATCATGGCTTCGGCAACACTCATACCAAAGGGTTCGTTAAAGTTGATAGGGTGTAGCAAGGCTGATGCTTTGCTTAGTAATTGCTTCCGCTGATCAGGCCCGGCATGACCAATAAACTGAATATCTTTGTTTAAATAAGGCTCTACCTTTTGCTTAAAATAGTTTTCATCCTGAATAATGCCAGCGATGATGAGACGTCGCTTACTTTGTTTGGCAATTTCTACCGCTTCGGCTGCGCCTTTATCGTGATGGATACGGCCAAAATACAGCAGATAATCGTCTGGCGAATCGTTAAAACTAAAGGCATTCAAATCAAGTCCGTTATATACTGTAGCTAAATACTCCAGATCAGGACTACGGTCGGCATTGCTGATGGATACATAATGCGAGGTGCTATTATACTTTTGGTATACAGGTATAATACGTGGTGATGAAAAACCGTGGATGGTGGTAATGACAGGTGTTTTAATCAGCCTGGAATAGGTGAGCGGTAAAAAATCAAAGTTGTTATGGATGATGTCAAATTCCTGGGCCCGTTCCATCAAATTGCTGATGTGCAGGCATTCAAGTACCTTGGCATCCTGTGTACGGTCCTCCTCATAGCCCGTTTGGCAAACCGAGGAGAGTTTTCCTTCGGTGATAGAATCGCCGGTGGCAAATAAAGTTACATCGCCGCCCAAGCTGATTACACCTTCGGCAATATTGGATGCTATTTGTTCCCACGGCCCGTAATGCCGGGGCGGAGTACGCCAGGCAACAGGCGCTAATACGGCTATCTTCATATAATTTAGTTTATATTACCCTGATAGGGCATGTTAAAGTATCTCCTCGGTTAATGAGGAGATACTATATAGCGTTCAATAAGTTGATTAGGCTAATTTAGCAAAGTTCAATAGTTTGCCCGTACTTATGATACTCATATTCCAGCTCAAAAGCTTTTAATACGGTTAGGTGGCTTATTAAATAGGCCAATGTGCTTTCCGCGCCCTGGTTACGGTTGATGCCGGTTGGCAAAATACCATCGCAGCAGCCTTTGGTTTCATGGTCGTATAAAGGGGCGCGCAGGGTGTTTTCGCCCAGGAACCACATATAGCACGAAAACATTTTCTCGATATATTCTGGTTTATGCCATATCTGATAGGCCTGAAAATTCATTAATACCATCGCCATGGTTTCAATAGCTTGCTGGTCATACAGCGGAAATTCGCCGCCTTTGTGGTACCAGCCTTCGTTGCCAACCGGGGTAAGGTAACCGTTTGATAAGGTAAGCTGATCTAAAAATACCATCGATTCTAAGGCTACTTTTTTAACTTCCTGATCATTCGTAATTTCGCAGGCATGCATCAGGGCAAGCGGTAAAATGGCATTATCGTAAGTCATTTTTTCTTCAAACCAGTGCCATTGCTCGTCGCGATGCTTGTGGTATGATTGCATCAACGGATCTGTCAGACGGTTCATTTCGTTCAGCATACCCTCATCCGTAGGGAATACTTTTAAATAAAGCGCTATGCCGATAATGGTATTGGCTAAGCCCCTTAAGTGATGCAGGTTTTTAAACTGCTGCACCGCTTTATGAAATATCTCAACCGCAAATTCGCGATACGAGTTATTGGTAGCGCAGTTAATCAGGTAACCTAAAGACCATATGGTTCGGCCGAAAGAATCTTCAGAGCCAACCTCGTCCAGATACTGCCTGCTAAAGCTTAAAAAATTACGGAAGTTACCATCCTCGGTTTGCATGTAATGGATGTAACTCAGGTAAATAGGCAGCAATTTTAAGGCTTCAGGGCTTTTATTACGCTGGTAAGCCATTAGGGCCATAATCAGTGCGCGGGCATTATCATCCAAACAATAACCTTCCTTTAAATTGGGAATGCCAAATTTAGCGTGTTGTACAATGCCGGTGTCATCGGTTAGCCTTAACACGTGGTCCAGGCTAAAGCGGGGCATAATTTCAGGGTCAACAATGGTGCTTTGCATCACCTTTTCCCTAAAGTCGTGTTTAGCCAGGGCTTCCTGTGCTACTTTGATATATTCCGCACCCGTTTTAGGCCATCTTAAATGTAAACCATAATTGTAGGCATTACGTTTTAGGGTAGTCAATGCCTCTTTATCTCCCAGCAAATCGTTTACAATGTCAGCGAGTTGCTCATCGTTTTTAAAATCAAAAATCTTTCCGCGCTCATCATCCAGTAGTTCAGTAGCGTGCCAGTATGGTGTTGATACTACTGCGGCACCTGCGCCTACAGCGTATGATAGTGTACCGCTTGTAATTTGTGCCTCGTTAAGGTAAGGCGTAATATAAATGTCAATAGCGGTTAGGTATTGAAACAATTCCTCTTCCGACACAAATTTGTTAATAAACGTAATGTTTTTGCTGACGCCTAATTGGTTAGCCAGTCTTTTTAAATGATCGCGATACTCCTCACCGTTGTTTTTTAAAACTCCAGGATGTGTATTACCTAAAATAACATACATCACATCTGGGTTTTGAGCTACTATTTTGGGTAGCGCTTTAATCATGGTTTCCAAGCCCTTGTTGCGGCTGATTAAACCGAAAGTAAATAACACCCGGTGATTTTTAAACGCAGGTAGTTTTTTAATTTCATTGTTTTCCGATGCTTCCAAATCGGGCACGCCATGTTCAATAATCTGAATCTTGGCCGGGTCTATTTCATAAATGCTGGTTAAAAACTCAACCGCGCGTTTGCTCATTACGATGACTTTAGCCGATTGATCGGCGATTTCGCGCATGATAATCTTTTGAACAAAACTGGGTTCGCGCAATACGGTGTGTAATACGGTAATTAATGGCTTCTCCAGCCTATTGATGAGTGGCAATATATAAATGCCGCTTTCGCCGCCATAAATGCCAAATTCGTGTTCTAAAACACAAACGTCGGCATTGCTTGTATTCAAATAATTAGCCGCCCGGATATAATCTTTTTGATGGTCCTGGCGGATGATGAATTTTACATCTTCGGGATATTCATATTCTTTTAAACTTTCCGAATCATTCATGGCCACCACAAATCCACTTTGTGTTACAGCATCCTTGCCTGTAAAATTAGCGTTAACAGCTTTGACTAAATTTTGGTTAAATGTTGCTATCCCGCATTCGCGCGGAGGGTATGTTGAGATATAGGCAATACGCATATAATTTATAATATTTTTTATTGGAAAATGTAAAGGAATAACACCACGCATATCGGATTGTTTGGTGGTTACAACCGCGAAAGGCGCTTTATTGTATTGGGAATGTATTTTTTAACCTAAGGTATTCAATTTTTATGATAAACCCTTATCCTGTTTGTGGTTGGGTTGAAGTCTTCGGCATATGGCAGGTCTATCGAGGAGTTTACGCATGATCAAGTAGCGCGTAGGCATTCCTGATCAAAATCTGTTATCTTGACCAAGTGCAAAGCGTGATCTTTACGTGTCTGGTTTGAGGCTTATTGCATACAAAAGTTTATTCGACTGTCCGGATATGATGGCGAAGGATTGATCGTCACACTCGTTTAGCTCCGCCGCCATAAAAATCGAGCGCCTCCAGAATCACTGCACAGGCTATTCTGATCTCATCTTCGGTTATGATAAGGGGAGGGGCAATCCGCATGGAGTTGCTGCAATGTAAAAACCAGTCGGTAATAATGCCGTTTTCAATACACCGGTCAATTACCTGTTTATTAAATTCGAAGCTTTGCAGTTCGATAGCCATAATCAGGCCTTTGCCTCGGATCTCGCGGATAGCCGGGTGAACCAGTAATTGCCGTATCAGTTGCTCTTTTTGGGCTACTTTTTCAATCAGGTTTTCTTGTAACAGCACCTGTAAACCGGCTAAACCGGCAGCACAGCATACGGGATGCCCACCAAAAGTGGTAATGTGCCCCAGGATAGGATTTTCGCGGAACGAACTCATAATTTGCGCCGAAGATATAAAGGCGCCTATGGGCATACCGCCGCCAAGAGCCTTCGCCATTACTAATATATCCGGAAGGATGTCGAAATGCTCAAAGGCAAAAAGCTTACCCGTACGCCCCATAGCAACTTGTATCTCATCCAGTATCAGCAATGTTCCGGTTTCGGTACAGCGTTGTCTCAAAGCCTGCATGTAACTCACATCCGGCACCCGGATCCCTGCTTCACCTTGTATGGTTTCAACCAAAACACAGGCTGTGCCGGTGTTGATCTGCGCCAGATCGGTCATGTTATTAAACTCAATAAATTGTACTCCCGGAAGTAATGGGCGATAGGCTTGTTTATACTCTTCGTTGCCCATTACACTTAAAGCGCCATGGCTGCTGCCATGATAGGAATTTTTAAAGGCAATGATATTGCTACGGCCCGTATAGCGTTTGGCCAGCTTTAATGCCCCCTCAATGGCTTCGGCACCGGAGTTAACAAAATAAGTGCATTGTAACTGTGGAGGAAGCAATGATGCCAGCTTCTCGGCAAAACGCACCTGCGGGCCTTGTACGTATTCGCCGTAAACCATCAGGTGCATATATTTTTCGGCCTGCTGTTTAATGGCATCTACAACGGCGGGGTGGGAGTGGCCTATATTGCTTACCCCTATACCCGATATCAGATCCATATAGGCTTTGCCTTCGGGGTTGTATAAGTAAACACCTTTGGCACTTTCAAATTCCAGTAAAAGGGGGAAGTGGGTGGTTTGCGCGTTGTGGTTTAAAAAAAGCTGCCTGAGGGTTATCATGCTACAAAAATAACAAAGGCTTCCAACTATCGCCGAAAGCCCTTACTATAAAAACTAATTAATCAATTGTCAGCTTCGTTTCTTCTTTCGCGCATTTGCTTAATCACCTCGTCCTGAAATTCTTTTTCGCTTTTATAAATCAAGCTAACCTTTTCGGGCGGCAAAATTTTAAGAAACTCAGTGGCGTAATGTCTTTTAATATTATTCTTTTTTTCGTCTAAGGATAATTCATTCAAAACCTGGTCTTTACCGTTGGATTGTGATGGGGAATTATTCATCCGTATCTGGGCCTGAATGGCAAACATTTCTTCCTGGTATTTATTGTACAGCGGCCAGAATTTGCCTGACTGTTCGGCTGTCAGATCAAGTTTTTTGGTGATATAAGCCGTTTTGATCTCTTTGATTTTTTTTAACCTGTTTGGCGCCGCATGCATATCATTTTTAGCACCAGGTTTTTCGTTCTTACGCTCGGACTGCTGCTGATCTTGCTTATGCGACCCGGGTAAACCGAATCCCTGGGAAAGGCTGGGTAAGCCATTGAAAAACAAGAGTATGGTAATAAGATGTCGCATTATTTTATTATTGATAACCATGTCTTAATACGGTTATTATTAATTTATTTCTCCCTGGTCACTCTCGGACGACAAGGTATTTAAAGTATTGGGGTCCGCATTTTCCATTAACGTCGGGGCATCTCCGTTAAGCTGTAAATAGGTTTCGATATCGCTTGCCGGAACTTTTGAAAGAGCCCTATGCAAATCGGAACGGTTACGGATCTCCTTGTTGTTAAACTCGCTCATAAAAACCGCTCCTCCTATCAGCAACGAAAAACATGCAGCTGAAGCGTACTTGAAAACTGAAGTAGACCAGATTTTCCTGATCACCCCTTTTTGTTGCTTAGGCGGCGCTGTAGTAACCACATTTTGTAAAATACGGTTTTCCAGACCGGCAAAATAGTTTTCGGGAACGGTGAATCCCTTTTCGCTGCCTACAATTTCTTCAATTGCCAGGCGGCTTTGGATATTGCCAGTTAATTCATCAAAATAATTTTCAGGTACAGTAAAGCCCTGGCCGGCGTTCAAAAGTTCATCAATAGCCAACCTGCTTTCAATACCTTCCGTTAAATCATCAAAATAATTTTCGGGCACTGTAAAACCGTGCTCCTTATTCAAAAGGTCGTCAATGGCAATACGGCTCTGAATGTTGGCCGACAGGTCGTCGAAATAATTTTCGGGAACTGTAAAGTTGTTGCTGTTATTTAAAGCTTCTTCGATATTAACCCGGCTTTGAATATGGCTTGCCAATTCATCAAAATAATTCTCAGGAACGCTAAATTCTTGTGTTTGATTAAGCGCTTCGGCTATCTTTACGCGGCTTTCGATCTGATTTGTTAATTCATTAAAATAGTTTGCTGGTACCACCAATCCTTCGGATGGGATGGATTTTTTTAGCTCTGATAAACGAATGCTGTCCATAATCCGGCCCTCCATTTCTTCGAAATAGTTCTCCGGTACTTTAAACGCGTTAGCCGGGTTAACCAGCTTTAGCGTTTGGTACTCGTTAATCCATTCCCTATTTTCTCTTTCGTCATTCATTACCCTGTATAGATGAATTAATTAGCAAAAGGTTTAATCGGATTTTAATCTTCCGCCAATAAAAATGCCTCAATTTTTTTTACTGCCAAATGGAACGATGATTTGAGCGCGCCAACG
Organism: Mucilaginibacter paludis DSM 18603; assembly: GCF_000166195.2. Classification (NCBI taxonomy): domain Bacteria; kingdom Pseudomonadati; phylum Bacteroidota; class Sphingobacteriia; order Sphingobacteriales; family Sphingobacteriaceae; genus Mucilaginibacter; species Mucilaginibacter paludis. The sequence continues at coordinate 5,106,123 of NZ_CM001403.1, forward strand.
CTTGTGCCCAGCACTTCCGACATTTCTTCGTACTTCATTTCATCGTAATATTTCATGTTGAACACCAGTTTTTGCTTCTCGGGCAATGTTAACAATGCCTTTTGTAACTTCATCTGGGCCTTGTCCCCATCAAAATAGCTGGAATCGGCCAGCGTTTCTGATAGCTCGAATGCAACGTCGTCCAGAGGAACATTGTTTTTTAACTTTTTACGGTTTAAAAAAGTAATACACTCATTGGTGGCAATGCGATACATCCATGTGTATAACTGCGCATCGCTACGAAAACCCAGCAGGCTTTTCCATACTTTTACAAATACATCCTGCACCAGGTCATCAGCATCGTCGTGGTTAATAACCATACGCCGAATGTGCCAGTATATTTTTTGCTGATATTTTTTCAGCAACAGGTTAAATGCCTCGTTCCTTGTTTTTTCATTCTGGAATTTCTCCAGTATCTCTGCATCATCAACCTGATTAGACATGAATTAGGTATTAATTTTTTTTTAACGTTTAAACACACGTTGTATTTTATACAAATATAACAATGTTATCCTCTTTGCAATAGCTTTTTACGGTATCAATAACATCATAAAACTTTAATGCCGTTTTACCAGTTTTAGTTAAATACACAGATTGTTTACATATTGTTTCATTAATATAGCCTTGTTGCCAGGCAATAAAATTAAACACAGTATCTTTAATTAAATTATAAAATTGATGTGGTGGATATATGCTTTACTTTCGGCTTTTTTTGCAGCGCTTACAGCCATTTTTGCCAAAATGGGTATCAAGAATATGGATACCGACCTGGCTACAGCCATACGCACTGTAATTATACTCATACTGGCTTGGGGCATTGTGCTATTTAAAGGTGGCGAACACTCCATAGCCAACCTTAGTAAACAAAACTGGCTTTTTTTAATCCTTTCGGGATGCGCTACCGGCCTGTCGTGGATATTTTACTTTAGGGCACTGCAACTGGGTAAGGTATCGCAGGTGGCACCTATTGATAAATTGAGCGTAGCGCTGGCCATTTTATTATCCGTGGTGTTTTTAGGCGAGCAACTCACCTGGAAATCAGCCATCGGCGCACTCATGATTGTTGGAGGTACTTTTGTACTTATTTTGTAGATATGTTTGTTATTTGGTTACTGAATTATGGTTATTCGGTTCCCCGACCTGAGTTATAAGTTTAGCTATCCAATGCCGATTTTTATTTGTTCGGATAGGTTTTAATTACCACACAGCTCTGGATGATAACCTTAACACTTATTAATGATTAATAACTCAATTACAAGGTAATTGCCTAACAACTATGAATCCAATAACCAGTAACTAACTCAGCCAAATAACTTAGTAGCCCAGTAACTCAATAACCAGTAACTAACTCAGCAAATCCAATATCTGTTGCGATGAGTTTTTAGTATCAACCTTGCGAATAATGTTTTTGATAATACCGTCAGGGCCAATTAAAAACGTGGTTCTCGCAGTGCCCATATAGGTTTTGCCGTACATGTTTTTTTCAACCCAAACACCATAGTCTTCCACTATCTTTTTCTCATCGTCGGCTATCAACGCGAAGGGCAGGTTGTATTTGCTTTCGAATTTTTTGTGCGATTTTTCATCGTCTGTACTTACACCTATCACTTCAAAGCCCTGTTGGAGCAAAGATTGATAGTTATCCCTGAAACTACAGGCTTCGGCAGTACAGCCCGGGGTGTCATCTTTAGGATAAAAGTAAAGGATTACATTTTTGCCTTTGTAATCAGATAAGGAAATCTCCTCGCCATTTTGATTTTTTGCTGTAAAGTCGGGGGCTTTTTCGCCTTCGTTTAATGTTGCCATGTTATCGGTAAAAATTAGCAGTAAATTGTGAAAGATTATTTTTATTATCAGCAACAGCTAATGTAAAAACATGTTTGCCGGTCTTTATGCTTTCGTCAAAGGTATAGCTTAAAATTTTGGTTTTATAGTCCAACTCCATCAATACCCACTTCCCGTCTATTTTTCCGTTGTATGATTTAACGCCCGATAGGTTATCGCTCATCTTCAGCATAATGCTTTTGGCAATGGTCATGTTTTTACCATCGGTGATGTTCAGCGGAGTTATCACCGGAGCAAGGGTATCAATTCGCACGTAGTAATCTCCAAAGGCGCGGCAACTGGCTTTGATATAGCCGTTGGCATAAACGCCTCCTTCGCAAACGCCCGATGTGCTTACAATAACCGCCTTATCCGCAAGGGCCGCTGTCATATCGCTGTCGGGCTTTATCCAAAGTTCATAACTATCATGAATAGGGGTGAAACGGTTGTGAATGCGATAAACCGGCGAATGTCCGCCCGGCTTTCGCGGTAGCGCTGCATAATTAAAGTACAGGTCATCGTACAGGTTTCCCTGTGGGATAATCACCCTGACTTTATCAAAGGCAAACTCATTTTTCTGATCGTATTTAAATAATACGCCTGGTGGCCTGTCGGTAAGGATCTGCTCTGAAATAGGTTTTGATTTTACTCTAAATTTGAGCGTTGAGGTATTGCCCGCCACATCGCGCACAATGTATTCCACCTGGTGGATGGCGTCATCATTAAAAGTAATAATGCCACGGTTTTCCGACTGCGGGTAAACCGATATTTTATTTCCCGGTAAAATAAAGCTCTTCTGGATTTCGCGTCCGGTGCTTAAATAAGCCGGAAAATCAATATGCGCGTTTATAGCATGAGTTTGATCAAAAGCGAAACGTTCAACCGCGAATGTATAAACCAGTTTATCATCAACCTTGAGCTGGATAGAATAAGCACCATTTTTATTTAATGACGTGCTGTTCCGGTCGAAAGTAGAAATGCCAAAACCGATTTCGCCGCTTAAATTAATTATCGCCGGAGTAGTGAGGTGATAGTTAGCACCAGATCCTGCCACAGGATAATATTCCTTTGGCGTTTTTTCGCTAAAAGGGTTGCCATTTAAGTGATAGGCATACAATGCCGTTATGGTTGGTGGTACTTTATCAGGAATGGTTAATCCAAATAACTGAGGATTGATGGTTTCCTGGGTACTGGCATCCCTGATCTCAAAATGTACATGTGGCCCAGCCGAAGCGCCCGCGTTGCCCGACCATGCTACAACCTGGCCCTTAATTACCTGCACTTGTAAGGGTAGCAGGGTGATATCAGCCTCATAAGTTTGTTGTTGGTACTGGTAGTCGCGCACAATTTTGGCAAGTTCGGGGGCTAAGCGTTCCAGGTGCCCATATACCGTGGTGAAGCCGTTGGGGTGCGTAATATATACAGCCCTGCCAAAGCCGCCGTACTGTATGCGCAGCCTCGAAATATAGCCATCAAAAGCGGCATGAACAGGGTAGCCGGTGCGCTGGTTGGTTTTAAAATCGAGCCCCGAGTGGAAGTGATTGGAGCGCAGCTCGCCAAATGAGCCGGCCGTGGTGGGGGGCAGCTCCAGCGGATAGCGAAAAAAATCCTTAGGGTATTGATGAGTTTGAACAATATCCTGGGCCTGTGTTTTTAAATTTAAACCGAGGATGAGCAAAAGGTAAATGATGGTATGTTTAATGATCACTTTATATCAAAGTCAAGTAGTTTTTCAGTTTCTAAATATCCCTCCAGATGGTCGCCTATGGCAACTTTGGATACACCCGGCGGAGTGCCGGTAAATATCAGGTCGCCTTTTTTCAGGGTAATATAGCCTGATACAAAAGCGATGATTTGCTCGAACGAAAAAAGCAGATCATGGGTGCTCCCTTGTTGCCTGGTTTGTCCGTTAATATCCAGTTTGAAGCTGAGGTTATACAAGTTGGTAAATTTTGATTTGGGTACAAAATTGCTTACCGGGGCGGAGCTATCAAAAGATTTGGCTAACTCCCAGGGCAGGCCCTTTTCCTTGTGGCGGCTTTGGATATCGCGTGCTGTAAAATCGATGCCCAGGCCTATCTCCTCAAAATAACCGGAAGCAAATTTTTCGCTGATGTTTTTACCCTCTTTACTTATTTTGAGTACAATTTCAATTTCGTGATGAATATCCTGCGAAAAGTCGGGATGATAAAAGGGCTTGTTGTCTTTTAGCAAGGCGGTATCCGGCTTCATAAAAATGACCGGCACAGCGGGTACAGGGTTATTTAATTCTTTGGCATGCTCGGCATAATTACGGCCTATGGCTATTATCTTCATGTTAAAACTCCAATTTATATCAGCCAAAGCTAAAAAATAAAGCTCTGCTCTTCACTTAAAAGAACGGGACTGTATATAAAAAGTTTATTACAGTATGGAGATTTTTTTAATGACCGACTCGGTACCAACTACCATCCGCACAAAATAGAAGCCGCTTGATAGTTTGTTATTAAGGTTATACGTAAACTTTTGCTCACCCGGATCAACCCGCTGCGAAAACAGGGTGACCACGACGTTACCTAAAACATCCATTATTTTGATGGACACATTGGTGTTTTTGGCCACGTAGTAGCGCAGGTTAATTTGATCGGTAATTGGATTGGGGAACACCTGGACGTTAGATAATAACTTATCGGTTTCAAATTTGGTGAGCGATGTTTTATTACCGTATATGGTAACATCTGGTTTTAAGGGTGGCAGCGCTATTTTGATACCGTTTTTCAGGTAAGATTTATCGTTTTTATTTGTAAATACTTTGACTATTTTCGTCGTGTCGGATCGTTGGGGTTTTTTACCATCAGCCATAGCATAATTTCTGCTGCACGCCAATGCGAGTATCAGAAGAAATGAATAGGCTAAATAGTAGATGTTCCTCATTAATTACATTTATAATTGAACGCAAAAGTATAAATAAACTTGCTTTGATTTAGTTTGTATTAAGCCATATGTGTATTTTTAACATAATTTAACACTAAAAGGCAAACACTAACAAACAAGAAATACTCACTTAATGTAGTATACGTAAAAAAGATCGATAAGTTTAATAATATATCATATTTCTACATATTTGAATGTCACAGAATAATTTTAGTAAGCTATCTGCTGCTGGTGTGCTCATTAGTTTAGGCATTATATACGGTGACATTGGTACCTCGCCTTTATATGTATTTACCGCCATAGTTGGTAAGCAAGCCATTACCGCGGACCTGATATTTGGAGGAATTTCCCTCATTTTTTGGACCCTTACACTACAAACAACTTTAAAATACGTAGTGATAACGCTAAGGGCGGATAACAAGGGTGAGGGGGGCATTTTCTCGTTATTTTCCTTAGTGCGCCGCAGGGCAAAGTGGTTGCTTATCCCGGCAGTTATCGGGGGCTGCGCATTATTGGCCGACGGCATTATTACGCCACCTATTACGGTATCGTCGGCCATTGAGGGTTTGGATATCCTTTATCCGCATCTCCCTACCATCTATATCGTAGTAGCCATATTAACGGGATTATTTTTGATCCAAAGGTTTGGTACCTCATTTGTAGGTAAAGGCTTTGGACCCATCATGTTTTTATGGTTCTCTATGATGGGGGTATTAGGCATTAGTCATATTGTGAATGTGCCGTCTGTTATCATGGCGCTTAATCCTTATTATGCTGTTCATTTACTCATCACTAATCCTAATTCGTTTATCATCCTGGGCGCCGTGTTTTTGTGTACTACCGGTGCCGAAGCTTTATACTCCGACCTGGGCCATTGCGGCCGTCCTAATATACAGGTCAGCTGGATTTATGTTAAAACCTGTTTGATATTAAACTACCTGGGGCAGGGGGCATGGCTGGTGCAACACGAGGGCGAAACGCTCTACCGCATGGATGGCCCGCACACCGTGCATTTGAATCCATTTTACCAGATTATGCCCGGATGGTTTTTAATTTATGGTATTGGTATTGCTACCGTGGCCGCGGTAATTGCCAGCCAGGCCCTTATTTCTGGATCATTCACACTTATAGCCGAAGCGGTGAGGCTAAACCTTTGGCCCAAACTAAAAATAATTTACCCTACTAACGAGCGCGGACAATTGTATGTGCCCAGCGTTAACTGGTTGCTGTGGGCAGGCTGCCTGGTGGTGGTGGCCTTATTTGAGCACTCCGAGCATATGGAGGCTGCCTATGGTTTGAGCATTACCATTGCCATGTTGATGACCACCATTTTGGTATCTAAATTTTTGAAAGCTAAAAATGTGCCTTCTTATATGATATGGCTGTTTCTGGCCATCTATATCTCCATCGAAGGTACCTTCCTGATGAGCAACATGGTTAAGTTTGTTCATGGCGGGTGGTTTACCTTAACGGTGGGTGCTATATTATTCTCGGTGATGTGGTCGTGGCATACAGCACGCAAAATCAGGAACCGGTATGTTAAATTTATTGAGATCAGTGATTATTTCCCGATCATTAAGGAGTTAAGCGACGACGAATCGGTGCCTAAATATGCATCGCAACTGGTTTACTTAACCAGCGCCAATTTTGATTCGGAGATCGAATCGAAAATTATTTACTCCATTTTACAAAAGCAGCCTAAACGCGCCGATGTGTACTGGCTTGTACACGTTAATGTAATGGACGAACCCCACGTACGCGAGTATGATGTAAACTTTCTGATACCTAATAAACTGATCAGGGTGGATTTTAAATTAGGTTTTAGAGTTGATCAGGGGGTAAATTTACTGTTCCGTAAAGTGGTTGAAGACTTGGTGAAGAATGGAGAAGTGGATATTACGAGCCAGTATAAATCGTTAAACAGGCACAAAATTGTTGGCGATTTCCGTTTCATCGTGCTGGAGAAAATTCTTTCAAGGTCACATAACCTCTCGTTGTACGAAAAATCTATCATGAACTATTATTTCCTGCTCAAAAAAGCCAGTCTTTCCGAGGAACGCAGTTTTGGCCTCGACCTTAGCTTTGTTACCGTTGAAAAGGTGCCCTTGTTGTTGGCTGATCCGGATAGTGTTGAACTGAAAAGAAGGATACGAAGTTAGGAGGAGAATAAGATACCAAAATAAAGAGCCGGGAGTTTAAACTTTCGGCTCTTTTGTTTTAGTGGCCCATATTAATTATGGCTTTTGATTTTAAACCCTGCCAATTCCAGGTGATAGTATTTGAGCCTTGCCCGCGTAGAGTACGTCGGATATCACGCCTCACTACAGGTGATGAGATTATTCGCTTTGGCAACGCTAATCAGTGGTAGAAGCCTGGGTATCGAAAAGAAGACCAGTTATGATCACTGTTATGTGATGTCAATAAAAAAGCACCCGGTTATGAGCCGGATGCCTGTATTAATGAGTTTTTGCTATCTTTTGAAATACGTTTTTAACAAAGCACTCCCATTCAAAATAGGGGCATTTAAGCGCACTTTATTAAGGCAAACTACTTTTCTACCGCCGAGAATATCTCCAGCAAAATATTCCACCTGTGGTTCTGATCTATATCCCAGATGCGCACATAGTTATAATCGTTTACGATATTGCCTTTTTTAATTTGTGCTACCCCGTAAGTATAGGCCAGGTCGTTACTTACGGCGCGGCCTGCGCTTGTGGTTTTAGCAACGATGGATATCCCCTCGTTGTTAATGAATTTCATGATTTTATCTTTGCCTGTAGCGGGTTCAAAACCAGGAAAATAATAATGAGCTTCAGGATCCAGAAACTCCTTGTAAGCTGCTAAGGCCGATAGCGACAGCGAATGGTTAAACTGCTCGTCGGTAGCTAAGATAACTCTTTTAGGCTTAAAAGGATCTTTACTTGGTGGGGTAACACTCGCTTCAGGATCTTTAAAATCGGTTACCTCTTCTTGTTCCGGTTCAGGATGCTGTACGCCAAGGTCAATCAATAATTTTAGTTTGTTTTCGCTGTTAACCCTCCATATAGAAACATAGTGGCCGTATACTTTATCCGTATCGCTTTTATTGTTCTGATAAATGTAAGGGCCCGCGGTAAACGCCAGGTCGCCATTGGCCGAAATACGCGCAAGTTTGGGCTGCCAGCTTAAAATGCCCGGCTGTTTATCAATATTGCCATAAAAATCCTTAGCGTTAACGGCATTGGGTTTGAAAACAATAGCTTCATCATCAACTACCGATAAAAATCCGTCTTTAATACCTTTTTTGGCTACTGTTTTATCGAACGATTGTTCCGCTTCAACAACTGTTTTAACTTCGGCTTTTTGAGCTAAAGCTAAGCCTGAAAGGCATGTAAATAGGATAGATGTTGCAAATATTTTCTTCATAGAGATAAGATTGTGGTATCAAATTACTGTTGCTGCATAAAGTAAGTTATGCAGTTGATATGTTAACGTAATTGGTTGATATTTGTGATATAATAATTAAAATAGCTTTTTATCCAGATTATATTTTACTCCAGGTGGTGCCCTCTTTGCTGTCTTTGAGTTGGAAGCCAATCTGTTGAAGGCCTATTCGTATTTTATCAGAGGTAGCGTAATCCATGTTCTTTTTGGCTTCGCTGCGTAAATTAATAATAAAGTCGATCACTTTAGGCAATTCTTCGTTGGCGGCCTGTTCGTCTTTTAAACCAAGTATGTCAACCACAAAGTGCTGCATTATGTTTTGCAGCAATTGTAAATTATTTTGATCTATTTTCAATTTTCCATCGTGTACCGAGTTAACTATCTTCGAAATTTCAAACAATTCGGCAATTAATACCGGGCTGTTAAAATCATCGTTGATAGCGGCGTAGCACTTGCTTTGCAATTCTGCTACGTTAACGTCGCTTTCTGCCGAAGCCTTTAATCCGTTTACCAAAGCAAAGGCATTCATGAGCCTTTTAAAACCTTTTTCCGACGCTTCCATGGCCTCATTCGAAAAATCGAGTGTGCTGCGGTAATGTGCCTGCATCATAAAAAAGCGCACCGTCATGGGGCTGTAGCCTTTGGTGAGCAAGCTGTGTGTACCGGCAAATAATTCATGAGGCAAAAAGCTATTACCCAATGATTTTGACATTTTTTGCCCGTTAACGGTCAGCATATTTGTATGGATCCAGTATAAAGCCGGATTTTTGCCGCAGCTTGCCACATTTTGAGCTATTTCGTTAGTATGGTGCGTGGGCATCAGGTCGATGCCGCCGCCGTGAATATCAAATTGTTCACCGAGGTATTTATGGCTCATGGCCGAGCACTCCAAATGCCAGCCCGGAAAGCCAAGGCCCCAGGGTGAAGGCCATTTCATTAAATGTTCAGGCTTGGCTTTTATCCAGAGGGCAAAGTCAAGTTTGCCATGTTTGTCGTCTTGCCCACCAAGGGTGCGGGTATTATTAAGCAGGTCGTCCAGGTTACGGCCGTTAAGTATGCCATAATCCTGGGTGGCATTATATTTCTCCACATCAAAATATACACTCCCGTCAACCTCGTACGCAAACCCTTTTTCCAGTATTAGCTTAACCAGCTCAATCTGTTCAATAATATGGCCGGTAGCTGTAGGCTCTATGCTGGGTGGTAAAGCATTAAAAACCTGCATAATCTCATGGAAACCTACGGTGTACCTTTGTACAATTTCCATCGGCTCCAGCTTGGCTATTTTGGCTTTTTTTGAAATTTTGTCTTCACCCTCGTCGGCATCGCCTTCCAGGTGACCGGCGTCGGTAATGTTACGCACATAACGTACCTGGTAACCCAAATGGGTAAGGTATCTGAATATCAGGTCAAACGAGATAAAAGTACGGCAATTGCCCAGGTGAACATCACTATAAACGGTTGGCCCGCAAACGTACATACCCACATGCGGGGCATTTAACGGTTTAAATTCTTCTTTTTTTCGTGTTAATGTATTGTAAACAAATAATTTTTGTTCCATGCGCAAACTTACATATTTTCGGTAAACAGTGAATTATCGGCTCTATTTTACTTGAGCAATAAATCACTGCGGATAGGGTAATGATCGGATAGCTTTTTTTCGATCACTGTATAATTGAGTACATCAAATTGAGGGCTTACTAAAATATAGTCAATTTGATAGTTGGGGATATCGCCATTATAGGTTCTGCCCAGTCCGCGGCCTTTTTCCCTGAAAGCATTTTTAATACCCTTCGACATTTGGTTAACAGCGTATGACGAGGGCGTATCATTAAAATCACCGGCAACGATATAAGGGTAAGGGCACTGAGCCATATGGTCCTTCATCATAGTAACCTGGGCGCTGCGGTGTATAAAAGCAGCCTTTAATTTGCTAACGATGCGTTTAGATGAGCGGATATTCGTTTTTCCTTTTTGCGATACGCTGTCCATATAAACGTGGTCTTCCGCTGTTAGCAAAAAGGATTGTAAATGCACGCAGTATACCCTGAATATCTTGTCGTCTTTTTTTACGTCGATAAAAATAGCTTTCGTGTCGCTGTAATCTTGCGTTAGCCTGATCACCCCCTGGTGAATGATGGGGAATTTTGAAAAGATAGCCAATCCGCCGCCAGCTGCAAGGGTTCCGCTAAAGGGTTGGTAGAAATAGTATGGGGTTTGGAGTGCCGCTTTAATAGAATCGCACATGGCAAACTTACCTTTGGCGAACGAGTAAAACTCCTCCATATTAATAAAATCAGGCTGTTGCTCTCTAACCAAACTCACTATCTGCTGGGCGCTTGAGGCATTGGTTTGCGCGTTTGAAAAGCTATGTACATTGTAGGCCATCATCCTGATTTGCTCTGGCCTGGCTTTCGGGGTATCCTGTGTTGTGCTATGGAAACCGATATTTTTTTGAAGTATGCTGTAGCCTAACAGGATGCTACATAAGGATATCAGAATGTACTTTTTAAACCGTAATAACCAATAAAGTACAAATAGGGCGTTAAGTAACAACAGGGGTGGATAAGCCAGGCCAAAAAGAGCCACTGGCCAAAAAAAAGCAGGATCAGTAAAAGGAGCAAGGTAGCTTATTAAAATACAAGCCGCCACGCCATAATTACAAAACAGAAAAATTTTGTCGAAAAAAACAATTCTGCTTTTAGTTTTTGTCACCATCGCTTGCTCTGAATAATATTTCCTTTTCCTGCCTGCTCAGGCTGTCGTACCCGGATTTGGATATCTTATCTAAGATCAGGTCAACCTCTTCTTCGCGTGGTTTAGTGTTGGTGTTTTTAGAAAGGTTTTTAACCGCTATCTTCAATTTTGATTTGGGCTGAAGCACCTTTTCGATACTGCCTCCCCAATCGTGGCCGTTGCGCAGCTGTTTAATATAAATAAAACCGAGCAAGGCTCCACCCAGATGGGCAAATTCGCCACCGGCGTTGGGGCCAACAATGCTGAGCAGATCAAATAAAATATAAACTATAGCGAGCCACTTTAATTTAACCGCCCCAAAAAACATCATGGATATGGTATAGTCTGGCAGTAAGGTGGCTGTACCCACTATAACGGCCATAACAGACGCAGTAGCGCCCACTGTGTTTGCTGTTTCTTTCACTTCGGTAAAAAGCGGGAAAACATTATAGGCTACCACGTAAACTAAAGCTCCTGCCAAGCCACCTAAAATATAAAGGGTGATCAGTTTTTTCCCGCCGAGGTATTCTTCAAAAATCTGTCCTATCCAAAAAAACCAGAGCATATTAAACAGCAGATGTAGAATACCGCCGTGCATAAACATGTAGGTAAAGGGTGTCCAGAATCTGGTTGCCAGTTTAGGCAGATAGGAAGGCAACAACAAGTAGCGTGACAAAAAATCGTAAAGAAAAGCCTGCTTAGTAGTTAATAACTCAAAAACGTATATCAGGCCCAATATCAAAAAAACGGCTACGTTAATACCAATCAGCAGGTTCAACCTGCTTCCGGAGTGGATTACTTTAAATTTTATTTCTTCCCAAAGAGTGCTCATAAATTAATGATAGGTAATATAACAAAAATTAATTGTAATAATTGTCACGATTGTTTAAGCCCCATATTTTGATCATGATGAAGCCAAACAACGCGCCGCCCAGATGTGCAAAATGGGCTACGGAGTCGCCAGTAAACTGCCCAAATCCTGAGAATAATTCTACCAAAACATAGCCAATTACAACATACTTGGCCTTAACCGGGATAGGGATAAACATAATTAAAAGTTCCACATTTGGAAACAACATCCCAAAAGCAACCAGCAAACCAAATATGGCGCCAGAAGCCCCTAAAATTGGTGTGCCGTATATTTCTCTTAATTTTTCATACACCGGCGATCCCATAATACTATTCCAGTCTGTCACCGTGAAAGCGCCTGTCATGCTGTGAATTTGTATGGCCTGAACAAGCATATTAGTGAGGAGTGCGCCAATACCTGTAATAAAATAGAAATTAAAAAAGCGTTTCGACCCCATCGTATGTTCTAACGTGGGCCCGAAAACGTAAAGCGCAAACATGTTAAACAGAATGTGCCACAAACTGGTAGGGTCGTGCATAAACATATAAGTGATTACCTGCCATGGTTTAAACAAGGATGAATCAAAATAGAATGCTGATAGTGGAACAACCAGGTCGATATTAACGCGATGCAACACCCAAGTTGCCAGGTAAAAAATAACATTGATGATCAGTAAATTTTTCACCACCGGTGTTAAATTGGCGAATGGCGACTGCCTGTAGTAACTCATATATTTTTATATATAACCGTTCTTATTTTTCAAACTTCTCTAAAAGCTCTGTTAGCGTAAAAGTAATAATTATTGGTTTGCCGCTTAACGATATATTAGGCATCTGGCAGGCAAACAACTGATCTATCAGGATGTTCATTTCTTCGAGCGATAGTCTCGTTCCAGCCTTAAGAGCCGCATTTCGCGCTAACGATCGTGCCAAATTATCACGCTTATCTAACTTTAAAACAGCTTGGTTGTTTTTAAAACCTTCTAACAAATGTTCAAGCAGGGCATGCTCGTTGGCATTGTGCAACTCGGCGGGTATCCCTTCCACAACAACGGTATTTTTGCCGAATTCGCGTACATCAAAACCCAAAGCCCTTACATCAGGCAACAGTTCTCTTAAAAGTTCAAAATCGGCGGCATTAAAGGTAATACTCTGGGGGAAAAGGGTTTGCTGGCTAACGCCAGAGTGATTTTCCAACTGCTGTAAAAAACGTTCGTACAGTACCCTTTCGTGCGCGGCCTGCTGATTAACCAACATAAAGCCCGATTTAATTTGCGACAGGATGAACCGGTTATGAATTTGAAACAACTGCCGCTCGCTCGATTTGCTGATCTGCTCCTCGTTAATTTCAACTTTTTGCCGGTCGATATCCATTTGCTGCTGTTGCGCAGTATCTCTTTGGCTGATCTGGTAAAGTGTATCCCAGTTCTGAGGGATGGCCGATTTTTGATAATCGCCATAATTTCTGAAAGCAGGATCGGGCCGTGCGGTTTTTTCCGGAGCAAAGGGATTGAAATCCGGATTAAAAGTAATGCTGGGTGCTACAATCTCTTCAAAAGGCTTAGCAGTGATCAGGTGTTCGATGCTGTTCTCCTGGTCAAAGTCGATAGTAGGCGTGATGTTATAGCGCCCTAACGATCTTTTTACCGCCGAGCGGATGATGGCATAAATGGATTTTTCATCCTGATATTTGATCTCCGTTTTAGTAGGATGAACGTTGATGTCAATTTTAGATGGATCGATATCGATAAAAAGCACATACAAAGGATAGCTCTCTTCCGGCAGCAGCTCTTCAAAAGCCGTCATTACGGCGTGGTTAAGGTAGGCATCCTTGATAAAGCGGTTGTTCACAAAAAAGAACTGCTCGCCACGCGTTTTCCGTGCAAACTCAGGTTTACCTACATAACCGCGCAGGTTGATGATGGAGGTATCCTCTTCAACCGGAACCAGCCGCTGGTTATATTGATTGCCCAGCAGGTGAATGATGCGTTGCTTTAAACTGGCGGCAGGTAAATGATAAACCTCCTGCCCGTCGTGGTGCATGGTGAAAAATATCTGCGGATTAGCCAATGCCACCCGCTGAAACTCGTCAATAATATGCCGCATCTCTACCGGGTTGCCTTTTAAAAAGTTTCGGCGTGCCGGTATATTATAAAACAGGTTTTTAATACAAATAGAAGTGCCCGCATTACATGAGCAGGCTTCTTGTTTAATCACTTGCGAGCCTTCAATTTCTATCAGCGTACCCAGTTCATCCTCAAAGCGGCGGGTTTTGAGTTCAACCTGGGCAATAGCCGCTATGGATGCCATGGCCTCGCCGCGGAAACCCATAGTGCGGATGGCAAACAAATCTTCGGCCTTCCGTATTTTGGATGTTGCGTGGCGCTCAAAACACATACGGGCATCGGTAAGGCTCATGCCGCAACCATTATCAATAACCTGTATCAATGATTTTCCGGCGTCCTTGAGTATCAATTGTATTTTATCGGCCCCGGCATCTATGGCGTTTTCAACAAGTTCTTTTACCGCTGATGCAGGTCGCTGCACCACCTCGCCCGCCGCAATTTGGTTGGCAACCGAGTCGGGTAAAAGTTGGATTATATCAGACATTTAAAAAAATTCCCTTCAATTTCAATTTCGTTGCTAATTTAGAAAAATGATGTCACAACTTTACCGGTTGATGTGTGTTATACCCTGAAATGACATCATGGTTAATAAATAATCGATTCTATCACTAATAATACCAAATACTCCAATGGCTTACCGATAGCTTCGATAATTTTGAAATTAATTAATAAATGAAAAAAATACTGCCTTTTTTGCTGCTCGTGGTGGCAGCCTGCAAACAAAAACAACCTAATGCCGACCTCCTGGTGAAGAATGCCAGGGTTTACACTGCCAACAGCAATTTTGCCATTGCCACAGCCTTTGTTGTTAACGGGGGTAAAATTATAGCGGTTGGAACAACCGAAGAACTGGAAAAAAGGTACGATGCGCGACAGGTGCTCGATGCAGGGAAAAAAGCGGTTTATCCTGGCTTTATTGATGCACATACCCACTTTTATGATTACGGATTAAGCCTGCAGCAGGTTAACCTGGCCGGAACCGCCAGTTGGACGCAGATCATCGATTCGGTGCTTACGTTTTCAAAACTCAATCCGGATGGCTGGCTGGTAGGCCACGGATGGGACCAAAACCATTGGCCCGTAAAGCAATTCCCTAATAAAGCCAAACTGGATTCGCTTTTTCCGGACAGGCCTGTTTTGCTGAGCCGTATTGACGGCCATGCGGCTATTGTTAACCAGGCCGCTTTAAATATAGCGGCAATTAAGCCCGGCCAAACTATTGCTGGTGGTCAAATTGAAACCGTTAACGGCAAGCTTACCGGTGTTTTGCTTGACAATGCTGTTGGCCTCGTTGAGCATAAAATGCCCGGCCCCAACGAGGAGCAGATTCAGAATGCTTTTATAAATGCGCAAAATAACTGCTTTGCCGTTGGTCTCACCACAGTTGACGATTGCGGCTTGGATTACCATTTGCTGGCTAACATCAGTCAGTTGCAAAATGAGCGCAAGTTAAAAATGCGGCTTTATGTGATGCTCTCGGATAAACCCGAAAATTATAATTACCTGTTTAAAAGGGGAATAATTAAAACCTCGCACCTGAACGTACGGGCATTTAAGGTTTATGCGGATGGCGCGTTAGGATCTCGCGGTGCATGTTTGCTGCAAAATTATACCGACCAAAAGAACTGGAAGGGATTTTTATTGAATACACCGGATCATTTTAAAGAAGTAGCCGCGAAAATAGCAGGCAAAGGTTTCCAGATGTGTACGCATGCTATAGGCGATTCGGCCAACCGGATGATGCTTAAAATATATGCCGGTATATTGAAAGGCAAAAACGATAAGCGCTGGCGGATAGAGCATGCCCAGGTTTTGGCTCCGGAGGATATTCAGCTATTTGGCCAGAATAACATTATCCCATCTGTACAGCCTTCGCATGCCACATCAGATATGGAATGGGCCATCAGACGTTTGGGGCCTAAAAGGATTAAGTCTGCCTATGCCTATAAACAATTGTTAGATCAAAATGGATGGATCCCGCTGGGTACTGATTTCCCCGTTGAAGACATCAACCCGATGTATACCTTTTATGCTGCTGTAACCCGCAAAAATCTTGCTGGCTGGCCGCTTACAGGTTTCCAAACTGATAACGCCTTAAGCCGTAAGGAGGCCCTGCTCGGCATGACCTTATGGGCAGCTAAGGCCAATTTTGAAGAGCAGGAAAAAGGAAGTATTGAACCGGGCAAATACGCCGATTTTGTAATACTTGACCAGGATATCATGACAGTGAATGCTGCCGATTTGCCCAAAGTGCGCGTGATGAAGACTTATGTTAACGGAGAAAAGGTTTATGACAGAAATTAAAATAGCTAATTATATGGCGGGCCTAATGGTCGCCTTTACTTTATTAAGTTCAGCTTGTGCGCAAAATCCGCATGGTGCAAATGCGGCCATTTTGGCTGAACAGCGGCTGGTTGAAAAATCAACCGTGTTATTAAATAACGAACAACAGGTGGTACCGGTGTTAAACCTGGACGTTGCAAAAATAGCCAGCGTACATTTTACCTATGCATACGGTGCCGCTTTTGACAGCCTGTTGAATAAATACACTAAAGTACAAGTCTTTAATGGCAATACTTACGAGGGCGCAACTGGCCTCAACAGCCTTTCGGACGATTTGAAAATGTATAATACCATTATCGTTGAGCTAAACGATATGGAAACCGTTAATCAGCAATACATCAACTTTATTAACAGCAATAAAAAGTTGAAGAATGTAATCGTGGTTGTTTTTGGTAAGGGCACAGCGCTTACTGCCCTTAACGAGGTAACAGCGCCCATCATCTGGAGTGAAAGGCAAACTATGTTGTCTGCAACTTATGCGGCTCAGGTAGTTTTTGGCGGGGTGGCCGTTACGCAAAAGCTCGATAAAAGTTACTCATCCAAATACTTAGCCGGTACCGGTTTTTTTACGGTTAAAACCCGGCTGCAATATACCGTTCCCGAAGATGCTGGTATCAACTCCAACAATCTGCTGGCTATTGATGATATTGCCCACGAAGCCATTAACCAACGTGCAACGCCAGGTTGTGTGGTATTGGTAGCAAAGGATGGAAAGGTAATTTTTAATAAAGCCTACGGCTATCATACTTATGATAAAACTATGCCGGATAAGTTGACCGATATCTTCGACCTGGCCTCCATGACCAAGATATCGGCCACAACAATGGCGGCCATGCGCTTAACCGGCGAAGGGAAATTAAACCTCGATTCCACCTTGGGTTATTATATCGCTAAAGCAAGTACAACTAATAAAAACGATATTAAGGTACGTGAGCTATTGTTGCACCAGGCTGGTTTAATACCTGATATACCGGCGTTTGAAAAGGTTAAGGTATCAGATTATAGCGCCGACTCTTCTGCCGCCTTTCCGGTTAAAATAGTAGACAATTATTTTTTAAGGAAGGATTACTTTAAGGATGTGATGTATCCAGATATGCTTAACTCGCCTTTACGAACACGCGGCAAATATGTTTATAGCGATTTGAGCATGCTATTTATGAAAGAGGTAGAAGAAAATATTACGCAAATACCATTGAATACCTACGTGCAGCAACAGTTTTACGGCCCGCTTGGAATGCAAACAGCCGGCTTTTTGCCGCTTTACCGTTTTAAAAAGGACCAGATTATACCTACCGAAAACGACGTGCAATACCGCCACGCACTGCTGGATGGCTACGTGCACGACCCAACAGCGGCTTTAATGGGTGGAATAGCTGGTCATGCAGGCTTATTTGCTACCAGTAATGATGTAGCTATTCTATACCAAATGGTTTTAAACGGCGGTACTTATGGCGGAACGCAATATTTAAAACCCGAGATAATAAAAATGTTTACTGCCAGATACTCGGATAATAGCCGCCGCGGTTTAGGTTTTGACCGCTGGGATCCAAACATCAGCCTGGGCTATCCATCCAAACTGGCATCGCCCGAAACGTATGGGCATACCGGTTATACCGGCACCTGCATCTGGGTTGACCCGAAGAGCAACCTGGTATATGTGTTTTTATCAAACCGCGTTAACCCCAAGGTGAGTGATAAGCTCTCGCAGTTAAAAATTCGTGGACGCATTCAGGATGCGGTTTACCAGGCTATGGCTAAGGGATTGTAAAAAGCCCCACCCAAACCCTCCCCGGTAGGGAGGGCTTAAAAAAAGTCTCCCCAACCGGGGGAGATTTAGAGGGGGCTTTGGTTTGTTTTTGGGTGTGCATGAGCGCTACGCGATTTAGAGGGGGGCTTTCCTTTTTAAATCTTAGTGATAAAAAAACTGGTTTTTAATCCTGTATTATTTATCTTAACCGCTTGTAAATTTTTTATGAAGAAATTATACTTTGTCGCAATCGCTTTATTGTTTTTTTTATCTGTTAAGGCCCAAAATGTGGCTACTGCACAACCTGCAAAGGCTAATTATGCTTTGGCAGCCCGCTTCTCTCCAAAAAAAATTGGGAAGATGGTTTTCACAACCGCCGTTGATGCGCATTGGCTAAAACTCAGCAATAAGTTTTGGTATATGTTTGAAACGCCGAACATCAAAAACTGGTATATTGTTGATCCGGTACTCAAAACAAAAAAGCTGATGTTTGATAACGCCAGGTTAGCAGCCGGCATCACATTAATTGTTAAAGATCCCTTTGACGCGCAGCATCTGCCTATCGAAAATTTAAAGTTCACCAAGGACGAAAAATCTATTCAGTTTGAGCTGAAGAGCAGTATTGACCAGGTAAAAAAAGACCGGAAGGACAAAAAGGCAGCCGATTCGTTAGAGAAAAAGACCTTTTACTTCCAATATGACCTGGTGACCGAAAAGGTATCAGAACTTAAAAATTACGACAAAATAAAGCCTAAGCCAGTTTGGGCATCCATCGCGCCAGATAGTTCGGCCATTGTTTTTTGCCGCTACTATAACCTTTATTGGATGGATAAGGAAAATTATAAAAAAGCGCTCAAAAACGAGGACGACAGTACTGTAGTTGAGCACCAGTTAACCAAGGATGGCGTTGAATTTTACGCTTACGGGGGCGATATAGAGAACGGGACTAATATTGATGAGATCAAGAACCGGAAAAAGCGCAAGCCTACTTCGGTATTGTGGTCGCCGGATGCAAAACACTTTGCTTTAATACGCAGTGATGAGCGCAAGGTGAAGGATTTGTGGGTAATAAACAGCATTGCAGATCCGCGGCCAACGCTCGAAACTTACAAATACGAGATGCCGGGTGAAGCAGAGCAGCCACGAAAAGAGTTATGGTTGTTTGATTTTGCTGCCAAAACCGGAAAAAAATTGAACGTATCGCTATTTAAGGATCAGGAACTATCTACCTGGTCTGCACCAGCAAAAGCAAGAAACCGGGATGATGAGTTCCGCCCTTCCATCTGGCTGGGTACCAACAGCGAATTCTATTTTTACCGTACTGGCCGGGATTTGAAAAGGATAGATGTTTGCAGTGTGGATATCAACACGGCAAAGGTTACCGTGCAGGTACAGGAGCGGATGAATATTTATGTAGAGATCAGCAAGCCGGGCTTGATAAACGGGGGTAAGGAGCTGATAGAGTGGAGCGAGCGCGATGGCTGGGCACATTTTTATTTGTATGATGATGCCGGCCATGTTAAAAATCAAATTACATCGGGGCAGTTCCACTGTGATGATATCATCAACATCGACGAAAAAAACAGGATCTTATATTTTACCGCATCGGGCCGTGAGCCTAACGAAAATCCTTACTATACACATTTGTATAGCATTAAACTGGATGGTACAGGATTAAAGCTTTTAAACGCAGGCAATTTTGACCATGCCGTTAACATGAACGATAACGAAAAATATTTTGTCGACGTGTTTTCGCGGGTAAACACCGCGCCTAAATCCGTGCTGCGCGGTAATGATGGCCACCAGGTGATGGAGCTGGAAGCGGCCGACCTGTCGCGCTTAATGGCCGCTGGTTATAAATTTCCGGAGCCGTTTAAAATTAAGGCCGACGATGGCATTACTGATTTGTATGGCGTAATGTATAAGCCTTTTGATTTTGATCCGTCAAAAAAATATCCACTGATAGAATACGTTTATCCAGGCCCCCAAACAGAGGGTGTAAGTAAAGCATTCAGTTCGCGGATGGATTATGTTGATCGCCTGGCCCAATTCGGTTTCATCGTCATCTCCGTTGGTAACCGGGGGGGCAACCCCGAGCGGTCAAAATGGTACCATACCTTTGGCTACGGCAACCTGCGCGATTATGGCCTGGCCGATAAAAAGGCCGCTGCAGAGCAACTTGCAGACCGTTACCCTTTTATTGATCTTGAGCGTGTAGGCATTACCGGCCACTCCGGCGGGGGCTTTATGTCGAGCGCGGCCATGTTGGTTTATCCTGATTTTTTCAAGGTGGCCGTATCCGAGTCGGGCAATCACGATAATAGCGTATATAATCGTTGGTGGAGCGAGAAGCATAACGGCGTTAAAGAAATTGTAACCGCCAAGGGCGATACCACGTTTCAATATTCCATTGATAAAAATCCCGACCTGGCTAAAAATTTAAAAGGACGCTTATTGCTTTCAACCGGCGACGTTGATGATAATGTACATCCGGCCAATACCATCCGCTTAATTAACGCGCTAATTAAGGCCAACAAACGCTTTGATTTTGTATTGCTGCCGGGCCAAAAGCATGCCTATGGCGACATGACCGAATATTTTTTCTGGCAAAAAGGCGATTACTTCTGCAAATATCTTTTAAACGATTTTTCGCAACCGGTGGACATTTTGGAGATGGATAGGGAGGTGGAGATGACGGGCAAAAAGAAACCTTAATCTAATTGTCAGGGTTTTATTTTTTACATGCAGTTCACATTAAATGTAAATATTGGATTTAACTTGCGTGCATTAAAACCAATATTAAATGGTATGGTTTTATGACTAAACAAATCGCTTTAATGAAAATTGGAATTGTATGTTATCCAACCTTTGGAGGTAGCGGCGTTGTTGCTACTGAATTAGGTAAGGCACTGGCCGATAATGGGCACCAGGTGCATTTTGTTACCTATAACCAACCTGCGCGGCTGGATTTTTTTTCTGAGAATCTGTTTTACCATGAAGTATCCATATCCAAATATCCACTGTTTGATTATCCGCCCTATGAGCTGGCCTTGGCCAGTAAGCTGGTAGATGTGGTGAGGTTTGAAAATTTGGATATTTTACATGTTCACTACGCTATCCCGCATGCTTCGGCCGCCTTTATGGCCAAGCAAATATTGGCTACTTATGGTATCCATATCCCGGTGGTTACTACGCTGCACGGTACAGATATTACCCTGGTAGGAAAGGACAGGACCTACAAACCCGTGGTTACTTTTTCCATCAACAAATCCGACGGGGTAACGGCCGTTTCGCAGGATTTAAAAGACGACACCCTCCGGTTTTTTGAAATAGAGAACGAGATTAGGGTGATCCCCAATTTTATCGATCTGAAGCGCTTCAATATGAAAGCCAAGGATCACTTTAAAAAAGCGATAGCTCCCGCCGGCGAAAAAATATTGGTACATACCTCCAATTTCCGAAAGGTAAAGCGCACCCAGGATGTGGTCAGGATTTTCGCTAAGGTAAACACCGTTATACCATCCAAATTGTTGATGGTTGGCGACGGCCCCGAACGTTCTGAATGCGAGCAACTCTGCCGCGATCTGAATGTGGGTGATAATGTGAGATTCTTAGGCAAGCAGGAGGCGATAGAAGAAATTCTGTCCGTATCCGATCTGTTTATGATGCCCTCGCAATCAGAAAGTTTTGGTTTGGCCGCTCTGGAAGCGATGGCCTGCCGTGTACCCGTGATCAGTTCCAACGCGGGGGGGTTACCCGAACTGAATGTTGAAGGCGTAACCGGGTTTATGTGTGATCCGGGCGACGTTGATGGCATGGCTTTAAAATCTATCTTTATCCTGGAAGATGATGACCGTTTAAAAACCTTTAAAGATAACGCCGTCGCCCGCGCAAAAGAGTTTGATCTAAGCCTGATATTACCTGTATACGAAAGCTATTATCGTGAAGTTATTGAGCGGAGCAGCGCCATGGTTTAATATTACGCTGAGTTGAAATGAAGATCCATATTTTTGGAGCATCCGGCTCTGGTGTAACCACTTTAGGGCAGGCCTTATCCAGGGAGTTGAATTATCCTTATTTTGATAGCGACGATTATTTCTGGGAATTATCCAATCCCCCCTTTACCGTGCGGCGTAATCCGGAGGCCAGAAATCAGCTTTTAATACAGCATCTTTCGCCTTTGCCCAACTGGATATTAGGTGGTTCCATCGTTAACTGGGATGAAAGCTGGAACACCCTGTTTGATTTGGTTGTATTTTTGCTGATTCCGGCCGAAGTACGTATGGAGCGTTTGAAAAAACGGGAATTTGAAAGATATGGCGAAGTCATTTACACTGATCCCGAAGGGAGAAATCAATACGAAGCTTTTTTAAGTTGGGCAAGCGGTTATGATGACAGCACCACTCAAAGCCAATCGGGGAAAGGTTTAGGGCGTACTCTACAAGTACATCGTAACTGGATAGATAAATTAACCTGCCAATTTATAGAAATACCAGGCGACACTACTTTAGCCGAAAGAATAAACAAGGTATTACTGTTTACAGATGCACTCAAAATGTAAATATTGTTGACCAGTATTTGATTTAACGAGGCTCTCCGGCTAACTTTGGCAGGGTTTGTGCTTATATTTAAAATAAGACTTTAAAACAATTTATTTTTATGAAACGGATTTTTCAGATCGCTACAGTAATAGCGTCAGTATTGATTATTTTTTCCAGCTGTTCGGTAGTTAGTAAAACTGCCGGTGTTGACAGAAGCAGATTTGTTGGCACGTGGACAGTAACAGGTGTAACTTATGAGGGCATTATTGGCGCGGCGGTACAAAAAGCGTTTGACCAGGCTCCACCGACAGCATTTGCTGGCAGTACCTGGCAGTTAACTAACAGCGGCAATGGTGTTTATACTTTAACCGACGGTACGTCGCAAAGTATCTACTGGTCGTACTATAACCCGGGTGGTGGTGTTGAGCCCCAATTCCAATTTAAAAAAGTATACCAGGGAGATAAACTTAAAAATATTGACAGCGGTTACCGTTTGGTGATAGGCAGTATCGACGGTTCAAGCATGGTGCTGAAAAGCCCGATTGATTTGAATGGTAAAACGGGATATGTAGTTTATTCCTTTAATAAAAAGTAATCTGGTTTTACATAAAAAAGCGTGTCGTGTATAGTACGGCACGCTTTTTTTATGATATTATAACCCCGTAGTAGTCGGTATCCAGTGCTGGGTATACGGCAGTAGGCGCTCCCCGCAACCGTTGCTCAGGTAGTCGGTATCCCCGCCTACATTACCTTGGAGGATGATTTGTATAAGTTGCCGGTGCACGTAGACTGATAATGCATTTATTACAGCAAACGCCATTCCCTGACATTAGTTCATATCCGCGAATTTTAAGCATGATGGATTTCCAACCTCTAATTTATTGCCTGTATAAGTAAGCTTACCGGTGTTTTTGTTGATTTTAAAAACATACACATCATCACTATTTTGGTTGGCTACCAGCAAAAAGTTACCGCTTGGGTCTATCACAAAATTGCGGGGCGTTTTACCCAACGACGATGTTCTTTCTACAAAGTTTAATTTTCCCGAATCTCTGTTAATGGCAAACACTTCTATCTCGTTTGCACTTCCGCGGTTGGTGCTGTATAAGTACTTTCCGTCTGGCGAAATATGAATATCGGCAGCGCCTATCTGCCCGTTAAAGCCATCCGGAACAATAGTTTGCGACTGTATTTGCTTCAGGGTACCCTGTTTGTAGTTATAAACGTTAATAGCGCCACCCATTTCCTGAATCAGGTACATTAAGGTGCCTTTCGGGTTAAACGCAATGTGGCGCGGGCCGTATCCGCCATTAACCATCTCAAAAGCTGGGTCGGCAGGTGTTAAAGGTTTGGTGACCGATGGATTATAATGCATGATGTTCACCTTGTCAGTCCCCAGGTCTGTGTACAACACATATTTCTCGTCAGGCGATAATACAGCGGTATGCACATGCGGTTTTTCCTGGCGCGCTTTATCTGGCCCTGTACCTTCATCTTGTATCGTTTGAGATGGCTCTGCCAATGATCCGTCGGCTTTAACAGGCAACACCGATAAGCTGCCACCTGCATAATTGGCTACAAAAACATTTTTCGCGGCTTTATCAATCGAGATGTAGCAAGGGCCCGCGCCATTTGATGGTTGTTTGTTGATCAGCGTAAGCTTACCCGATTTGGCATCAAAAGAAAACGCACTGATACTACCGGCACGGTCGGAGCCAACCTCGTTCACCGAGTAAACAAATTTGCGGTTATTTGATATGGCAAGGTACGATGGATTATTAACACCTGTAACTTTATCCTGGTAGCTTATCTTCCCTGTTACGGCATCAAAGTGATAAACATAAATACCCTGGCTTTTACCGGTAGTATAAGTGCCAACCAGTAGGTTATAAACCTTGCCGGGCTGCGTTTGAGCCATTAAAAACGCCGGGGCGGCAAGCAAAATAATGAATAGGATTTTTTTCATTTCAGATGGATGTTTTTAAGATATGAGTATTGAGATATTAGATTTGAGACTATGAGTTCGCGTTAATCTAATATCTCACATCTCAAATCTAAGATAAAATCTATGTCCAACAAAAAAGCCTCCTGTTTTGGGCAGAAGGCTTTTGGTATGTCAAATGGGTTAATGTTGTATTAGTCTCAAATCTAATATCTCACATCTAATTATTCTATTTGATCAGGTGTTTCAACTGGATAACTTCCTGTTCTTCCAAGTATCTCCAGCGCCCACGTGGCAAATCTTTTTTGGTAAGGCCGGCGTATATGGCGCGGTCAAGCTTTACCACATCGTAGCCTAAGCTTTCGAATATACGGCGAACAACACGGTTTTTACCGCTGTGGATCTGTATACCTACTTCGCGTTTTGAAGCGCCCTGTACGTACGATACCGAATCCGGTTTAATCAAACCGTCTTCCAGCTCAATGCCGTAGGCTATTTTATTCAAATCGCCCTGCGATAAACTTTTATCCAGTTCAACGTGGTACAATTTGCTGATGTTACTTTTGGGGTGTGATAGTTTATCGGCCAGGTCGCCATCATTGGTCATTAATAATAAACCTGTGGTATTGCGGTCAAGGCGGCCAATAGGATAGATCCGCTCTTTGCTGGCTTTATCAACCAGGTGCATTACTGTGCGGCGTTCCTGTGGATCTTCGGTTGTGGTGATATAGTCCTTTGGTTTATTTAGCAGCACATAAACCATTTTTTCGCGTTTAAGTGTTTCGCCGTTATAACGGATCTCGTCCTTATACGGGTCAACTTTAAAACCCAATTCGGATATCACTTGCCCGTTTACCGAAACTACGCCAGCTACAATCAGTTCATCGGCCTTACGGCGAGAGCAGATACCCGCGTTTGATATGTAACGGTTCAGTCTGATTTTTCCTTTATCTGCATCGGTGGTTGATTTTTTACGACCGCGCATCGTTCTCTCAGGCTGCGGATCAGCAGCAGAAAAACCTTCCCTTGTAGAACGTGGGTGTGGTTTGGCGCCTGCTTTGGGCTCCCTGTTATACGGAACACGTTTTACCGTATCGTCGCCTTCTTTCCTGTCGCGGAAAGGCCTGTCATCACTGCTGGTTTTACGTTTATAGGTCGAGTCGCCTTCTTTTTTAAAGCCTCCTTCGCGTGGTGGCCTGCTATCGGCCCCATCCCTGGTTCCGTAAGGTTTGCGGCTAAAGCTTGGTGCATCGCCCGATTTTTTGAATCCGCCCTCGCGTTTAGCCCCTTCCGAAAAATCTTTTGTTCCGTATGGTTTACGTTTAAAGTCCGATCCTTCTTCTTTCTTAAAGCCACCCTCGCGTTTAGTTCCTTCCGAAAAATCTTTGGCTCCGTACGGTCTGCGGCCAAATCTCGGCGAATCGCCGGTTTTTTTGAATCCGCCTTCGCTTTTAGGGCGGTCAGAAAAATCTTTAGTACCGTAAGGGCTTTTCTTAAAATCGCCTGTTGAGTTACCTTTAAATTTCTTTTCGCCTGAGAAACCTTCCCCTGATGGCTTGTTGAAATTCTTGTTAAAAGATTTTCTTTCTCCTGTTGAATCGCCGCCAAAACTTTTTCCTGGACGATCACTTCCGCCTTCAAACTTTTTAGGGCCTGTGGATGATGTTCGTGGACGTGAAGAAGAAGTTGGTTTTTTTGAATTGTCTGATCCGCTGCCCGAAGGTCTGCGGGATGAAGTGTTGGATCTGTCGTCGCGACTGTTCCCTGATTTTTTAAATGCCATATTGATTGATTAACGCTGTCTCAGCGGGTCTGCAAAAATAAGATATTTTCACTACAACAGCAACTTTTAAATAGGGGCGGTTTTACGCAGAATCAGGACTGTTGGGCGCCGCCCGAATGGTGAAAAACTTGGCAAAATGGGGTTTTAAAGAGGTGCTTTTGCAGGATTTTCTCAGCCCGCAAAATCAGCTTTTAAAGTACTTTTAACCATGTTTTTGAACCGATAGCGGGGTTTGGAAACAAGGTAATTTTGGGTAAGTGTTTGATGATGTGTGGTATATGGGTTATCTTTGCGGCAGTATTCACCATTAAAATTCTACATGGAAAAACGGAAATTGATTAAAAAACACTTAGTAACGTGCTCCGTTATGGCAGTGATGATGATCATCTCCAGACTGTTTATTTTTTGTAAAATACTACCCAAAGCAGTGCTTGACATATCCAGGTTTAAACCCAGAATTACTGTCAAAAACACAGCCGACCCGGCAGGTTTCATCAAGTTTATTGAACCTAACTATTATGATGGAAACCATGTTGCCACTGGTTTGATTGTTCACCAAAAGGACACAAGTGTAAGTTTGAATTTTGCGAACGAAACCTTGCCTTTGAACGATAAAAGGGTTATCGGAAAAATGAAACGCTCATTACGATTACACCGCTTTTGCAAAGTCCAAACTAATTTACTGCACAGAAAAGCGGAAAAAATGTTCCCTGTTATTGAACCAATTTTAAAGGCGCACGGCATACCGGACGACTTTAAATTTATCCCGTTGGTTGAATCTGGCTTTGGAGAAGGTAAATCAAGCAAAGGGGCTTATGGCCCCTGGCAATTTATGGCGGGTACCGCCCGTACTTATGGCTTAAAGGTAAACAAAGGCGTAGATGAACGCCTGAACCTGCGTAAGTCGACCATAGCGGCCTGCAAGTACTTGCGCGAATTGCACCACGAATTTAAAAGTTGGGCAATGGTTGCTGCGGCTTACAACATGGGGTCGCCAAATTTGGCGCATATTATGCGTAAGCAATGCCAATGCAACTATTTCCGCATTAAAATGAATGCCGAAACCGGGAGGTATGTGTACAACCTGATAGCGATGAAAGAGATCATCAAAGATCCGAAGCTATATGGATACACTTACCACAAACCGACTTACAGCGTTAATACTTCATTTAACGGAGAATTATTAGCTTTTAACTAAGCTAAACTAATTAAGGAGCACGTTACCGCCGATCTGCATGCCTGCAGATCGGCTTTTTTGTGGAAAGCGGGTATGTATTGATTGTTTTTGGCGGCTTGGAGTAACTTAATTTTACCTGGTTCAATACTACTTTATATTACATTTAAGTAATATTTTATTATAAATTCTTAAATTTGAGTTAACGCGAATAGATGAAGCAGAGAATTTATATAGATACCTCGGTTGTAGGTGGCTACTTTGACGAAGAATTTAAGGAAGCCACATTCGCACTTTTTCAGCGTTTTGTAAACGACGAAGTTATTTTTGTAGTATCGGAATTATTGGAGCTTGAATTAATAAGAGCGCCAAAAAATGTGAGGGAGTTACTATATAATTACTCTACGGATAAATTTGAGCGAATAGAGCTAACCGAAGAAGCGATTAGGCTTGCTAATATATATGTAGAAGAAAAGGTTGTAGGTAAAACAAGTTTAGAAGATTGTAGACATATTGCATTAGCGACCATATACAAAGTGGATGTTTTGGCGAGCTGGAATTTTAAACATATTGTGAATCTGGACAGAATAAAAGGATATAATTCAGTAAACCTAAAATTAGGTTATCATATGATTGAAATAAGAAGTCCAAAAGATTTGATAAATTATGGAACCGATTAAAAAAGAAAAGACTTTTGATGCCGTAAAGATGATGCGGGGCATTAGGGATAAAATAAGTGTTGAAACACAAAACATGACTTTTGCCGAGTTGAAGGAATATATTCAAAATCAAATTAAAGATAGCAAGTTAGAAACACTGAAGAAGTAGTGCTCCGATGTTTTGCTTATATCAGGCATGTTCTAAAATGAAGTTAGCATCTACCTGTAATTGGATATGAACAGCCTTTAAAAAAGCGATATCCGGTCTTTGTTTACCATTCATAATGAGCGAAAGTTTGGCGTTACTTACATTTAACTTTTCGGCAAGATCTTTTTGTTTGAGTTTCAATTCAAACATTCGCATTTCAATCATTCCAGTCAAAGTAGTAGGGGCGTCAATTATATATTTTTCCTGTTCAAAGGCTTGAGCGGAAAGGGCCAGTGCGTGGATTTTTTCCAATTCTTCTTTGGAAACATTTTGACTCCCTTTAGCCATAAGGCTATCAATTTTTGCCATTACTTCGTTGTAGCTGGCATCGTTAGTTATCTTTTCCATCTTCACAATCAATATAATAGATAATCTGCTATATTCTCTGCCGGTAAATCCGCTATTTTATATCGTAGCACAATCAATTTTGTTGTAGGCGGTATGTGTACCAACAAATCGGATATAAACGGTTCGAATATCAAAAAAAATAAGTGCTACTACTCGATAGTTATTTCCCCGGATGTTAAAAACGTATCTATCATTACCTACCGAATCCACCGAATTAAACAGTACTTTCATTTCATGGTAATTTGAGCAATCGGATCGGAGCAAGATACGATACCAATTGTTCAATGCGTCTGTTGCATCTGCATGAATGGTATAAAACTCGCGCAGCGTAGCATAACTAATTACCACCATTGTATATTCTATATTACAAAAATAGAAATTATTTAGAATGTCTAAAATTTATTTAGATGTGTGATATTTTGTATCTAACTAATAATCATCCTCGCCCTTGCCCAATATTCCTATCGCACCCTTTTTTTGATTATCTTTGCAGGCTTTTTAGATACTTTCAAATTTTTAAAACTTGTTAAGTATAAGTAAGTTTATAAATTGTCTTCTGCAAATTATATGATTGAAAAACCTGTTGACCTTGGCGAGCAAAGTGAAGTTGAAGTTTATGGAGCCCGGGTACATAATTTAAAAAATATTGACGTTTCATTTCCGCGCAATCAGCTGGTGGTTATTACCGGGTTGAGTGGCAGCGGTAAGTCGTCCCTGGCATTTGATACCATTTACGCCGAAGGGCAGCGCCGGTATATGGAAACATTTTCGGCCTACTCGCGTCAGTTTATGGGGGGCATGGAGCGTCCGGATGTGGATAAAGTTTCGGGGCTGAGCCCAGTTATCGCCATCGAGCAAAAAACTACCAGCAAAAATCCGCGTTCTACCGTGGGTACCATTACCGAGATCTACGATTTTATGCGTTTGCTGTATGCCCGCTCGGGTGAGGCTTATTCGTATGTATCGGGCGAGAAGATGGAGCGCATGTCGGAAGAGCAGATTTTAAAAACCGTTCTTGAGAAATTTGGAGAGCAGCCCATTAATATCCTTGCCCCAGCAGTAAAGGGCCGTAAAGGGCACTATCGGGAGCTGTTTGAGCAGATCCGCAAGCAGGGCTTTTTAAAGGTTTGGGTTGATGGCGAAATGCTGAACGTTGAACCTAAAATGCAGGTTGACCGCTACAAAATCCATGATATTGATATTGTGGTTGACAGGCTTGTTGTAACCGATAAGGATATTAAGCGTTTACAAACATCGATACAAAGCGCGTTAAAGCTGGCAAAAGGCATTATCCGCATAGCGGATAAAGAAAACAATTTATACTATTTTAGTAAATACCTGATGGACCCGGTTTCGGGAATATCGTATGATGAGCCTCAGCCTAATACTTTCTCGTTCAACTCACCTTACGGTGCCTGTGAGCGTTGCGATGGCCTGGGTTATATTTTTGAGATTGACGAGGCATCGGTTATACCCAACCCTAAGCTTAGCATCATGAACGGTGGCCTGGCTCCGCTGGGTGAATACCGCGAAACCTGGATTTTCCAGGTATTGAAGGCCTTGGCCAAAAAGTACGAATTTGCCTTATCAACACCTTTAGAAAAACTGCCGCGCGAAACCCTCGAAATGATACTGAACGGATCGCACGAGTTGGTAACCGTTCCGGTGGAGTATAATAAATGGAACGTGCAAAACTACCAGATTACTTTTGATGGTATTATCAAGATGCTGGAAGAGCAGCAGGAAAAGCGCGGCGAGGATGCCTTAGGCGATATGGAAGCTTACCGCGTACTGAAAAGCTGCCCTGTTTGTGATGGCGCCCGTTTAAAAAAGGAATCGCTCCATTTTAAGGTTGACGGCAAAAATATATTTGAGCTGGCCAGCATGGATATCAATACCCTGCGCGATTGGTTTACCGGTCTGGAAGACAGGCTGAATGAGCGGCAGAATGTAATTGCCAAAGAGATTTTAAAGGAAATACGCGCCCGGATAGGCTTTTTGCTTGATGTGGGCTTAAGCTATTTAACTTTAGACCGTACCGCCAAAACCTTATCGGGTGGCGAGGCGCAGCGCATCAGGCTGGCTACGCAGATAGGCTCGCAGTTGATGAACGTGATGTACATTCTGGATGAGCCCAGTATAGGCTTGCACCAGCGCGACAACGACAGGCTGATTAACGCCCTGAAAAACCTGCGTGACCTGGGTAATACCGTTTTAGTAGTCGAGCATGATAAAGACATGATACTGGAAGCCGACCATGTGATTGATATGGGCCCGGCGGCGGGTGTACATGGCGGCCAAGTGGTGGCGCAAGGAACCCCGGCCCAGTTGATGAAAGAACATACGCTCACCACATCCTACCTGAATGGCGAACGTGCTATAGCCGTTCCCGAGAAAAGGAGGGAGGGCAACGGTAAATCGGTAATATTAAAAAAAGCTACCGGCCATAACTTAAAAAAGGTTACGGTGGAGTTTCCTTTAGGTAAATTGATTGGCGTAACCGGCGTATCGGGCAGCGGTAAATCCAGTTTAATTACCGAAACTTTGTATCCTATATTAAATCATCATTTTTTCAGGGCTAAAAAACATCCGCTGCCTTACGAAAAAATTGAAGGGCTTGAACATATTGATAAGGTAATTGAGATTGACCAGTCGCCCATAGGACGTACACCGCGCTCCAACCCGGCAACGTATACAGGCGTATTCTCGGATATCCGCAACCTGTACGTGGCATTGCCCGAATCAAAGATCAGGGGGTATAAACCCGGCCGGTTCTCGTTTAACGTAAAAGGCGGGCGGTGCGAAACCTGCCAGGGCGCCGGCATGAAGGTAATTGAAATGAACTTTTTACCCGATGTGCAAGTGCCCTGCGAGGAATGCAACGGCAGGCGTTATAACCGCGAAACTTTAGAAGTACGCTATCGCGGCAAATCCATCAGCGATGTGCTCGATATGAGTATTGAAGATGCTTGTCCGTTTTTTGAGCATATCCCTTCCATTCACCGCAAAATACAAACCTTGCAGGATGTGGGCTTGGGCTATATTACGCTTGGGCAATCGTCAACAACACTGTCCGGTGGCGAGGCGCAAAGGGTAAAGCTGGCTACCGAGCTATCTAAAAAAGATACTGGTAATACTTTTTATATTTTGGATGAGCCCACTACCGGCTTGCACTTTGAGGATATTAATGTGTTGCTCGGTGTAATTAACCTGCTGGTTGATAAAGGAAATACGGTGTTGGTGATAGAGCATAACCTGGATGTGATTAAGGTGGCTGACCATGTGATTGACCTGGGCCCCGAAGGTGGTGCTGGAGGAGGTAAAATATTATTTGAAGGTACTCCAGAAGGTTTATGCAAAGTAAAGGATAGCTTTACAGGGATGTTCCTGAAAAAGGAAATGGATTTGACAGCTAAGCAAAAGAAACGGTAAGTTAAATTTTTCTCCGATGTCGGCGTCTGCACCGACTATGATTCCAATCGTGCTTAGCAGGACTTGAAATTTTATAATGCCATCGCTGTCCGTAGACTCTGTCTACGGACTATATATGCCGGTAGCCTCTGACTACCGGTTAAAATCTTCGCTGTTCGCTCGTCTGCCTACGAACGGCAGGGTAATCAGTGCGTTGGATATGATGTATACTTATCGCGCGAAAAAGATCCCTCCTCGCGTCGGGATGACAAGATGGTGAGTTTTTGTGTATTGATAATCAATAGTTTAGGAAGGCGTCATTATAGAATGTTTTAAACACATTGGTTTGTTTTACCCCTCCATCAAACAAAACAAATCTATTTTAATTATAGATGATATGATACCTTTACTTATTTCATCACAAATCCGCGAGGCCGACGCTTTTACCATCGAGCAGGAGCCCGTTACATCGGTTGACCTGATGGAGCGCGCTTCAAAGGCATTTGTAGACATTTTTATCAAAGAATTTCCGGATCAGGATAAAAGTATAGTGGTGTATTGCGGCACAGGTAATAACGGTGGCGACGGCCTTGCTATTGCCCGTTTGCTGAAACGTGCACATTATCCAAAGGTTTCGGTAAAAATTGCCCGGTTTTCTGATAAGGCTTCGCCTGATTTTAAAGCAAACCTGGAGAAATTGAAGCACACGCGGATTAAATTGCTTGAAATTAATGCAGGAGCGCCTTTGCAGGAGGAATCGTCGGATATTATTATTGATGCTTTGTTGGGTACTGGCTTAAATAAACCTTTACAGGGTGACTACGCCAGGCTGGTTGATGCCCTTAATCAGTTAAACAGCACGATAGTGGCCGTTGATGTGCCCACCGGTTTTTTTACAGATGGTGCACCGCCCGCCGGGGCAACGGTTTTAAAAACCGGGCTTGTTATTACCTTTCAGCAGCCCAAAATTAATTTTTTACTCCCCGAGTCTGCATCATGTATGGATCGTTTTAAAGTGGCGGACATCGGCTTGAACAAGTCTTTTATCGAATCATTAGATAGCCCATACCAGTTGATCAGTAAAAAAGATATCCGCCAATTGTTAAAACCACGCAAATCTTTTGATCATAAAGGTACTTACGGGCACGCGCTGATTATAGCCGGGCAGCAGTTAACCATGGGGGCAGCGTTGCTCTGCTCGTCGGCTTGCGCTCATACTGGTGCAGGTTTAACTACGGCATGTATACCCGAAAGCGGTTTAACGGCATTGAATACGACGTTGGCCGAAGTGATGGCGATAGTGCGCGACGGGAAAAATCAACCGGAAATTAAATGGGAAAAATTTAATGTAGTGGCCGCCGGACCCGGACTGGGTACGGATGCTGATAGTTTAGCCTTATTGGAAAAAGCGTTTAAAGAATTTAACAAACCTATGGTGGTTGACGCAGATGCCCTGAACATGCTGGCGCAAAAACCGGAGGTTCTGAAAAACATTCCGAAGGGTAGCATCATCACCCCGCACATGAAAGAGTTTGACCGCCTGTTCGGTGAGCATCAAAGCTGGTGGCAGCGGCTTGAAACGATGCGCCAAAAGGCAAACGAATTAGGGATTTATATTTTATTAAAAAACAGGTATACCATTACCGGAACACCATCTGGAAAGTTGTATTTTAATGCTACAGGCAATCCTGCAATGGCAAGCGGCGGCATGGGGGATGTGTTAACAGGGGTGATAGCCTCATTACTGGCACAGAAATATACCTCTGGGGAGGCTTGCATTATTGGAGCGTACCTGCATGGCAAAACCGGTGATGAGCTGGCTATGCCTCATTTATTGAATACGGTATTGGCTGGCCAACTTGCAAAGCATATACCTGTAACTTTGGCAAAATTAATGTCATAAAAAAAACGGCTGTAGTATATGCAGCCGTTTGATCTTATTTAACTGACCTTATAAAGAACGAAATACTTTTTATTTTTGATAGATAATTAACTGTAGCAAAGCTAAGCGGGTTTATCTTAAAGAACTGTTACCAAATCATTAATTGATGTGTTGCAATTCTGAATATAAGACGCATTAATAATGATATTAGTTACATTTTAATTTAACTAAATTTTAATTAACTTGGAAGATACTTTAAGTGAGGTTTTTACGCAATGCTGGGGTAAGCTGCTATATGGTAGTTTGATTAATGATAATGCCTTTCATACCGGGGTGTTAGGTACCCAGGGTGAAGGATCTATCGGTATGAGAACAGTTGTTTTGCGCGCTGTAAAGCCGGATGAAAAGCAGCTTGTATTTTACACAGACAAGCGTTCATCAAAAATGACTGATCTGACCGCTGTACCCTTTGCAAACTGGTTGTTTTATGATGGCAGTGAACGGGTACAAGTCAAACTTTTAGGAAATACTATAATTCATCACATGGATGAAGTGTCACAATCTCATTGGCAAAAGGTGAATGGGGACGCTCGCAAACTATATATGGCTGTTCCCGCACCATCAACCAGTACGGATTATCCTACAGATGGGCTTGAGCATTTAAACTCAGGCAGCAATACGGAAGATGCGTATTTAAATTTTGCGGTTGTAATAACCACCGTTGATTTTATAGAATGGCTGAGTTTAAAAAAAGATGGACATCGACGGGCGCAATTTAAGCTCATTGATGGCTCATGGAAGGGCCAATGGATTATTCCATGAGCGGGTTCCGTCAACGATAAAATATAGGAGATAACACAGAATAGGAGGTAGTCGTGCTTAACAAGAATACGTCAATTATTGATTCAATGCTTGTAATAAGTACAATTGACTTAGCAAACTATATTTTAGCTGCCAGTACCATTTGATCCATTGTAGGATTGATCACGCCACCGCGTTTTTCAAGTGTTACTGCAAACATTACAGCATTGGCAATTGGTTTCATCTCCATCATTCCTGTGGTATCTGCTTTTGCATCAAATACTCCTAAATCAACAGGTTTGCCATCAACAATGGCCCATAACTGGTATTGGTGATCTTTATCGTTTTCTGCAAGTTTCATACTTTGCAGGTCTATCATCACCTTTTTTTGCACAGGGTTCCAGGCAACCATCATTTTTGATGCAGGCGTTTTTGCAGTGCCTTGGAGTTTAATCAGTTTAACGGCAGGATCGTGCAGAACGCTTATCTCTTTATCCATTAAATTAACCTGGTTGGCAAAGCGTTGGTTCGCGCTTTGTAAAGACGCTATCTGGCCCTCTGACTCTTTAAGCCGGGCATTGGTATTGTACAATGCAAACAAACTTAAAATTAAGGCAG
Source organism: Mucilaginibacter paludis DSM 18603 (assembly GCF_000166195.2). Lineage (NCBI taxonomy): Bacteria > Pseudomonadati > Bacteroidota > Sphingobacteriia > Sphingobacteriales > Sphingobacteriaceae > Mucilaginibacter > Mucilaginibacter paludis. The sequence goes on from NZ_CM001403.1 coordinate 5,141,490, forward strand.
CCAAACTTGCCGCGAATGCATATTTATAAAATGCATTTACTTTAGGAGTGGGTAAAGCGCGGATATTATCCCGTGCAATGTATGTTTCCTCGGGTTCGGTGAAAGGCTTGGTAGGGAATTTGGTATCATCAGCAAAGTTAGTTAACAAACTATTCATTACCCTGTCCCGCAAGTTTTCAGATGGCTCAACGGCATTTTGCAAAGCGTATGCCTCTAATGATCGTTCAATTTCTGCTATTTCAGTTTTAATTTCCGGATATTTTGAGGCCATCTCTTCCACCTGGATCTTTTCTTCTGCGCTTATATCGCCCAGAACATAAAGTTCCAAAATTCCTGACTCAATATATGCTTTAATCTCTTCCACTTTCAATTAAAATATGTGCGTAACTGCGTGATAGCCATTCTTAAACGTGTTTTAACGGTGCCCAGGGGCACTCCCAACTCCTCGGCTACCTCAACATGAGTGTAGCCTTTAAAGTAAATCAAATCAAGAATAGATTTTTGCTCCGGTTTCAGTTTTTCAACCAAGTCTTTAACACCAAGCAGTTCTGGCTTGTAAGCCGTGTTTCTTTGTTCGTCAATAAGAGTTACGTTAATTTCAAGTTCCTGGTTTTTATTCTGGTTCTTAAAATCTTTTGATCGTACCTTATCGATAGACAAATTACGTGCTACATTTACCATCCAAGTAAATAAACGCCCTTTTTCAGTACTGTAGCTTTGGAATGAGTTCCATATTTTAATAAACGTTTCCTGTAAAACGTCTTCGGCAATAGCGGTATCAACAACTATTCGTGATATAACGCCTAATAATGACGATGAATACATGTCGTACAACGCCTCAACCGCGATTTTTTCGCGATTGCGTAAAGCCAGAATTAAATCTTCTTCAGAAAGGGATATTTTACGTTTCTTGGTCAACGGTATGAATGTATAAAGGATTTCTTAGAAATCAAATAAATGTTTTTCAGCATGATAGGATGAACGAACCAACGGTCCGCTTTCCACATACCTGAAACCCATATCCAGTCCAATTTGTTTGTAAAATGTAAATTTTTCGGGCGTTATCCAATCAATCACCGGGTGGTGGCTTTTGGTAGGCTGTAAATATTGCCCGAGCGTTAAAATATGCACGCCTGCATCACGTAAATCCTGCATGGCTTGTATCACATCTTCCTCATACTCGCCAAGGCCGAGCATAATACCCGATTTGGTTCTGAGGCCGGTTTCGGCAATGCGGCTTAAACATTCCAGGCTTCTGTCGTATTTAGCCTGTATGCGTACTTCTTTAGTCAAGCGTCTTACAGTTTCCAGGTTGTGAGAAACTACTTCTGGGCGAACAGCAAGCACCCTGTCTAAATTATCCCAGATTCCCCTGAAATCAGGAAGCAGTGTTTCAAGAGTTGTTGTAGGGCTTTCGCGCCTGATGGCGTTGATCGTTTCCGCCCAGATGGTAGAACCTCCGTCTTTCAGGTCGTCGCGATCAACCGAGGTAATAACACAGTGTTTAACCTGCATTAGCTTTACCGAATTAGCTACCCTGTTAGGCTCCTCCAGATCTACCGCCAGCGGCCTTCCTGTTGCCACGGCGCAAAACGAACACGAGCGGGTGCAAATGTTGCCCAATATCATAAATGTTGCTGTACCCGCCCCCCAACACTCGCCCATGTTAGGGCAATTGCCACTTTCGCATATGGTATGTAGCTTATGGGTATCAACTAAACCACGAACGTTTGCATATTCTTTACCAACAGGCAACTTTACCCTTAGCCAATCGGGCTTGCGTTGCGTTTGGTTTGCAGGAACAACCGGTAACTCAATCATGAGAGCAAAAATAGATAATTAAGGTCATAAAAATCATCAACAGGTTTTAATTGTTACGCCTGAATGATAATATTTGTAAAATCTAAATAAAAACAATCATGGCTACTATTGAAACTACATACCTTGGCGGTTTACGCACAGAGGCTACACACGTTCAGTCGGGAACAAGCATTCTTACTGATGCTCCAACCGATAACCAGGGTAAGGGCGAAGCATTTTCGCCAACAGACCTTTTGGCCACCTCGCTCGGTACCTGTATGCTCACCACCATGGCTATCCGCACAGCAAAAAACGATATTGATATGGACGGCACCAAATGCGCCATCACCAAGATAATGGCAGCAAACCCGCGCCGTGTATCAGAAATTGTTGTCCGGTTTACATTCCCATCAAACTATACCGACGAGCAAAAGAAACTGCTTGAAGACGCTGCCCTTACCTGCCCCGTTTACTACAGCCTGAGCGAAAGCTTATTGAAAACGGTTAATTTTGGATGGTAGTTTAAATGTGCAGATGTGTAAATGTTGATGTGAGGATGTGCGAGGATTTATGAATGTACGAAATGGGTAGCAACTAAAGATAATTTCCTGTTTACAGTCCGGATATTAAAAATATCATTTACACATCTGCATATTAAAAGAATCATTTGCAACATCCGCACATTATTTTCACGTTCCGCACATTAAAAAATCATTTGCACATTCAATTAGTTAATCACAGAAACGGCTTCGTCCACAGATATTTCGCCATGAGATTGATCAAGGATGCATTCGCCATCTTTGATCAAAAGTAATTGTGGAGATTCGTGGTGTACCTTAAAGTCGGTAGCTATCCTGTTTGAGAGTTCGCGATGTTTAATCAGATCTAAAAAATAAAGAGAAACATCTTTGGGGAGGCTGTCCCAATCCTGTTCAAATCTCTTTTTAGCCATCATACTGATAGAGCAGCGTGTGGAGTGTTTGAATATAATGCTGTTACCGCTATTTTGTTTGATGGTATCCAGTTGATCAGCCGATTCTAATAATGTCCAATTCATAATACAAATATTATTTCCCTTGTGGTACTTATGCCACCACAAAGGTGAAGCAAAAACTGTGCTTAAAATAATTGATATTGAAAATTGACAAAAGGCTGTTACTTGCCATGCTGAGGGCCATAGGCCGGGCACAATTGGTGTGCGCAGGATGTTACAGCACCCAGAGCGAAAACGATGGCGATAATATAAATTACTTTTTTCATTGCCTTACTATATATCAGGTTTATAGTTAAACGTGGATTAGTTGTTTAAAGTTTCGGCAAGGTCGGCCATTTTGATGGCGGTAACGGCAGCTTCATCACCCTTATTACCATGTTTTCCACCGGCGCGATCAGCAGCTTGTTGTTGGTTATCTGTGGTTAACACGCCAAATATAACAGGTTTGCTGTATTTAATGGAAACATTACTGATACCATTGGCAACAGCCTGGCAAATAAAATCGAAATGTTTGGTTTCGCCTTGTATCACGCAGCCCAGGCAAATCACGGCGTCCAGTTTTAAATTTTTTAACAGCATATCGGCTCCAGCGGTTAATTCGAAGCTTCCCGGAACAGAGTAAGTGAAAATTTGGTCGGGTATGGCACCGTGGTCAATTAAACTTTGATAAGCGCCGCCATACAAAGCATTGGTTATTTCCCTGTTCCACTCCGATACCACAATGCCGAAACGAAATGGCGCGGCAGAAGGGATCTCACTATCAGAAAAATCGGAAAGGTTTTTTAACTGGGTAGCCATGGCGGTGTTTCTTGTTTTGGTTGATAAGTTATTAGGTTATTAAGTTACTGAGTTATTGGGGTTATTAAGTTATTGGAAATGACTAAGTAACCAGTATGAGAGCTTAGTAACTCATTAACCATTAAGTCAACCATTAACTTAGTAACCTAATAACCCATTAACTAAATTTATTGTTTTGCTTGGTCGCGGGCAATATACTCGTCTGCACTTTGTGATTCAGCACTTGCCGGGAAATCTGTTTTTATTTTTTGGAATGCATCAGCGGCTGATTTGTAGTCTTTTTTGGCTTCGTATACTAATGCTAATTTTTTAAGATAAAAAGGAGTTAAAAAGTCGTTGTTTGCTTTTTCGGATGCTTTTTTGAAATAGGTTTCAGCCTTATCAAAATCTTTCAGTTCAACATAAGCATCGCCGGTGCTGCCCAAAGCTTCAATGGATATTACGCTGTCGTCGCCCCTGAAGTTGCTCAGGTTATCAATGGCCTTGCCAAACTCTCCTTTATTTAAATAGGCAGTACCCAGGTAGAAATAAGCCAGGTTAGCGGCCTTAGTATTGCTGTATTCGCTGATTATTTTTTCGAAGCCAGGATAGCCGCCATCACCTTTAATAGCTTTATCCCAATCTTTTTTGGCCCAATAATCCTGGGCTACGTGCATTTGATCGGCAGCTTCGGATTCGCGGGGAGCCAGATAAAATTTTTGATACGCGAAGTATAAAAGCACAAGAGCTACAATGGTACCTACTATAAAGGTGAGGCTTTTCTGGTTATCTTTTACAAATTTGCCAGTTTGGCCAAAATCTTTATCTGCTTCCATAATACGTGTATTCACTTGGGTGTTTGACATTTCTATTCTAAAATTAAGTTTGCAAAAATACGTTTTTTGAAAAATTTAACAATAGGTATTCTTGTTTAAATAATAACAATCTTTTTTACCGTCATAAACAGGCTTAAATATTAACTTTGAACCATTATTACCATGTATTTAAAGCAACTCTCTTTACTTAATTTTAAAAATTATACCCAGGCCGAAATAATTTTGGAGCCAGGGGTAAACGCTTTTGCTGGTAACAATGGTGCAGGCAAAACTAATTTGTTGGATGCCGTGCATTACCTTTCGTTATGTAAAAGTTATTTTAACCCGATAGATAGTCAGCAAATTAAACAAGGGGCTGATTTTTTTATGGTTAACGGCGTATTCAGTAAAGACGATAAAGCCGAAGTTATTGCTTGCGGATTGAAACGCAATCAAAAAAAACAATTTAAACGAAATAAGAAAGAATACCAGCGCCTGGCCGATCATATCGGTTTATTTCCGCTGGTGATGATCTCTCCTTACGATATCAGCATTATTATTGAAGGAAGCGAGGAACGCCGCAAGTTTATCGATAATGTGATATCGCAAACAGATAATGGTTATCTTGATGAATTAATCGCTTACAATAAAATTTTGCTCAACCGCAATGCGTTGCTTAAACTGATTGCCGATACTGGTCGTTATGATCCGCAAATGCTGGAAGTGTATGATGAGCAATTGGTTTTATCCGGAACGAGGATATTTGAGAAGCGTAAAAAATTCATGGAGGTTTTTATTGGTATATTTAACCGCCATTATCGTTTCATAAGTGATGAGGCCGAAATGGTTGAATTAAATTATGAGTCGCAGTTGCTAACAGGTGACTTTGCGCAGTTGTTAAAAAAATCAACCGAGCGCGATAGGGCATTGGAGCGCACCACCAATGGTGTGCATAAGGATGATCTGCATTTCACCATCCATGGTATGGCCATGAAAAAATTCGGATCGCAGGGGCAGCAAAAATCCTTTTTAATTGCACTTAAATTGGCGCAGTACACTTTTTTAAACGAGCAAAAAGGTTATAAACCTTTGTTACTGCTTGATGATATTTTTGATAAGCTGGATGAGAACCGCACCCGGAAACTGATGCAGATGGTATCAAATAACGATTTCGGGCAGGTTTTTATTACCGATACCAGCGGCGAGCGGGTAAGCAGGATATTTAATGATCTGGATGTTCAGATCCGTATATTTAAGGTTGATAAGGGGATAGTTTATGCGTAAAGCGAACGATAAATCGATGAAAGAAGCTATTGAGCAAATGCTTAATGTTTATAAGATTAAACGCAAGTTTGAAGAAACTTCCATCATAGCGTCATGGCCGGAGTTAATGGGTAAACCCGTAGCTAACCGCACCAAAGAGATTTATATCTATGATAAAAAACTTTTTCTGCGCATTGAGTCGTCTGTCATAAAAAATGAAATTTTAATTATGCACTCTCAAATCATCGAGAAGATTAACGAAAAAGCGGGAAGTGTAATTGTTGAGAATATTATCTTTTTATAAAGATTCGCTATCTTCCGCGGTGGAAAGATCGCGCCCTGGATGGAAAGTCATTTAAAATGGCCGAATAGATGATTAAAAATATTCCCGGAATTAAAAATACCAATTGTACCTCGGGATGATAGTGAAACCCATATAAGGAAAACACCATCACAAGAACGATGGATATAGCGTAAAAAATAAATTTTTGTTGCTTTTTCATAACAGGAATATCAAGCCCCAATAATTGTTTAATCAATAAGGTTGATTTTCAACCCAGTATATCGTCAAAAATAGACATACTTTGGTTAAAAATCAACCCATTAACAAAATAGTTTTAAAATTTTTCAAATGCCGAGAAAAAGAAGCTTCCTTCTATTTCGGCGTTCTCGTCAGAATCCGAACCATGTACTGCATTGGCCTGGATTGATTGTGCAAAAAGCTGTCTGATAGTACCTGCTTCCGCTTTAGAAGGATCCGTAGCACCAATTAATGTTCTGAAATCGGCAACAGCATTATCTTTTTCTAAAATGGCTGCAACAATAGGGCCCGATGACATAAAGCTAACCAGATCGTTATAAAAAGGACGTTCGCTGTGTACTTCGTAAAACTGACCGGCTTTTTCTGTACTCAGGGCAGTATATTTTAAGGCGATAATTTTAAATCCGCTTTTAGTAATCTTATCTAAAATAGCTCCGATATGGCCCGCTGCTACGGCATCGGGTTTAATCATGGTGAAAGTTCTGTTGGTTTTCATCTTTTTATATATAATTGCCGCAAAAGTATGTTTTTAATGCTGTAAAATAAAGTTAATACAATACAATAAATACATGGTTTTGTATTTCATTAATTTATTTAGCTTTGCAACTCTTTTTAAAGAATTAATGTTAGAAACAGCCGCGCTGAAGGATTTATTAGCCAAGCCTAAACAAATAGTAATTACAACTCATCATAAACCCGATGGTGATGCCATGGGGTCGTCATTAGGTTTGTATAATTATTTAATCCAAAAGGGGCATCACGTAAAGGTAATCACCCCTACCGATTATCCTCAATTTTTTGATTGGATGCCTGGTAACGAAGAAGTTACCATTTATACTGAACATGTTGAAGCCGCCAACCAGCTGATCAATAACGCCGAAATTATATGTTGCCTTGATTTTAATAACCTGGTACGCATTAACGAAATGGGAGAGGTGATCAGGCAGGCGCCGGGCTTTAAGATCATGATTGATCATCACCTGGAGCCAGAGGATTTTGATGACTGGAGGTTATGGAATATTAATGCCTGCGCATCTGCCCAGTTGGTTTACGAGTTTATAGTTAACGTAATGGACGAGCCCCACCTGATCAATAAGGATGTTGCGGCCTGTTTGTATACCGGTATCATGACTGATTCAGGCTCGTTCAGATTCCCTTTAACCACATCGGGTGTGCACCGGATAGTAGCGCATTTGATAGATGCCGGAGCTGATAATTCTCGTATCCACCAATTGGTATATGATAATTCATCCGAATCGCGACTGCGTTTTCTCGGGTTTTGCCTGAGCGAAAAATTAGAGGTATTAACCGAATATCATACCGCGCTGATTAGCGTTACCCATGCCGAACTTGAACGTTTTCAAATCATTACGGGCGATACCGAGGGCGTTGTTAATTTTGCATTGTCAATCACAGGCATTAAATTAGCTGCGTTTATAGTTGAACGTACGGATAAGGTCAAGCTGTCACTCAGGTCGAGAGGCGATTTCCCTGCGAACGAAATTTGTAAGCGCTTTTTTAGCGGGGGCGGACATCGTAACGCCGCTGGAGGAAGCTCTACAGATTCTCTTGAAAACGTAGTCAAACAATTCAAATCAATTTTACCAGAATATAAAAAGCTATTAATACAATAAAAAGAAAAATGAAGAAAAACTGGAAGTTTTTGGCAGTAATTGCAATTGGTTTCGCAAGCTGCAAAGGTGGATTTAAGCAGGGCGATGGTGGTATGCTATACAATATAGTTGACCATAAATCGAGCACTACAATTAAAGAAGGCGATTTTGTAAGCCTGCAAGGTGTTATCAAAACAGAAGGTGATTCCCTTTTGTCAAGCACTTACGAGATGGGCCGCCCATCTGCACTGATGATGCCTAAGCCACAATACAAAGGCGATTTACCAAGTGCTTTGCAAATGTTGGGCGAAGGCGACAGCGCCATCGTTAAAACCAATATCGATACGATGCTGAAAAAAACACCTGGTCAGCAAAAGCCGCCGTTTAAAGGCAAATACATAGTTTACTATGTTAAGATTGAAAAAGTTATCCCTAAGGGAACAAGCACCGAAGCTGCCTTCCAGGATAAGATAAAAGCCTACTTTAAAGGAATTAGCGACAAAACTAAAGCCGAAGAGCCTGGAAAAATCAAGAAATATATCGACGATAACAAGCTTACCGTAACTAAAACAGCATCAGGCCTTAACTACGTAATTACTAAACCGGGTAGTGGTGCAAACTTAGCTGCCGGCGATACGGCAGTAATATCTTACATTGGTAAATTTACCAATGGTAAAGTATTTGAAACCAACATTAAAGAAGAAGCCATGAAAAACAAGGCTACTTACAACCCGATGAATCCTTACAAACCAGCACGTTTTGCTGTTGGCGTTAAACAAGTAATACCAGGTTGGGATGAAGGTTTATTAATGTTGAATAAAGGCGCTAAAGCAACGCTGGTTATCCCTTCTGCTTTGGCTTATGGCGAGCAAGGTGGCGGCCCTATAGCTCCATTTACCCCGCTTGTATTTGATATTGAGGTGATTGATATTGTTCACCCTAATCCAAACGCGCCTAAACCGGTTATGCCGCAAATGCAAATGCCAACGGCACAACAGCCACAAGCAAAAAAGTAATTAAAATATAAAATTATGCCTCCCCCATACCTGGGGGAGGTTTTTTATTTAATACCGTTATGAAAAACAGATTTTTTTTGCTCGTGCTAATGGCCATTGCGCTATTTGATACGGCAAAAGCACAAGACCTAACCTTCCAACAAACCAGCAAAGGTTTATTGTACCACATTTATACCCCTAATACAGGTACCAAAATCAAGCTAAATGATGTTATCACTTTCAACGTGGTGCAAAAAACCAGTAAAGATTCTGTATTGTTTAGCACTTACAAAACCGGTAACCCGGTTAAATTACAGGTGCAGCCTTCGCAAAATATCGGCGATTTGATGGACGTGTTCCCTTTGCTGGCCGATAAAGATAGTGCTTTGGTTAAAGTGCCTGCCGATTCCATTTTTAAGGGCCATGAGGAGCAGCGGCCGCCATTTTTATCCAAAGGCAGCAGTATTGTTTTTGTGTTGAAAATTGAACGTATACAATCATTAGATGAGGCCATGGCAGAGCGTAAAGCCGCTATGGACAAGATGAAAGCCGCAGCCGACCTGATGAAAGCCGCCGAAGTGCCGGCCATGCAAAAATATATTGCCGATAAAAAACTGGTAGTAAAAACTACCTTATCGGGATTAAAATATTATGTAAGCCAACCATCGCTCAAGCGTAAGCCACTTAACGGCGATACTGTATATGTAAATTACGTTGGCCATACCTTGGATGGTAACGTTTTTGACTCGAGTATTGCAAGTGTAGCTCAAGCCGCCGGTCTGCAACAACAGGGCCGCGTGTATGAGCCATTAAATTTGGTATTGGGTACAGGCAGTGTGATTAAGGGATGGGAAGAAGGTTTGCTGTTGCTGAACGAAGGCTCAAAGGCTACATTCATTATTCCATCTGCGCTGGCTTACGGCGAGCGGGGAGCGGGGAACGATATCAAACCTTACAGCACCCTGGTGTTTGACCTGGAGCTGGTTAAAGTAAAACCTGGCCATCATGCACCGGCTAAGCCTGCAGTTAAAAAGAAAACTACCACCAAAAAATACGTGAAAAAGAAAAGCGCGGTTAAAAAGTGACAATAAAAGGTGCCTTCTGTAACAACAGAAGGCATTTTTTGTTAATTTTGCGCCTACAATGGTGTTAACAGATACACATACCCACCTATATTACGAGCCAGACCATAACAAACGTGCACAATTGATCCATCGTTGCCTGGATAACAACGTTAGCAGGTTGTTTCTGCCTAATGTGGATGCTGCATCCGTATCCAAGGTGTTTGAACTGACCGATGCCTTTCCTGCCCATTGTTTTGCCATGCTGGGTTTACATCCCTGCGAAGTTAAGGCCGATTGGGAGCAGCAACTCGATTTGATCATGAATGCGCAGCAGGGCAAGCGCATATACGCCGTGGGAGAAATAGGTATCGATCTTTATTGGGATAAAACCTTTTTATCGGAACAGCAAAAGGCTTTCAGGAAGCAAATAAACTGGGCCAAAAGCCAGGATTTACCTATTGTAATCCATTGCCGGGATGCATTTGATGAGGTTTATGCTATTTTGGAGGAACAAAAGGACGATAAGCTTCGCGGCATCTTCCATTGTTTTAGCGGAACCCTTGAACAAGCTGAAAAAATTATCGAACTGGGATTTTTTTTGGGAATAGGGGGTGTTATTACTTATAAAAACGCCGGACTTGATAAAATTGTACAACAAATTGATATGGAACATCTGGTTTTAGAAACAGATTCTCCTTATCTTACACCCGTTCCGTATCGGGGTAAACCTAATGAGTCATCATTCCTGATATACGTCGCTCAAAAAATTGCAGATTTACATCAGGTAGATATGGACACGGTAGCGTCAATAACCACAAAAAATTCCATCCGTATTTTCGGTGTTTAAATGATGATTTTATTTAATTTTAAAAAGAAACATAATAATCCATGACTAAGATATTGATCATCTATACCGGCGGGACGATAGGTATGATGACTGATCCCAAGACGAAAGCGCTCAAGCCCATCAATTTTGAGCAGATCATGGATAACGTGCCTGAACTTGAACGCCTAAACTGCCAGATAGAGGTACGCTCTTTCGATCATATCATCGATTCATCTAACATGAATCCGGAAATTTGGGGCGAACTGGCGGCCATTATTGAAAAATATTACGATAACGTAGATGGCTTTGTAGTGCTTCACGGCTCGGATACCATGGCTTTTACAGCATCAGCTATGAGCTTTATGCTGGAAAACCTGGCTAAGCCGGTAATATTTACAGGCTCGCAATTACCCATAAGCGCTATCAGGACGGATGCTAAGGAAAACCTGATGACGGCCATCGAGATCACGTCGTCTATGAAGGAAGGCCGTGCCCTTGTTCCGGAAGTTGGTATTTATTTCGATTATAAATTATTCCGCGGTAACCGCGCCTTTAAATATAATTCGTCCAAGTTCGAGGCATTCCGCTCTCCCAATTACCCGGTGCTGGTTGAATCGGGCGTCCACCTCCGCTTTAGCGAAAATTACATCCGCAAGCCTGTAGACGCTCCGTTTAAAGTACATAAAAACCTGGTGAACGATATAGCGGTATTGAAATTATATCCCGGTATTAGTCCTAAAGTGGTTGATACTATTGTAAACTCGGATGTGAGGGCCATTGTAATGGAAGCCTTTGGAGCGGGCAATACTACTACCGATACCTGGTTTATCGATATGTTGAAGAAAGCGATTGACAGCGGCAAGGTTATCCTTGATATTTCGCAATGTAAAGTTGGTACGGTTGAGTTAGGCCGTTATGAAACCAGCAAACAACTCAAAGATATGGGCGTAGCCAATGGGTTTGACATGACCTACGAATCGGCCATTACCAAAACTATGTACCTGTTGGGCCAGGAAACTGATCCTGTTAAGGTAACCAGGCTATTGGAGCAGGATCTGCGTGGCGAGCTAACCTGGTATTAAGCATATTGCACAACAAGAGGCTGTCTCAAAATGGTGTGACCCCAAAAAGTTGGACAGTTTACAAAATTAAGTTTTTTGTACGAGAGCTCGGTATTCCACCGGGCTCTTTCCATTTAACCTGTTTTTTATTCTTTCATTGTTATAGTAATGAATGTATTCTTTTAACGAAGTTATAAATTCTTCCGCAGTTTCAAAGCTCTGTTTGTACAGTAATTCTGTCTTTAAGATCCCAAAGAAGCTTTCGGCCAAGGCATTATCCAAGCAGTTTCCCTTTCTGGACATGCTTTGAATAATTCCATGTTTTTCCAAAGCCTTTCTATATCCATAATGTTGATATTGCCACCCTTGGTCAGAGTGAAAAATAAGTCCCCTTATATCTTTCACTTTATCAAAAGCCTCATATAACATTTCATCTATCATCTGCATATTTGGAGATTTTGAAATACTATAAGAAATGACTTCCCCGTTGAACATGTCAATTATAGGAGATAAATAGATCTTCTCCCCTTTAATGTTCATCTGAGTGACATCCGTAGCCCATTTCTGATTAGGCAGATTTGCCTCAAAATCCCTTTCAAGTACATTAGGGGCAATTTTACCAACCTCACCTTTGTATGAGCGATAACTTACTTTCCTGATATTGCATTTTAGGCCTAATGTTCCCATCAATTTTTGGACAGTCTTGTGATTTATGCTATAACCCCGGTTCTTCATTTCGGCGGTGACCCGCCGATAACCATATCTGCCTTTATGCAAGTGGTATATACTTGCGATCTCTTCTTTTTCATGCTTGTATTTATCATCATTTAGGCGCTTGCGATGATAATAAAATACAGAACGAGCCATCTGTTTGCAATCCAATAGAATTGAAACATCATGTTCGGGCCTTAGTTCTTCGATGGCTTTTGCCCACTCATGCGTTCGCGGGCTTCTTTTCCTTGACTAAGGCCGTGACTTTTTTTAATAGTGCGTTCTCCGCCCGCAAACGGCTATTTTCCGCCTGGAGCTTCTCTACTTCTGTTTCAGGTTCAAGCTTCTTTGATCTTCCCATGCATTTAGGTGGTCGTCCAGGATTCTTTTGCTGGTATAGTACTGCATATCCCTCAACCCGTACTGATCTTACCCAGCGCTCTAAAGCAGTCTTGCTTAATCTATATTCCAGAACAACCTGATTTAAAGGTACTTTTTTTTCTATGACAAGCCTTACAACTTCTTCTTTGAAATCAGGCGTGGGCTTGACGTTAGGTTGTTTGAGCAGCCCACTTTCGCCATAAAGATCATATTTCCGAACCCATTCCAATATCATGCCTTCACGGATATGGCGTTCGCGGGATATCCGTAGAATCGGCTTTCCCTTTCTTACTTGAGAAACTACATCAAGTTTCTCTTCAAATGTGTGCTTTGACATAAATAATAAACCCCAAAAGTTTTTGTCTAACTTTTGGGGTTCACTTCAAAAAGGCAGCCTCTTGTTAAAAAAAAACGGATGTTTTCAATTAAAAATTTTGTATATTCATTTGAATTTCAGATATTTAAGTATAAATAGTTATGATTTATGGCATCCGGAAAACCAACTTTCAAGCCCTACTACCAATCCCAGGTCATGGCCATTCCGCCTACCTTAGATGAACTTGTAGCAAAAGGTCATCCTGTTCGTATTGTAAATGATATTGTTAACAGGATCAATATACAGGGTCTTTTGGACGCTTATCATATTAAGGGCACCTCAAGCTACCACCCACAGATGTTGCTAAAAGTTTTGGTTTATGGCTATGTCAGCAACGTTTACAGCAGCAGAAAGCTGGAAACGGCCTGTAAAGAGAACATCAACTTGATGTGGCTGAGCGGAATGAGCTATCCAGACCACAATACCATTAACCGTTTTCGTGGTGTTCGCCTTAAGGACGCCCTGCGCAGCGTTTTCGAGGAAGTAGTAAAACTGTTAGCCGAAGAAGGCCTGTTAAGCATTGAAGAAGTCTATACCGATGGCACCAAGATAGAGGCCAATGCCAACAGATACACTTTTGTATGGAAAAAGGCGATCCAGACCAATAAGGAAAAGATGAAAAAAGCGCTGGGTGAAATCTGGGAATATGCTCAAAGTATAGCCAAAGCCGAAGATAACCTCCCTGAACCACCGGATTTTACGGATATCAGCCCAAAAAGGGTACAGGATACGGTGGATACGCTCAACGCGGTACTGGCCGAGAAGCCCCATACCAGTAAAGAGATGAAGGCAAAGCTGAAATATGTAAGCAGGGAATACCCCAAGAAAATAGCCGAATATGAACGCAAAGAGGCCATTCTGGGCAATCGAAACAGCTTCAGCAAGACCGATACCGATGCAACCTTCATGCGGATGAAGGAAGACCACATGCAGAACGGACAGCTTAAAGCAGGCTACAACGTTCAGATCTCCACATCCAACCAGTTCATCGTCAATTACACCATCCACCCGAACCCCACCGACACCACGACATTACAAGCGCATTTAGAGCAACACAAGGCCAGTTATGGTAAAACCCTGGAAACTATTACTGCAGATGCCGGTTACGGAAGTGAAGAAAATTATGACCTGTTAGAAGCCCGGAATATTGAAGCCTATGTTAAATATGGGATGTTCGATAAACAGCAGAGCGAACATTACAATACCAAGCAGCCATTTAGTGCCGACAAACTGTTCTATGATCCGGCCCAGGATTGCTACATCTGCCCGATGGGACAAAGAATGCACTATATCGGTGATGGAAAGCGAAAAACAAGTACCGGCTTTGAGCAGACCAGCAAAAGGTATCAGGCAAAGAATTGTTCTGGCTGTCCATTAAATGGGGCCTGCCATAAATCTCAGGGGAATAGAATTATAGAGGTTAACGAAAATCTAAAGCGACATAAAGCAATAGCGTACGGACTGCTCAATAGTGAAAAGGGCATCGAAAAACGAAAGCAGCGATGTTATGATGTTGAACCAGTTTTCGGAAATATCAAACAGAACCACGGGTTCCGCCGCTTTATGCTCCGCGGCAAGGAAAAAGTGGCAATCGAATGGGGGTTATTGGCAATTGCACAAAACATCAGGAAAAAAGCAGCTTAAAAAAGCTGTTTTTGTGCCTCTTTTGAAAATAATCGGTTTAGAACAGCAAATTAAGACGGTACAGTCAAAGGATAATATAAAATCCAAAAAAACATAAAAAAGGCCATCTCAGTATTTTGAGACAGCCTCTACCCATCCCGTTTATTCCTATCATCTGCACGTTCGCTCATTCATCATCCGCATCTTAGGCATCTGCACATTTTCACATTTGTCATTTGCACATTCATCCACACATTTCCAAATCCGCACATTTATATTGTATTCTTCAATTTAAAGTTTAAGCTTTGTGCCTATAGTTTAAGCATTAATTATGAAGAACTACATTCAGGCCGACGAGTGGAATATTATAGAAGAAGGTTTTGATCCTCATTTAAATAAAATATCCGAAAGTATTTTTAGCCTGGGTAACGGGCACATGGGGCAGCGCGCCAATTTTGAAGAAGCTTATTCGGGCGAAACCTTACAAGGTAATTATGTTGCCGGGGTATATTATCCTGATAAAACCCGTGTGGGCTGGTGGAAGAACGGCTATCCCGAATATTTTGCCAAAGTGTTAAACGCCGCTAACTGGATAGGGATCGACATTGTTATTGATGGCATACAGCTGGATCTGAGCCAATGTAAAGTGATTTCTTTTAAACGTGTGCTCAATATGCAGCAAGGTTATCTGGAGCGTTTTTTTGTTGCCGAATTGAGCAATGGGAACCAGGTTAGTGTGGCTGCCAAACGTTTTTGCAGTATAGTTGATGAAGAAGCTGGGGCTATCCGCTATAGTATAACCCCGCTTAATTTTAGCGGTGAGGTTAAAATAATGCCTTTTATAGATGGGGATGTGTCCAACTACGATGCCAATTATGATGAGAAGTTTTGGGATCATGTTGACCAGCAAGCTGCCGGGCTGGATACTTACCTGATGCTGGAAACCCGGAAAACCAATTTTGTAGTTTGCACAGGCAGCCGCTTTGCAGTTCATCAAAACGGCCAACTCGTAGCTGTAGAGGCTCAACCCATTTTAAAGGATAAATATGTGGCATCGGTATTTACGTTGAACCTGGTACAGGGGCAGGAGACCGTGATTTATAAATACGCTGCTAATGTATCATCACAAAACTATGCTCCGGAAGATTTGCCAGGCGCTTGTAAAGCTGTCATAGATCGTGTAGCTGCCAAAGGTTTTGAAACCATGCTGCAAGAACAGGCTGATGCCTGGCAAAAAAAATGGGATGAAAGTGATATTGTAATTGAGGGGGATGTTTCGGCACAGCAGGGCATCCGTTTCAATATTTTTCAATTGAGCCAAACCTATACCGGCAAAGATGCCCGCTTAAACATAGGGCCTAAGGGTTTTACGGGCGAAAAGTACGGAGGCTCAACCTATTGGGATACCGAAGCTTATTGCGTGCCCTTTTACCTGGCTACGGCGCCGCAACAGGTAACTAAAAACCTGCTGGTTTACCGGTACAATCAGTTGGGTAAGGCCATAGAGAATGCCACCAAGCTCGGTTTTAACAAGGGAGCGGCTTTATACCCTATGGTTACCATGAACGGGGAGGAATGCCATAACGAATGGGAGATTACTTTTGAGGAGATCCACCGCAATGGCGCCATAGCCTACGCTATATTTAACTATATCCGTTATACCGGCGATCAGGACTATCTGGTAGATTACGGTTTGGAAGTTTTAATCGGTATTGCCCGTTTCTGGAAACAGCGTGTTAACTGGAGCAATGCCAAAAAACAGTATGTCATGCTGGGAGTAACTGGCCCCAACGAATACGAGAATAACATTAACAACAACTGGTACACCAGTACGCTGGCTACCTGGTGCATGGGCTACGCCATAGAGGCGCTTAACTACGTAAAGGCCCAGGCTGCGGATAAATGCCAGGCACTTTTAGGCCGTTTAAACTTTAACGAAGCTGATGAAACCGGCGCCTGGCAGCACATTATTGATAACATGTACTATGCCGAAGATAAGGAGCATGGCATTTACTTGCAGCAGGATGGTTTTTTAGATAAGGAAATTATCCATGTTAAAGATCTGGACCCATCGCAGCGGCCGCTCAATCAGAAATGGAGCTGGGACAGGATACTGAGATCGTGCTTTATTAAACAGGCGGACGTACTGCAGGGGTTTTATTTTTTCAGGGATCAATACGATATAGATACGCTCAGGCGCAATTATAATTTTTATGAACCCTTAACAGTTCACGAGAGTTCGCTTTCGCCTTGTATACATGCTATTTTAGCCTCCAGGTTGGACTTAGCTGATGATGCCTATAACTTTTACCTCCGCACATCAAGGCTCGACCTGGACGATTATAATAACGATACCGAGGATGGCCTGCATATCACCTCAATGGCGGGTACATGGATGAGCGTGGTAGAGGGTTTTGCCGGTATGCACGTTCAGGATGATACGCTAAAATTTGAGCCTTTTTTACCGGCTAAGTGGAAATCGTTTTCGTTTAACGTAGGCTTCAGGAAAAATACGTTAAATGTGAAAATTGTTGCTGATGGCGTACGTATCACCAACCTATCCGGTAGCGCGCTTAGTGTTAATGTATTTGATAAGCCGGTTTTAATTGAAGCAGGAGCTGAGGCTTTTGTTGTACGATGATTGGAGATTGTTGTTTTTAAATTGTTGACAATCAGCATAAAATCGTCATTGCGAGGAACGAAGCAATCTCTACTAAGGCAGAGCGGCCATCTAAGTTCGCCCTGTATAGTTTAGAGATTGCTTCGTCGTGCCTCCTTATAATGATGTCTTAAATCCTTGATTATCAATGCGTATATTTTGCGCGTATAATCAGTATTCTTTAATTTAGAACATCGGCCCGCTCAAACGCCGCGGGAAGGGCTTTGTTCTTTTTGTCTTGACACAAAAAGAACCAAAAAAGTCAAGACTGCCCGATCCTTCTGCCCACAGGCCAACTCCCGGCCCGGCGTGCAGTCTGGCCATTGCGCACTTTCTTTCTACACCTAACAGGCTGCAAGGTTCAAACGGCATCTCTGCTTTTTTCCGGTTGGCCAGTGACTTACTCGGATAAAAGGTTTTGCACATAAAAAAAGGGTGTCATGCTGAGCCTGTCGAAGCACGTTGTGGTGGCCTCTGCAAGCGGCATTCCGCTTTCATTTAGCGCTTAAGGGCCCACCAGTAAAAAAAATCGTAATGACATAGTTTTTTATGCTTTTCAAAGCATTATTCTATATCTTTTTCGGCAGGATCTATTTTATAATGCTATTTATACATTGACCTATAGTTTTTTAGTATAAGTACAAAAAAAGCCGCTCCGGGTACCCGGAGCGGCTTTCAATTTATTAAGTTCGGGAGGAATTATTTCACCTCTTCAAAATCAACATCAGTAACAGCATCACCTGCGGCACCTTGTGGGTTGCCTGCAGCTTGTTCTGCACCTGGTTGAGCTTGTCCGCCATCAGCTGAAGCTTTGTACATATCTTCTGATGCAGCGTTCCATGCATTTTGCAATTCAGCTTGTACAGCGTCAATGTCGGCTATGTTTTTAGCAGAGTAAGCTGCTTTCAATTTTTCTAAGCCGCTTTCGATAGGCGCTTTTTTATCAGCAGGGATTTTATCACCGTACTCTTTCAGTTGTTTTTCTGTCGAGAAGATCAGGGCATCGGCAGCGTTCAGTTTTTCAACTTCTTCTTTTGCCTTTTTGTCAGCATCAGCGTTAGCTTCTGCTTCGTCCTTCATCTTTTTGATCTCGGCATCAGTTAAGCCCGAAGAAGCTTCGATACGGATCTTTTGCTCTTTACCGGTAGCTTTATCCTTTGCAGATACGTGTAATATACCGTTAGCATCAATATCGAAAGTTACTTCAATTTGAGGCACACCGCGAGGTGCTGGTGGTATACCATCTAAGTGGAAACGGCCTATGGTGCGGTTTTGAGCTGCCATTGGGCGTTCGCCTTGTAAAATGTGAATCTCAACCGAAGGCTGGCTATCAGATGCGGTTGAAAAAGTTTCCGACTTTTTAGATGGAATAGTTGTGTTTGATTCGATCAGTTTAGTCATCACGCCACCCATAGTTTCAATACCTAATGAAAGCGGGGTAACATCTAACAACAACACATCCTTAACATCACCTGATAATACACCACCTTGAATGGCAGCACCAATAGCTACTACTTCGTCAGGGTTAACACCTTTTGAAGGAGCCTTGCCAAAGAATTTTTGTACTGCATCTTGTATAGCAGGGATACGGGTTGAACCACCTACCAGGATAATCTCGTCGATATCCGATACGCTTAAACCAGCATTTTTCAAAGCTGTTTTACAAGGCTCAATAGTACGTTTAATTAAGCTATCAGCTAATTGCTCAAATTTAGCGCGGGTTAAAGTTTTAACCAAGTGCTTAGGCATACCGTCAACCGCTGTAATGTATGGCAGGTTAATTTCGGTAGTAGTTGAGCTTGAAAGTTCAACCTTAGCTTTTTCAGCTGATTCTTTTAAACGTTGTAACGACATCGGGTCACGACGCAGGTCAAAACCTTCGTCATTTTTAAACTCGTCTGCCATCCAGTCAATAATAACCTGGTCAAAATCGTCACCACCTAAGTGAGTATCACCGTCGGTTGATTTTACTTCGAACACGCCATCACCTAATTCAAGTACAGATACGTCATGAGTACCACCACCGCAGTCAAACACAACAATTTTCATGTCCTTGTGCGCTTTGTCCAGGCCGTAAGCAAGGGCGGCGGCAGTAGGCTCGTTAATAATACGGCGTACTTTTAAACCAGCGATTTCACCGGCTTCTTTAGTGGCCTGGCGTTGAGCATCGTTAAAATAAGCCGGAACGGTAATAACCGCTTCAGTTACTTCGTGTCCTAAGAAATCCTCAGCAGTTTTCTTCATTTTCTGAAGGATCATAGCTGAAATTTCCTGAGGAGTATATTTACGGTCGTCAATTTCAACACGTGGAGTGTTGTTGTCGCCTTTAACTACTTTATAAGGTACGCGTTCAGCTTCTTTTGTAACCTCGTTAAACTGGTTACCCATAAAACGTTTGATCGAAGAGATCGTTTTTGTTGGGTTAGTGATGGCCTGACGTTTAGCAGGGTCACCAACTTTACGTTCGCCGTTGTCAACAAATGCAACAACTGATGGCGTTGTACGTTTCCCCTCACTGTTAGCAATAACTACAGGCTCGTTACCTTCCATTACAGCTACACAGGAGTTTGTTGTTCCTAAGTCGATTCCAATGATTTTAGACATATGATTGATTTTACTATATTGAATAATTGTTTTACTAAAGCCATATTAACAAGGCTTGTGCCAATATAGCTTTGGCAGCTATATAATAACCAGAATAATTAAATCCAGTCAGATTAGGGTGTAAGGTGGTGACAGGTTGGCAGAAAGCCAGATATTTAATGGCTTTAACGTATGGGAAATTAGAAAGTCAAATTTGTTTCTTTAATCTTTAATCGGCCGCCTATAAAAGCTGAATCACCTTAATAGATTTTTACTTGCAATAGCAATTCTTTATTTACAAAAAGACCCGGTTAACTAACCAGGTCTTTTTGAGTGAAAATGTTATGATTTAGAAGCTATATTTCAAACTTAGCTGACCACTCCAGCGTGAAGTGTAATCATTTACGAAATATGGCCTATAAACACCACGGATTAAATTTAACTTGCTTTGGTCAAAAGTAAACGTTGGGTTTTTGGTTTGACCAACAACAGTAAGTAACTGGATATCTTGGTTGCTGGCGCCATAGCTCCATCCCCAATCCTTGTTCAATAAATTACCTACGTTAAATATATCTGCCGAAATTTGCAGTTTGTGTTGTTTGTATACATAAAAATCCTGAGTCACTTTTAAGTCGAAGTGATTTTCCCAAGGAGTTCTGTCATCGTTACGATCAATAACTTTTCCTTTATTTAATCTTAACGCTTGTTGAGAGTTGATGAAGTTTTTAAAGTCAACCCACTCTTGAGCTGCCGTTTTAACAACAGTAGTTACCTTATTAACGGTTTGAGTTAAATCAACTAAAGTGTATTTTTTATAACCATTAGGATCATTTAACTCATCATCCGAAGGCACATACAGTAAATCCGCACTACCTGTTTTGCTGGTGATATCATCGCCATTAACATTTTTAGAATAGGTATAAGAGATCGGCTGACCTGATTGGCCTGTATAAACTAAACCAATGGTAGTAGCTAATTTATTGTTTGCGTATTTAAAGGTTTTAGATACGTAGGCCACGATGCGAGATCCCGGATCGTAATTTGAGCGAGCTTCTGACAGGTTATTTAAACCGTTAGTATTGTATGCAAAGCGCCAGTTAGAATACGCAACAGAACTTGTACCGTCGTTAAGAGAATAAGACTCACCAAATGTATAAGCAATTGATCCGGCCCATCCGTTAGAGAATGGTTTTTGAATTTGCGCGGTCAAGTTATAAGCATAACCTTGGTTGGTATTGGTAAGCTCGATAACATCGGTAAAGTTAGATGAAGGATAAGCCCTGGTGAAATTATACCACGGACGGGTGCTGTTGCCAATAGTTACTACATCGGTTTGATTACCTATACTTAAATTTTTATAGTTAATGGCATTGATGTTTTTAGTTACCAAGGCTTCAAATGTTCCGATTAATCCCCAGAAACCTAATTTATGATCCACGGCAACATTAGCGCGGAAAATTTGCGGAACTTTGAAATTTGGATCTGTAACATCAACTTCAGTAGCTGGAACTGTAGTTGTTGAAGGAATGTAAGCGCCGCTTAATGGGGCATTTGGATTGTAGTTAAAACGTAGGGTTGAAGGAACGGTGGTATATTTAATTGTTGATACACCATTGGTTCCATACTGGTTAGAGATCCAAACTAACGGAGAGGCACCTGTAAATATACCAGCCCCACCTCTAACTTGTGTTTCGCCATCGCCATTTACGTCCAGGTTAAATCCGATCCTTGGTGAAAATAAAGGGGTAGATTTTGGAACAACGTTGTTTTTAAAACCCATAGAGGCCGGGTCGTTATTAAACGCAACGTTTTCTGTTGGTTTATTAAAGTACACTGGCAAATCAACTCTCAGGCCGTAAGTCAGTTTTAATTTATCATTTACACTCCACACATCCTGACCATATAAGCTAAGGTTTGCAGTGTGTATAACAGCTGCAAATTTATCTCCAGGGTTTGTTGGAGAATAGTTTAAAGTGTAGTTAGTTGGAGCGGTAGTATTGTTTTCAAACGCAGCTATGTTATCAAAACCGGTTGCAGTGTTGTTATAAGTATATGCACCGTTGTAAGCCTGTAAAAAAACGTTTTTGGTGTTGTAAAAATCGTTAGCAGTACCAATTGTAATGGTATGATTATTTTTATAAATGGTATAGTTATCCGTCAGCGAGTAATTGTCTTGTCCCAATGAATTTGCTGCTGAAGAAAAGTCAGCACCCAAATTGTAAGTTAAACCATTTTGAACGATTTGAATGTTTGGAAAAGGTGAGGTTGCCCGGCTATCACGTATATTATTATAGGTAAGACGTAATACGTTTGATGAATTTGATGAAATAGTACTGTTTAACTCAATTACTGAAGAGTTAGTAGTATTATTCATATAATATCCTGCATCGGCAAAGGTAATTGATGTAGGGCTGCGACTGATGATATAATTACTGCCATCAACATAGCTATGACGGAACGTTAATTTGTTTTTGTTGTCAAGGTTCCAGTCAATACGCGCGAATACAGACGTTGAATATTGTTTCTTGTTAATGTCTGTGAAACTACCTGGGTCGTAACTGTACTTGTTTATAACAAAGTTACGTAATGCCTGCAATGTAGCCACATCAAAGTTTGATCCAGAGCCTGACTGCGATGGGTCAAATGCTACCGGTGTTTTGTTATCAAAACGTTCTGCATTAACGTAATAAAACAGTTTGTTTTTAATTATAGGGCCACCTAAACTCAAACCAAAGGTTGTGTTTTTAAA
This sequence comes from Mucilaginibacter paludis DSM 18603, assembly GCF_000166195.2. Taxonomy (NCBI): domain Bacteria; kingdom Pseudomonadati; phylum Bacteroidota; class Sphingobacteriia; order Sphingobacteriales; family Sphingobacteriaceae; genus Mucilaginibacter; species Mucilaginibacter paludis. The sequence continues at coordinate 5,164,321 of NZ_CM001403.1, forward strand.
TGTGGGATATTTAATATCTGTTAGAACATTTTTACCTATGAAATTCTGATTTTGCAGAAGGGTATAAGCAGAACCGTGTATTTCATTAGTACCGCTTTTGGTTACCGCGTTAATACCACCGCCGGTAAAGCTACCTTGAGTTACATCATAAGGTGCCAACAAAATCTGCACTTGTTGTATAGACTCAAAAGGAATAGGGTTGATACCCGCCTGGCCGCCATTAGTACCTGATGAAGCTAAACCAAAAGCATCATTAGCAGCAGCACCATCGATTGTAAGTCTGTTGTAACGATTGTTTTGACCTGCGAATGTTATACCCAGGGGGCTACCATCACTACCGTTTTTATTAGCAATAGCTTGTGGTGTCAATCTTGCAAAATCCTGGAAACTTCTGGATATAGTTGGTAAAGATTGTAGCTGTTGCTGAGAAATGCTGGTAGATGTACCATTTCTCTCAGAACTAATCACGCTTGCTTTAGTACCTTTAACCGATACTTCCGCTAAAGAACGGGATTCGTCGGTTAAAACGATATTGATTTTCGAAGGTTCGCCTAAGACCAAAAATACGTTTTCGATTGTTTTTGGATTAAAGCCAATAAAAGACACCTTGATAGTGTAAGGTCCGCCAACACGCATGTTCGGTATGGTGTATTGACCATTAGACCTGGTAGCACCTGAATAGACCGATCCTGAAGGAACGTGGGTAGCGACGATTGTAGCGCCCGGTAACGTTACACCTTTGGCATCTTTAACGGCACCAGTTATACTACTGGTGGTTACCTGTGCAAAAGCAATGCAATTGGTAAGCACCGACATTAATAAAATGAGTAAAATCTTCCTCATGTTTGTTTTTTTTTAGTTAAAAAATAAAATCACTAATCGCAGCAAATATACCCACTTAAAACATTGCCATTGTTAACTTAATGTTAACAATGACTGGTATTTCTCCACACTATTTTCAATAAATACTATCTCAAACTACGATATAACTAAAAAAAAAGCAATAAGATGCAAAATTTACATTTTCCTGTTTCAAGGTACCTCAGAAAACAATTAAACTATACAAAGGATAACTCCAAGCTAATCCGCCCCAGATTATTAAATTACAATAAGTAAACCCACCTGTATTCTTCATATCCGTGTTTTTATTTAGATTTGGCATCGAATCGCAAAATGATATAAATAATATGAATTATGATCTGATTGTTATCGGCAGTGGCCCCGGTGGTTACGTTGCCGCAATAAGGGCGTCCCAACTGGGTTTAAAAACTGCTATCATCGAAAAAGAGTCGTTGGGTGGCATTTGCTTAAACTGGGGTTGTATACCAACAAAGGCGTTATTAAAAAGCGCCCAGGTGTTTGAATACATCAATCACGCGGCCGACTATGGTATCAGAGTTCCGAAGGGTGAGGTTGATTTTGAATCGGTTGTAAGAAGAAGCAGGGGCGTGGCCGATGGCATGAGCAAAGGCGTTCAGTTCCTGATGAAAAAAAATAAGATAGATGTGTTAATGGGTACCGGTAAATTAAAGGCGCCCGGCGTTGTTGATGTACAGTTAAACGATGGCACATCAAAAGAGTTAACCGCCAAACACATTATATTGGCAACTGGTGGCCGCTCCCGCGAACTACCTAACCTTAAACAGGATGGTAAAAAGGTGATAGGTTACCGCCAGGCTATGGTGTTACCTTCTGTACCAGCTTCTATTATAGTGGTAGGTTCGGGTGCTATAGGTATTGAGTTTGCCTATTTTTATAATGCCATGGGGAGCAAAGTTACCGTGGTAGAGTTTTTAGATAATATTGTTCCGCTTGAAGACGAGGAAGTTTCTAAACAACTGGCCCGTACGCTTAAAAAGCAAGGCATCAATATCATGACCAGTTCCGTTGTTGAGTCGGTTGATACATCTGGTGAAGGTTGCAAGGTAAATGTAAAATCTCCTAACGGCGATATGCTGATATTGGAGTGCGATATTGTATTATCTGCAGTAGGTATTTCAACCAACTTAGAAGGTCTTGGCCTGGAGGAAGTCGGCGTTGCTACCGATAAAGGAAAAGTTTTGGTGGACGACTATTACAAAACCAATATTGAAGGTGTATACGCCATTGGCGATATTGTAAAAGGACAAGCACTGGCTCACGTAGCGTCTGCCGAAGGCATCATCTGCGTTGAAAAAATTGCCGGACTGAATCCTGAACCCTTAAATTACAACAATATACCGGGTTGTACTTACTGCTCACCAGAAGTTGCTTCGGTAGGTTATACCGAGAAGGCCGCTAAAGAAGCAGGTTACGAAATCAAGGTAGGTAAATTTCCGTTCTCGGCATCGGGCAAAGCAAGTGCCGCCGGCGCAAAGGATGGTTTTGTTAAACTGATATTTGATGCCAAATACGGCGAATTTTTAGGTGCGCACATGATTGGCATGAACGTAACCGAAATGATTGCCGAGGTAGTAACCGCCCGCAAGTTGGAAGCAACCGGCCACGAGATCATCAAATCGGTACACCCTCACCCAACCATGAGCGAGGCTGTGATGGAAGCAGCGGCAGCGGCTTATGATGAGGTGATACACCTTTAAGAATGTCCATAGTCGATGGTTCATAGTCCATAGTTGATAATCCCAATACTATGGACTATCGACTATGGTCCATGGACTAAAACTCCTTCTTAATGAAACTCTACACTATAGATACCGGTTTTTTTAAGTTAGATGGCGGCGCTATGTTTGGCGTAGTGCCTAAATCCATCTGGCAACGTACTAATCCAGCAGATGCTAATAATTTATGCACCTGGGCCATGCGTTGCCTGTTGATTGAGGACGAGGGCCGACTGATTTTGGTTGACAATGGTATAGGTAATAAGCAGGACGCCAAATTTTTAAGCCACTATTATTTGCATGGCGATGCTACCTTAGATGGGTCGTTAGCCAAACATGGGTTTCACCGTGATGATATTACCGATGTTTTTTTAACTCATCTCCATTTTGATCATTGCGGCGGCTCCATCATCCGCGAAGGCGATCAACTGGTGCCAGCTTTTAAAAATGCCACTTACTGGAGCAACCAGGAACATTGGAACTGGGCGGTTTATCCTAACGAGCGCGAAAAGGCTTCTTTTCTAAAAGAAAACATCCTTCCTATCCAGGAGAGCGGCAAATTAAAATTTATTGAGTCTGTTGACGGAGTTCAGTTTAGGAAAAACATCGTTGTGAGGTTTGCTTACGGGCATACCGATTCTATGATGTTGCCGCAGATCTATTACAAGGATAAAACCATCCTGTATATGGCCGATCTTTTACCCTCTACCGGCCATATCCCTCTACCGTATGTAATGGCCTATGACATGTTTCCGCTGAAAACCATTACCGAACGAAAGGCTTTTTTTGCAGAAGCTGTTGAAAAAGAGTTTATCCTGTTTTTAGAGCACGATCCGGTAAATGAGTGCTGCACATTGCAACAAACTGAAAAGGGCATCAGGCTAAAGGATACTTTTAAGCTTGCTGATATTTAAATTTACTTAACCGCCATATTAAAAGCCTCGGTAGCAGCTTTAGCTTGGTTTTCATCGCCCAGGTAACTCCAACGCACACCTACAATATACTTTTGCATTACTTGCGCAATCTGCTCGGCGGTAACTTGTTCAAGCATGTTAGGCGCAATCTCAAAGAAATTCCATCCGCCCATTATTTCGGCAAGGCCAAGGTTGGATGTAATGGCAGACGAGCTTTGGAGCTTTTTATAGTTGTTGGTGATATAGCTGCTCTTCATCTCGTTTAAAGCGCGGTTGCTTACAATGAGTTTTTTTACCCGGTTTAACTGGTTGGTCATGATACTCACAGCTTCAGCAGGGTTAGTGGTGCTTACATACATCACAGCGTATGGCATCCGTAAGTTGGTAGAGTAAGCTCCCGGTGCGTAAGATAAATTGCGTTTGGTGCGGATCTCGGAAAATAATACACCGCCGAGTACCGAGGTGCCTAAACGAAAGGGAATAAAATCGGGGCTGGTCATCACCGGTGCATTCAGCACGCCATTAATGTAGTTAGTTGATAAGTTGCGTTGTTCAGATACCAGTTTATTATCCTTCCATAAGGGTTCTTTCAATACGGCTTCCTCGTATGGCAAAGCCGGTATATTGCCAAAAGCAGCGCTCACTTTTGCAATAATCTCGTCTTTGGTAATTTTGCCCGCTATAACGATAAACATTTTGTTCTTGTTCAGTAACGTGGTATAGTATTTCTTCAAGTCCTCTGCGTTTAAGGCGGGTATCGTTTCTTCTGTTCCGTCAGGGTCGGTGGCATACGCTGTACCCTCAAAAGCATTTTTTAGAGTGAGTTGTTCAATGTGTTTATCCGGGCTCGATTCGGTTTGCTTGATGTCGGCAATCATTTTGTTTTTCACTAACTTCAATTCGCGCTCGTTAAAAACAGGGTTGTTTACTGCGTCAGCAAGCAAATCCCATCCCTTATCGAAATATTTCGAGATACAACTCATTCCAATGGCTCCATAGTCATATTCAGCGGTGCTCGAAAGATCGATGTCGTAATAATCGGCTATGTCTTTAAACTGGTCTGCCGTGTGCTTGGTGGTACCACATTTGGTAACAGCCTCTAAAGTAAGTTTTTCTATGCCGGCCTGCTGCGCGTTGTAATTACTTACTCCGCCCCTAAAATACACCCGCACGCTAACCATGTTTTTTACGGTAGGTTTAAATATTACTTTAATGCCGTTTACATTAAATGCGGAAGTTTCGTACTGGGCGAAAGAGGATGTAAAACAGGCGGTGATTAATATCAGGGTAAAAAGTGTAGCTTTCATATTGTATTATTATTCGGCGGTAAAAAAATCTTCAGGTTTAATGCTCGCCTTCATGGCGGGGCTTAATAGCAATCCGGCGCAATAAGGTTTGTTTTTAATATACTTATCCACATAAGCTTTCAAATCGCTTTTGGTAACCTTCTTCAGGTTATCGTTATAAGTGGTAAAATAATCGATAGATGCCGATGCCCACCAAAAGGACAAGGTTTGCACAAAATTCGAAGCTACTTCCTGTTCCTGTTGTTGTTTAATTTCTAATTTCCTTTTGGCAGTTTCAACCTGTTCATCGGTTACATAGTCGTCATGGTCAAAAAGGGCTATCTGTTTCTTCACTTCGGCCATGCACTCCTTAACTTTATCGGGGTTAGGTATTACTATCAAAGTAATAGGGCCTACATGTTTTAAGGTTAAGTAACCAATATTTACTTCAAGCGCCAGCCCGGACTGTAAAAGGGCCTTACTGAGTTGTGACGAATTTTGATCGATGATATAAGAAAAAACATCAGCCGCATATGTTGCTGGGATGTCGGTACGTGTATCCGGGCCCTGCCAGTTAATCTCAATCATCGGCACCCGCGCTATATTTGATTCCACTACAAAGTAATCTGTTTTTTGCAGCGGCTTAAATTCAGGAACCGGCCATTTTTTAAACGGATCAAAGGCCGAAGGCCGCCAATTGGCATAGATATTTTCAACCTGCTTAAAAACATCTTCGTGCGATACGTCACCAGCGATAGTTAACAGCGAGTTATTCGGGTAGTAGTATTTATTCTTGATGGAATCCATCATGGCAGGCGTGGCCGTGCGGATCACAGTGTGGTTGCCAATGGTGTTTTTGCGGCTATAGAGGTCGCCCCATAAATGGTGCTCCATCACATCATTCAACGCATAATAAGGGCTCGATTCCTTCCGCTGAAACTCGCCGTCAACTACGATATTCTCGCGGGCCATTTCTTCGGCATTAAAACTCGGGTAGCGAATGGCCGAGTTCATAAATTTCAATCCTTCTTTTAAGTTCTTTTTAGGCAAGGTGAAATAGTATCGCACGTTTTCAACCGTGGTAGTGCCGTTAAAATCCATACCAAGCTCGCTTACCCGGCTCATAAATTCCTGCTGACTGCTATAGTCTTTGTTCGCCTTAAAAAACATGTGTTCGTAAAGGTGGCTCAGGCCATTAAATTCAGGCGATTCGGTGTAAGCACCGTTCCGGCAGGTAATCACAATGGTAGCCAGCGGTACACTGTTATCTTCAACAACCAACACATCCAAACCATTTGGTAATGTCTTTAAAAAAATATTTTCGGGAAGCTTGTTTTGGGCGTGCAATACGCTATATCCAAAGCAAAGGCACAATAAGAAGTAAATCTTTTTCGTCATATTGTAATAATATTAGGTCGCCCTAAATATATCAATTATGTGTATAAATAATAGATGTTTCATTATTTTGTGGCTGCCTATTTTACCTTCGCTTTAAAAACTTTAAACCGGGATGCTTAAAAACAATTGTTATTTTAGCTGGCCAAAGCATACCGTTAAATATGTCTGTTCTGCTATTAACTACTATCATTTTAATTGGCGCTTACGCTGCCGGCCTGGTTGGGTCGTTAACGGGATTGGGTGGAGGCGTGGTGATCATTCCCCTATTAACGGTGCTGCTTCACGTCGACATTCATTACGCCATCGGTGCCTCGCTGGTATCGGTTATAGCTACCTCATCTGGCTCTGCCTCTGCTTATGTTAAAGAGGGGATTACGAATATGCGGCTGGGTATGTTTTTAGAAATAGCCACCACCAGTGGAGCCATTGCCGGAGCCATTGTAGCTAAGTATTTACCTGTACAATACATAGCGATACTGTTTGGTCTGGTTCTTATCTTTTCGGCATTGATGTCGTTACGTAAAAAGGTTGAACATGTTGATGAGTATAAAAGTCCGCTTGCCAAAAAACTAAAGCTCAATAGCACCTATCCCTCCGGTACAGAAGTTGTGGCCTACGGCGTGCGCAATGTGGGCGGAGGATTTTTTATGATGATTTTTGCCGGCATGATGTCGGGCTTATTGGGTATTGGCTCGGGGGCGCTAAAAGTAGTAGCCATGGATGGCATCATGGGCATTCCGTTTAAGGTATCAACCACCACCAGTAATTTTATGATTGGCGTTACAGCTGCCGCGAGTGCCGTAGTATACCTGCAACGAGGTTACATTGAACCCGGATTGGCCATGCCGGTAGTAGTAGGCGTTTTATTGGGGGCTTTTACCGGATCAAAAATACTGGTACACTCGCAATCGCAAAAGCTGAGGTACTTTTTTGCCGTTATCGTTACGTTTTTAGCCGTGCAGATGATTTATAAAGGCTTAACCGGAACTGTATGAAAAAGACTGCCAGTACCAACGATAAGGATATAGAGCAACTCATCGGCTCCTTGTTACGCTGGGGCGTACTGCTTTCCATGGCTGTTGTATTAATAGGCGGTGCCATTTATTTGTACAGGCATGGGCATGAGGTGATTGACTATTCGATTTTTAAATCCCAGCCCGATTTTACCCGTCAGGTTCAACCCATTATAGCAGGTGCCATACATTTACGAGGAAGGGCAATTATTCAGTTCGGCATTATCCTGCTTATTGCAACCCCCATTTGCCGTGTGCTGCTTTCGGCAATAGGTTTCGCCGCCGAAAAGGATTACCTGTATGTTGGTATAGCCGCGTTTGTTTTGGCTATTATTACTGTAAGTATGCTGGGGGGCTTTGGTGGATGAGCTAAACCGGGTATCGTTTTTGCCGAAGCTGTTACTTATAATAATGTCATGTTAAGTTATTGACTGTGAATGTTAAATTTTTTTCATCATGTCATCCCGAAGCGAGGAGGGATCTCCTAAAAGCGGTTTTCTCCGATAATCAGTATTCTTAATTTACAACATCGGCCCGCTCAATCGCCGCGGAAGAGCTTGTTACGTTATTCACTATTGTTTGTTTTTGGTGTGAATGAATGCTACGCAGTTCTGTCTTGACACAAAAAGAACCAAAACCGACCGTAGGGGAGCTCATGAACACCTTTAAAAAAACAAGCAACAGGTGAATAACGTCAAGACTGCCCGATCCTTCCACCCGCAGGCCAACTCCCGGCCCGGCGTGCAGTCAGGCTTTTGCGCACTTTCTTTCTGCACCTAACGGTCTGCGAGGTTCAAACGTCATCTCTGTTTTTTTTCGGCTGGCCGTGTTCATTACTTCTAATGACATTAGTTTCTAACAACTTCACGATTCAATATTTTTAAATAACCTGAATTATATGTGGCCTGAATTAGATATTTCATAATATAGATATAGTTCATTTACATATCCCGCAATAATACCGCCGCCTTAAAACTTTAAGCAACTTTCTGCCGTTGTTAAAATAGTATAAATTGATAATGCTGCTGAAAACCATGTAACCTAAACCTTACAGCTTCATCATCATTAATTTTTTATAATTATGAAAAAGTTATTTGTAATTCTGAGCATATTTTTATTCGCCGAACAAACGCAGGCGCAAAAAAACTATTATTTAAGTCCGGTATCGATGGATAGTTCCGTATCGGTTTCTTTGCCAAGACAGTTTAATAAAACCAATGCCAATAACCAACTGACTTACGCCGCCAATGGCGAATACGGAACCATGGTGGTAATTAAATCAGCAAATCCGGCCAATGCTCAAATTGTTAAGAATGAAAAGGGACTGAATAATGTATTCCAGGAGTACATCAAAAAAGTGCAGTCATCTTTAACAAATGCCACTGTTGTAAACGACCATGATGTAACGGTAGGTAAATTGGAGATGCGCGATTTTGCCTTGCAGGTTGATACCGGCAGCGGCTTACAGGTAAGGCACTTTAGATTGCTGTATACCAAAAACAATACCTATACTTTTGAATACCTGTACGACGATTTTAGAAAAGATGCCGCCGTAGGGGAGATGAACGCCTTTTTTCAATCTATCAAAACCACTCCGGATTTGGACCGGAACGACCAGTATGTAACTACCAGCCAGGGAGAGCGCCCGGTGATTGTGAATATTTTGTTGTTCGGGTTACTGCCTTTAACCGCAATTATAGCCATAGTCGTATTCTTTAGGCGCAGAAATACTTCGCTGACTTAAAATTTAGGATGCTTTTTGATCAATCCCCGGTTCCATTTTTCAGAGTGGATAAAGGGTTTGTTGTCAATCCAGCTGATCCATAAAACAGTGATCAAAACGCCCAATGCCGATCCTCCCACTACATCCTCAAAAAAATGTTCGCTGAGGTACATGCGGGAGTAGCCTACTAAAATAGCCAATACCAAAAACAATAACCCCCAGCTTTTTCTGGGGGTTATATAAGTTAATACCACGGCGGTAGAAAACGCCGAAACACTATGCCCTGATGGGAAACTCAGCGTTTCCAACATTTCAACCCCCTTAACCAGGTACATTTTACTGGCCTGCGCCTTAAAAAAAATAACCGGGCGCGGCGTGGCCACCATACGTTTTAAAAGCTGTGCTATCAGCGAGGTAATAACATAACTGGTACCCATCAAAAAGCTTTTACGGTAGCTGAAAAACAACAAAATTAATGTAAGGATGATGGATACAATACCATCGCCCATATTAGTCCACAGCGCGAAGAAGGTATCGCCCGCAGTGAAATGCCATCCATTTACGGTGAAATAGATCTGAGATTTGCTGTATATCAACGCGATAACCAGGCAAACCGACAGGATGACGAGGTAAGGAATAAATAAAAAACGCACCTGTTTTAAAACGCTGATGATACTGGTTTTCATGGGCGCAAGTTAATTAGATAAGCTTATTTATTCAATGCAAAAAAATCGTTATGTTTGGTGTTAGCTAATTTACATAATGTCGAAAAATATATTTCGTAAAAAGTCTCTCGAACGAATTTTATCTGATGTAGCCACTGGTTTTAGTGACGCTGAGCATCCCGGATCGGCATCCCACCTTAAAAAAGAATTAAACGTTAAAGATTTAACCCTGATGGGCATTGCCGCCGTTGTTGGCGCCGGTATATTCTCAACCATTGGTACGGCAGCGTTTAACGGTGGGCCGGGGGTATCTATTTTATTTGTACTTACAGCCATCACCTGTGGCTTTTCGGCGCTATGCTATGCCGAATTTGCCTCTCGCATACCTGTATCGGGCAGTGCTTATACTTATGCTTACGCTTCTTTTGGCGAACTGATTGCCTGGATAATAGGCTGGGACCTGTTAATGGAATATGCTATTGGCAATATTGCGGTAGCTATTTCATGGAGCGAGTATTTTATCAATTTGCTGGAGGGTTTCCATATTCACATCCCCTCATACCTCACTATGGATTACCTGTCGGCCTACCGCGCTAAGGCTACTATAGCCGAATTAACCGCGAGCGGCCATGTAGCAGATGTTACCGATAGGCTAAAATCAGAAGCGGTAGCCTGGGCTACCGCTCCCGGCATTGGTAATTTTAAGCTCATTGCCAACATACCAGCCTTAGCTATTGTATTTGTAATTACTTACCTGGTGTACATCGGTATACGCGAAACCAAAAAGGCTACCAATGCCATGGTGATTTTAAAAATTGCCGTGGTAATATTTGTTATCGTATTAGGTTTTTTTTACATCACTCCTGCCAACTGGCACCCCTTTTTACCTAATGGTTTCGGTGGCGTGATGAAAGGCGTTTCAGGCGTTTTCTTTGCCTACATCGGTTTTGATGCGATATCAACCACTGCCGAAGAGTGTGAGAATCCGCAGCGCGACTTACCGCGCGGGATGATCTACTCCCTCATTATCTGCACGGTGTTGTATATCCTGATTGCCCTGGTATTAACCGGTATGGTGAGTTATAAGGAGCTGCAGGTTGGTGATCCGTTGGCCTTTGTTTTCCAAAGGCTGGGGCTCAAAAATATCAGTTATGTGATATCTATCAGCGCAGTGATAGCCACAGCCAGCGTGCTGCTTATTTTTCAATTAGGGCAGCCGCGGATATGGATGAGCATGAGCCGTGATGGTTTGTTACCCAAGGCATTTTCGCGCATTCATCCCAAATACCATACCCCATCTTTCGCTACCATTGTTACCGGTTTCGTGGTGGCTATACCCGCTCTGTTTATGAACCTGACCGAGGTTACCGACTTAACAAGCATAGGCACCTTGTTTGCTTTTGTATTGGTTTGTGGCGGCGTATTGTTGCTGCCGCGAGAAGAAGCGCAAAAGGGCCGGTTCCATTTGCCCTACGTTAACTCCAAATTTATTGCGCCGGTGATATTTGTGATAGGCTGCATACTTTTTTATCATCAGTTTTTAGGCCTGTTTGATTATACTGGCGGCTGGGAGGTTTACAGGGAAAAATTACCCTATTTTGTATTTGTTATTCTGGCCGCGGCATTAACGGTACTGGCTTTTGTTAAAAACTTATCCTTAATACCGGTACTGGGCCTGCTAAGCTGCCTATACCTGATGACGGAATTAGGCTATACCAACTGGCTTCGTTTTTTAATATGGCTGGTTATCGGTTTGGTTATTTATTTTAGTTACGGGCATAAAAATAGTGTACTGGGGAAAGAAGAAAAAGCCGCACAACAATCAGCATCATCATGAGCTACTATATTACCGCCGTCGGCTTAGGAGCCGCTTTTTGTACCACCATATCATTTTTGCCACAAGCGGTTAAAACTATCCAAACTAAAGATACCTCGGGGATATCCCTACTGATGTATAGCTTTTTTACCTTCGGAACCTTGCTTTGGCTTGTTTATGGCATAATGAGTCGTGATGTACCTGTAGCCACTGCCAACGCCATTACATTGGTATTTGCTTGTATTATTTTGGTTTATAAAATCAGGTATAAATAGAGTACATCATTATTCTTCGCCTTTGTTGGTATCCTCTTCACCCGTAGTCGGTGTCCCCACCGACAATGTATTATGTAACGATGCTTAACGCGATTTGCCATTTTGTAATGATGGTTTTGATATAATGTTTTGATTATCAGTGTGTGATTCGATAAACAGTATTCTTAATTTAGAGCATCGGCCCGCTCAATCGCCGCGGGAAGGGCTTTGTTCTTTTTGTCTTGACACAAAAAGAACCAAAAAAGTCAAGACTGCCCGATCCTTCCGCCCGCAAGGCCAAACCCGGCCCGGCGTGCAGTCAGGCTTTTGCGCACTTTTGTTTTTGCTCCAATAATTACCGAAGTTTCAAACGTCACCTCTATTTTTTTCGGGTTGGTCGGATCCATTACTTATAGTGACGTGTATTCGAGTCAAGACTCCCGATCCTTCCGCCCACAGGACCAACTCCTGGCCTGGCGTACAGTAGGGCTTTTTGCATACTTTTTACCCTGTGTCGGGTGTCCTCTTTATCCTGTTTCGGTGTCCTCACCGACAATGTATGCAACCTGCTTAGCGGAATTTGAAATCTTAGGCTGTCCGATCCCGATCCTGCCCCTCACAAGGTGCCCTATGTACGGGGGCCGTAGGACCCTTGCGTACCTATACCTAATAGTTCACCAAATTTCAAACGTTATCTCTATTTTTGTCACTCTGTCGGCGTTCTCACTTAAAACTGAATCCTTACTTCACCATCCTGATTCTCAAATTTAAATGACAGGCCCTTACCGGCTTTCGTTGCTTTAACAGCGCTATTGTTCACGCTTATTGTTTTTACTTTCCCAAAACCATGCAAAATCAAATTAATATGAGTGAATTTGGACGGATGATTTCCTTCCGTTGTATCCAATACAATTAATTTATTTCCAGGATCAAACCGGATAACGCGTTTATAAAATTCGCCTTTTTCGTAATTGTAGGATAAGCCGTCGTCCTCGTAATAAACAAACTGGTTGGGTTCATCGCCATTCCAGATGTTTAGTTCCAAAATACCATCGCCCTTTTCGGCTGTGTTTTGTATAACCGATTGCATGGGGATAATTGCCGAGGCCTTAATAAATACAGGGAGATCTGTTAACGGTGCTTCAGCGGTAATCACCTGCAGGCCAATAAACTTTTCTTCCGTACTTAAACGGTACCAGTTTCCTTTAGGCAGATACACATCGGCGGTATCATCGGTGCTAACAGTCGGGCAAATCAGGATAGCATCGCCAAACAGAAATTGGTTTTGATATTTAGGATGATAGATATTCTCGTCGTGGGTATAGTCGATGGCTAATGTGCGGCTCACAGGCAAGCCAGTTTGATGGGCCTGGTAAAACGATGAATAGATGTAGGGCAACAAGCGGTAGCGTTGCTGGATGTCTTTTTTAATAATGGCTTCGTTTTTAGTGCCCCACTGCCATGGTTCCCTGTAAACAGTGCCGATACAGGCGTGGTTACGAAACATCGGCGTATAAACTCCTAGCGAGTTCCAGCGCACCATTAGTTCAGGGGTAGGGTTGCCGGTAAAGCCGCCAATATCAACACCTATCAATGCCATGCCGGTAAGCCCCAAGCTGTTAACCAGCCTTTGCCCCAGTAGCATGTGCGCGTCGTAGGCGGAGTTATCACCCGTCCACACGGCAGAGTAACGTTGTGTACCCGCGTACGCCGCCCTGGTGAGTACAAAAGGGCGTCTGTTTTTTAATATTTTTTTGGTGCCATCATAAGTAGCTCTTGCCATTTCCATCCCGTAGGCATTGCGTAACTCGGGCATTGGGCGCTTTCCAAATTGCATCAGCGAGGGTATGTTTTGCCCCCAGGCGGCAGGCTCGTTCATATCATTCCAAAAGCCATCTACGCCGGCATCGGTTAATGCCGTAAACGATTTGCCCCACCAGTCCCTCACATCGCCCCTGAAAAAATCCGGAAAATGGCACCGGCCCGGCCAAACATTGGCAATGTATTTTTCGCCGTTGGGGTAGGTGGCAAAATAGTTTTTTTTGATGCCCTCGTCATATTGTTTGTAGCCTTTTTCTACTTTAATGCCCGGGTCAACAATGGTTACCAAATGGAAACCCATCGCTTTTAGTTCATCCATCATGGCTTTCGGCTCGGCAAAGTTTTCGGGGTGCCAGGTAAATATCTTGTAGTTATCCATGTAGTCGATGTCGCAATACACCACATCGGCCGGTATCTTCTTTTTGCGGAATGTCTGCGCTACCTTTAATACCTCCTTGGCCGACATGTAGCTCCACCGGCATTGCTGATAGCCCAGGCTCCATAGAGGTGGCATTTCCATTCGCCCGGTTAACCAGGTGTAGTCTTCCAGAATTTTGGTTACGCTTTGGGCCCCAAAAAAGTAATAGTTCATGTCGCCACCGTCAGCACCGAACCAACTCATCTGCTCGTCGGTAGTGGCGCCAAAGTCAAAATAACTTTTATGTGTGTTATCCATAAACAAGCCATACATCAAACTGCTATGCAGGCCGATAAAAAAAGGAAAGGTTTTATATAAGGGATCGGTTTTAATGCCGTGCTCTGAAGCATCCGTGTTCCAGTTGACATAAGAGGTTCCCCGGCGGTCCAGGTTGCCGGTTTTCTCGCCCAGGCCAATAAATTTTTCGTCGGGGAATAATTTGCGATACGTAATTACCTGCTCACCCTGCCAGTTGGTGCCAAAGCGTTCATCATCGGCGCTTAAAAGTTGATCATCCGCAGTATAAAAACTAAACCTCAAAGGCGATTTATTAATGCGGAGTTTCAGGGTTGACGTTCTGACCTCGATCGAGTCGGGCATATCCTTGTAGCTGATTTCCGCAGATGGTTGTTGAATAACGGCGAACGACTGATCTGGCGCGGAAGGCGATTTAGTCATATTAACCCGGATAATTGTAGGGCTGTAAATATAAATATGCGCCTCTGCCATGGCTGTTTTGATAACCAGCTTATCGCCGCTTACTTCTATCCGTTGTATGTCACCTAAAAGTTCTGTCTGCATGTTTGTACTGTAGGTATGTGCAATAGCGCTACTGCTTATATCCAACACCTAAAACGTTTTAATGGTTTGGAATAAGGTGAGATAGCAAAATGGAGGCTGCTATAGCCTTATTTCAATAGGTGTGCCGATAGGAGTATGGCTGTACAGATCGTCAATTTCAGCATTGGTTAGGGCGATGCATCCGGCTGTCCAGTTGTACCAGCGGTGAAATTTACCAATAAAACCCAGGCCGTTGGTAAGCCCATGTATTTTAATATCTCCGCCGGTTGGCAGTTTAAACTTTTTGGCTTGTTGCACGTCGGCTTGGTTAGGATAAGAAATACCTAAGTTTTTATGGCAAACGCTGTTAGGGTTTTTGGCGTTGATAAAATAGACGCCGTCGGGAGTTTTACCGTCGTGCTCAAACTGTTTTTTGCCTGCCGGGCAGCTACCTAATGATATGGCATAAGTTTTAATCAGTTTGCCCTGTGCGTAAACCAATAACTGCCTGCGCGATTTAATCGCTATCATTTTATCGATAGTGATGTGAGCAGGTAATTTAGGTTCGGGCATAAAGTAATAGCCCGTTAGCCCGGTTAACAATAACAAACTTAAAGCAATTGCCGCTTTTTTGAACATCATTGTTAGTTTGTCGGTTAATGTATTCTGTAACTGCGGGCTCAATACGCAACAATAATTATGGTTGTTTTACATCATCTATTAAAATAATCGCCTGGGCTCTTTCCAGTAACTCATCACGGCCCGCCTTAACCCCAGCGATAGTAGGCTCCACTTGTTCATCTATTTTAACACCTATGCGTTGTGTTTCTGTACCGTCCGGATAAAGCACACCTAAGCCTGAGATCATGGTGGAAATACCTCCCGGTAAAACAATATCAGATACATTGCCATCCGCGCCAGCGGTAATACTGCCAATAACTTTTACATTGGGCGAACTTTGGAAAGCCATGGTGGTATATTCGGCCTGGCTCTGTGTTATCGCATTAACTATAACAATTACTTTACCTTTGTACTCGTTTAACGTGGGAACAGGCTGTTCATCACTGGTTTCGATCAAACCCGGCGCAAGCAGATTAGCTGCTGTAAATTTTACAAACGGTGCCGAGCCGCTTTTAATATAGGGCACAAAAGTAAAGGGCATAAATTCCGATGGGTAACAGCGCATATCTATAATAATACCTTTGGTGTCCTCAAAAAGTTTTTTGATAGCCGGAAGGTCTGTATTGTGATATCGCCCAGGGTATAGGTAGCCTATTTGGTTGTTAATTAGCCGATAAGCGGGTTTACCACGGTCAGGATCGGCAATAGCTCCAAAATCAACATTACCGTAGGGTAGTCCGTTTATATCAGCGAGTTTTTCATGATTACCTTCGGCTATGCCGAACTCAAAGTGCTGGTTATTGCTGCGCAATAAATAATTGCGCGGCATATCCCTTAACTGGGTTTCGTAATTTGAAGCCGCGGTTAAGGGCAGATAATTTTCAATCAGCGTACTAACTGTTGTGCCATTTATAGCTGTAATTACGTCACCTATTTTAAATGTTTGCTTTGCAGCAAGGGTATCCCGGTAATAGCCGGTTACCACCAGTTTGCCCTCGATAAACTTGGCCTGGAACGGTGCTATGTATTGGCCGCGGTAGGCTTCGAGTTCTTTATTATAACTCCAGATATTGGCATGGGTGTCATGGATGCCACAAATTAATTTCAGAGTAGTTAAGGTATATTGCTGTGCGTTGCTATCATTAACAAACTGAGGTATAAACAGGGGCAGCACTTTGTTCCAGTCGCCGGTTAAATGTCGATCGGGATAAAAATATTGGATCATGTTCCAGTAACGGAACAAGCATAGCAGCCGGTAACCGGCATCCGGAAACGCCATAGCTTTATAGCCTTTTTCATGGTCAAAGATAGGGTTGCCTATTGGTGTAAACCTGATGTAAAATTTTTGATCACTACGGTTATTTAAAATATCTGTTAGCTTGGCAATGAGAGAATTGCTTAATAGGGTATGGTCAAAAATAAGTCCATATTCACGTTGTAGTTTTACATTTTTGCCCTTATAAGGTTCGCATGTATTGCAGTGCTTAGGCACGCCGATCCCGTCTATCCATTGCTCAATAGCTTTGCTAAGGGCAATATTATTATCGGCATTAAGCACGGCAGGCATCACCCTGAATAATTCGGCATCCATATTGATATCACCCCTGGCAACCGCGTAATGGTGGTACTTTACAAAGCCCCAAACCTGGCCCAATAGGGTTAAGTTTAGTATTTGTTGTGTACTGAGTTTAGCGCTGGCGATGCCGGAGCCATTGCTGAAGGCGGTATCCTGATCGGCTTTCTTTAGGATCAGTTTTTTTGTCTGAGCCTGATCGATAGGTTTACCGTTGATATAAAGACGCACGTTATCAAACCAAATCTTCCCCTGGCCCGAAAGCACCGCGCCGCCAGCAATGTTAGTTGCTTCTTCATCGTTATAAGGTAATTTAATGCTATACTCGGTCCAGTCGGCGGTGCCGTGCAAATTTTGCGTTTGCATGTTGTTAAAAGCCTGAGTGCCCTCTATCTTTAACCAAAATCCGGCCCAGCCGCTTACATTTTCCATTTTGAGGTAGCCGCGCAATTCAATCTCTTTTCCCTTAAAAGTTTGCGGAATGCCAAATGCCATGCTGCCAAAACCGCCACCAGTAGTTTTGCTGTTGATGGATACCGAATACTTACCCTGCTGTTTTACCGTGCTATCCAACTTAAAATCATAAGCCGAAGCCGTATTTTGGGGATATATCGTCCAGCCAATAGGCAAATGGCGTGCCGGATCGATATGTTCCATATCGCCTTCAAGTTTAACTTGCGTAAATGCTGGTTTATAAGATAAGCAGCCTAATAGTAAAAGGAGGATGTATAGGTATTTTTTCATGAACTGAAAGTAGACGTGTTATTTTCTTAGGTACGATTAAGAACAATATAAAAGTACAATAAAGAAATTATTTGTACCTATGGGTTAGGCTAAAATAATACATGTTAACGATTTGAAATGAGGGCTCAAATTTGCGGATTTGAGTATGACGATAGTTGTGAATCCACATAGCGAACAAGAAGAAAAAGTATTACTGGCTTTTTTAAATAGCCTTCAGTATTATTATCAGGCTAATATTGATGATATGAGTTTGACGAGCTCCCAGCAGCAAGAAGTATTGCGTAGAGATCGTGATTTATGCAAGGTAAAACAGAAGAGCGTTCATGGGATGAAGTAAAAAAAGGATTTGGAGCGTGTATACCGTTAAACTACTTAAACAGGCAGAACTCGACATAACTGACGCATGTGTTTGGTATGAGAAACAGCAAAAAAAGATTGGCATCGCGTTCCTTAAAAGAAGTGGCTCTATAACGTTTTGTATGGGTACTAAAAATTCGATTTGTAAGTGATAGGCTAAGCCAAGATTTTACTAATGATCTTTTGGTGAAATTCTATTACTGTTTTAAGATTGTATTTTTAACGTAGCTCTCGATTATCAATATTTTATGTCTTCATGAGTAGCAGATCAGGCCCCCCAAAAAAAAAGATGGCGTTTTGAACCTTCGTGATCTTCTTTGGTACAAAGGCAAAGTGCGCAAAGGCCCCGACTGCACGCCGGGCCGGGAGTTGGCCTGTGGGTGGAAGGATCGGGCAGTCTTGATTTTTTTGGTTCTTTTTGTATCAAGACAAAAAGAACAAAGCCCTTCACGCGGCGATTGAGCGTGCCGATGTAGTAAATTAAAAATACTGATTATTAGCGCAAAAATAGACGAATTGATAATCACCAATTTACTAAGGCATCGTTATAACTGTAATTTACTGTTTGTTTTTCATCAAAAAGGCAGCATGTTTTTATGCTATTATAAATTACGACTTGGAATTCCAGCGGACAAACTAAAACTACTTTACCCACACTATTCGTTACACAGCTAAAAATTCAGATTCGCCACCCTTCAGATCTTTCCTGATTTTCTGGTTTATCATGTGGATGAGATAAACAAAATAGTTTACGTGAACGCGGTTTTTCACACAAGCAAAAATCCAGGGAGAATATAACCTGATAATTAAACAACAAATCCCGCTCAAGGCGGGATTTATCAATCAGTATCATATCTAAAACCTTATGCCCACAAATTGGCAGGATAGGTTCCGTTTTCAACTAAAGCAGAAATGCTTTCCTGCACGATAGGCTTATCTTCTTTATAAGTTACACCGAACCATTTAGAAGCTGTTGGAACAACTTTAAATGATGCTACGCCGGTTTTTATCAGTTCGTCAGCAACCAAGGGGATAAAAAATTCAGCTTTAGGGTTGGTTTCGTTAGCGTCAACAAAGCGTTTAAACATATCCAGGCTTTGATCAAAAACAGCCGGGGTAAAGCCCCAAAAGTTCATGGATACGCGTGTATCGTTCGGCAGTGCATGTTCGCCTTCGGCGTCTTTGTAAGCAACTTTGCCACCTTCGGTAAAGTAAACCTCGGTACGCTCGTTAATTTCAACCATGTTGCCTTCATCATTAACCTTACAAACACCGCGCGATACTGAACCGTAGTCGGATAAGGTTCTGTCAACTTGGTAACCAATTAAGGAGTATTTATCGTCGGCCACTTCAGTAGTTAAAAATTTGGCCATTTTTTCAAATGAATCATAACCATAAAAATCATCGGCGTTAATAACGCAAAAGGGTTCTTTAATGGCATGGCGGGCAGCTAAAACGGCGTGGGCAGTTCCCCATGGTTTAGCGCGCTCAACGGTTTTATCAATACCGTACTGTTGCAGGTCGAAGTTTTGAAACACGTAATCTGTTTCAATTTTTCCGCTTAGTTTGGGTTCAAATATCCCTTTAAAATTATCCAAAAACTCTTCACGGATGATGAACGTAACCTTACCAAAACCGGCCTTAATGGCATCATATATAGAATAATCAATAATGGTTTCCCCGTTGGGGCCAAAGCCGTCAACTTGTTTCATGCTTCCATAGCGACTGGCCATCCCTGCGGCCAATATTAATAGTGTAGGTTTCATAAATGCTAAAGTAATTATATTTTGGATTGCTTGTTAAACGGATGTATAATTTAATAAATTAATAATATGATGGACAATTGACCAGTAGATAAATTGTTTAATTTTTAATATACCTGAAATCCTGGCCGGCCTGAATGTTTAACAAAGTTTCGTAGATCAGGCTGATTACATTATCCACATCTTCCTGGTGGATCATCTCAACAGTGGTGTGCATATACCGGAGAGGAAGCGAGATCAATACCGAAGGCACGCCACCGTTTGAGTAAGCAAAAGCATCAGTATCGGTACCGGTTGAGCGGGAAGAAGCCTGCCGCTGGAACGGTATCGAAGCCTTCTGGGCTGTTTCAATCAATAGTTTGTTCAGGTTATTTTGTATGGCCGGTGCGTAAGATATTACGGGCCCTTTGCCGCAAGCCAGATCGCCCTGGGTTATCTTGTTGATCATCGGCGTTTGCGTATCATGCGTTACGTCGGTAATGATGGCTACATCTGGGTTAATATAATCGGCTATCATTTCTGCTCCGCGCAAGCCAATTTCTTCCTGAACGGCGTTTACAATATACAAACCAAAGTCCAGCTTTTTGCCGTTCTCCTTTAACAAACGGGCTACTTCGGCTATCATAAAACCGCCTACGCGGTTATCTAAGGCGCGGCCAACATAATAGCGGTTATTTAAAACCATAAACTCATCCTCGTAGGTAATTACGCAGCCTACATGGATACCTAAAGCTTCAACCTCATCTTTGGTAGTGCAGCCGCAATCCAAAAAAATATTTTTTAAGGTTGGCGCTTCTTCCTTTTCGCCGCTGCGGGTATGGATGGCAGGCCAGCCAAATATGGCTTTAACAATGCCTTTATCGGTATGGATATTAACCCGCTTTGAGGGCGCTATCTGGTGGTCGGAACCTCCGTTACGGATCACGTAGATTAAACCATCGCTGGTAATGTAATTTACAAACCAGGATATCTCATCGGCGTGAGCCTCGATAACAACTTTATAGGAAGCTTTTGGATTGATGATGCCTACAGCGGTACCGTAGTTATCAACATAAGTTTCATCAATATAAGGTTTAATGTACTCGAGCCAGAGCTTTTGCCCTTCGGCTTCAAAGCCGGTAGGAGAGGGGTTGTTGATATATTTTTCTAAAAAGGAGAGTGATGCAGGAGTAACAACAGGTATGTGTGTTTTTTCTTCAGATTTTTTTTTAGCCATGATCAATGAAATTATAAAATGGCGCTGCCGCGCGGAAGCAAATATAGTAAACCAACTTGCAAAGCCATAAGTTTCTGTACTTTCGGGTGCTCATAAAGTAGGTTAATTATACAGCAATTTATTTCTGAGTTAACACTGGCTTTATTTGCAACACACATCTTTGTAATGAGTGATTTTAAATTCATACATTTAGTTTAGTTGGGGAACAAGTCGGCATTTTGGGTTGCCGGCTTGTTTTGTTTTCAACCTAAAGTAACCTTTCCATTATCTCGTAATCCAAATTGTTTTTAGTGAAATTTTCTCCAGTTTGCCTGAAGCCTGATTTGAGGTAAAAGCCGATAGCCTGTGCGCGTGCATTGCACCAGACGCGTTGTGCACCCTCGGCCTTTGCAAAATCTATAACATAAGCCAGTAGGCTTGTACCAACGCCTTTACCTTGAAAGGCTGGCTGAACGGCAAATTTGCGGAACTGAAAATCGGACCCTTTAGAGAATAATGATACCACGCTCACCAGTTGGTTATCTGCAAAAGCGCCGAAATGGTGGCCATCCTCATCCTCATCCATCTGCATTTGATGAATAGGTTCATCGGGATATAAAACCTCATGCCTGAGCCGCCAGGTTAATCGGGGTGTTATTTGTTCAATGTGGATCATATCGTTGACGGTAAATTTAGTATTAACCCATCAGAAGGTAAGTAGGGTTGCAGTGCTTTTCCTCAAGATGGTTGTAACGCCTCGGCATGGCGCGGGCCCATGTTTTTGCTTAGCTGGCGTTTTGCCGTCGTTAACAAACGGAAACCGTATGTACAACCACTTTTATAAGATCTAACAATTTCCACCTTACCTCTTACCTCTTGCCTCTTACTTCTCCCTTCCCGCTCAAAAGTTACAAGGGCATGTTCCCATGTTTTTTTCTGGGTAGGTTAACTACTTTGTTTTCGAGCATTTTAAAAGCTTTAATTAATTTTTTACGGGTTTCGGCAGGCTCAATTACCTCATCAATAAAACCCCGTTCGGCAGCGCGGTAGGGGTTGGCAAAGGTATCCGAGTACAATTGTTCCATCTCTTTCCATTTGGCTTCTGGGTCGGGCGCGGTAATTATTTCGCGTTTAAATATAATTTCGGCGGCACCTTTGGCTCCCATTACCGCAATTTCGGCGCTGGGCCAGGCATAGTTCATGTCAGCTCCAATATGTTTGGAGTTCATTACATCGTAAGCGCCGCCGTAGGCTTTGCGGGTAATTACGGTAATGCGTGGTACCGTAGCTTCGCAAAAGGCGTATAGCAACTTGGCACCGTTGGTGATAATGCCTTTCCACTCCTGGTCGGTTCCGGGCAAAAATCCGGGAACATCTTCAAATACCAGTAATGGGATATTAAAGCTATCGCAAAAGCGGATGAAACGTGCGCCTTTGGTTGACGAATTGATATCCAGCACACCGGCTAAAAAAGCCGGCTGATTGGCTACTATCCCTATGCTCCGGCCAGCCAAACGCGCAAAACCGACTACAATGTTTTCTGCAAAATCCCGGTGTACCTCCAGGAATGTACCTTCGTCAATTACCTCTTGCAATATATCGCGCATATCATAAGGTTGCGATATGTTTTGAGGCAGGATGGTATTTAGCGCGGGCCTTTGTTCGTCACTTGCATCGTAAGGTAAAGCAGGGGCGGTTTCCTCGCAATTTTGGGGCATGTAACTCAATAGCTTTTTTACATGCTGTATGGCCTCAATCTCGTTAGTGCAGGCAAAATGTGTAACGCCCGATTTGGTGGCATGGGTATTAGCACCTCCTAATTCCTCGGAGGTAACCACCTCGTGTGTTACTGTTTTAACCACGTTGGGCCCGGTAACAAACATGTAAGAGGTATGCTCAACCATCAAAATAAAATCGGTAATGGCAGGAGAATATACGGCGCCGCCCGCACATGGGCCCATAATGGCCGATATTTGCGGCACCACGCCCGATGCCATGGTATTACGGTAAAATATATCGGCATAACCGCCGAGCGAAACTACGCCTTCCTGGATGCGTGCCCCACCGGAGTCGTTCAGCCCAATTACCGGCGCACCGTTCTTCATGGCCAGATCCATAATTTTGCAGATCTTTTCGGCATGGGTTTCTGACAGCGAACCGCCAAAAACGGTAAAATCCTGTGAGAATACGTAAACTAAACGGCCATTGATAAACCCATAGCCAGTAACTACACCATCGCCCGGATAGTTCTCTTTTTCCATACCGAAGTCGGTCGACCGGTGTGATACCAGCATACCGATCTCTTCAAATGATCCTTCGTCCAATAAAAAATGCAAACGCTCGCGGGCGGTTAGCTTCCCTTTTTTATGCTGACTATCAATACGGGCCTGGCCGCCGCCTAACAGCGCCTGGTCTTTTTTTAGTTTTAGCGTCTCCAGTTTTTTATCCACTTCTCCGGTTTTATTAATTGTTAGTGGTTAAAAATAGGAATTATCTTTGAGTACTTTAAGAGGGGCTGTTATTTCGAAGTTTTGTTTGCTGATGCAGATGATCTGTTGGTAGCTGGACGCAGACATGCTATGCCGATGAAAATATTTCTGAAGATTTATTGTGCGTTGTATATCAGGATAAATTGGCCTTTACAGTCCGGCTAACCACTTGTTGGTGGCATTCTTTTTTGTATGTGGACTTTATATTAATGGAGAAAAACTTTAAAATGTAATTTAATCCATTATTTTTGACTACTGGTTACCAGTTAAACCAGCTAAAACATACAGGGATGCTGAGGCAAAACAAGGATAAACGTACGCTAAGAGCTAACCTGATGCTGGCATCCTCAACCGCGTTTGTGGCGGGTGTTACCAATGTTGCTGGAGTAATTGCGTTTTTAGCTTTTACCACCAACATTACCGGGCACGTGGCTTTGTTGGCTCGCAAGGTTAATGCACAAGACGTTGAGGAAACTATAACCGTATTTGTCTGGTTGTTTATGTTTTTTATGGGCGCATTTGTGTCGCATTTTTTGGTGCGAACCTATGAGCATATCAGCAGGTATAAGGCGCATGCCTTCCCCATACTGGTAGAAACCATTGTGTTATTTTTGGTTGCTATTTATGGTAATCATTTTTTTAGCGGGAGCGATGCCGAGCGTGAAGTAATTATAGGGGCCATCCTGTTTTCGATGGGTTTGCAAAATAGTTTGGTATCCACTATATCCGGCGGCTTAATCAAATCATCGCATTTAACAGGTTTGTTTACCGATGTGGGGGCTGATGTAGCCGAGTGGATCCATCCGCGTACAGCCAAAACATCCGTTGTGAAAAACAGGCTGTACATTAGGCTTACCGTGCTTGCTTTTTACTTTTTGGGCGCTTTGGCAGGTGGGTACTTTTTTGAATTGTACAACTTCCGGGTGTTTTATTTTATTCCGTTTATTCTTATCAGTATACTACTCTACGATATTTGGGACGTTATATTCCACAAACTGGGGCGTAAGCTTAGTCCAGGTTTGCCAACTAAATAATCAGTTAACCAGCTAATTCTATGTGCGCTAAAACAGACAACAATTCAAGCCAGATCATTTACGAAAGTTTATTGGAAGGAAATAGAAAATTTGTAGCCGAAACTCTTCAAAATGATCCGCAATATTTTGAGAAACTGGCTAATGGCCAAAAGCCGCCGGTGCTTTGGATTGGCTGCGCCGATAGCCGTGTTCCGGCTAACCAGATTACCAATACCGCTCCGGGCGAAGTGTTTGTGCATCGTAATATAGCCAACGTGGTGGTTCACTCCGATATGAACATGCTTTCGGTATTGGATTACGCCGTCAATATTCTGGAAGTGCAACATGTGATAGTTTGCGGTCATTATGGTTGCGGTGGAGTTATTGCCGCCCTCGGGAATGATGAAAATGGTTTGGTTGATAACTGGTTAAGACACATTAAGGATGTTTACCGCCTGCATGAAGCAGAACTGGATGTCATTACCGACCAGAAAACAAAGACCGACCGGCTGGTTGAACTCAATGTAATGGAAAATGTAAATAACCTTACTGCCACATCAATAGTACAGAACGCCTGGAAAAACGGAAAAGACCTGAGTGTACACGGATGGGTTTATACCCTAACTACAGGTTTTATTAACGACCTGAAAGTAAGCGTTAAAAGTAATGATCATATAAAAGAGGTGTTTAAATTTAAATAAAGGCAAACACTGTCAACAAAAAAGAGCGATGAGTTAACCTCATCGCTCTTGCTTTAGTTATAGCTCTTTATCGAGAAACGGATACCTGTAATTCTTAGGCGAATCAAAAGTTTCCTTAATGGTTCTTGGCGATACCCATCGCAACAGGTTGATCATAGAGCCAGCCTTATCATTAGTTCCCGATCCCCTGGCGCCGCCAAACGGTTGTTGGCCAACAACCGCTCCGGTAGGTTTATCGTTTACATAAAAGTTTCCGGCGGCGTTGCGTAAAGCATGCGATGCCTGGGCTATGGCGTAACGGTCTTGCGCTATGATACACCCCGTGAGGGCGTAGATTGAGGTTTGATCAATCAGGTTTAATACCTTGTCAAAATCGGCATCCTCATACACATAAATAGTGAGCACCGGGCCAAACAGCTCCTCGCGCATGGTAACATATTGCGGGTCGGTGGTTACAAGCACGGTAGGCTCAATAAACCAGCCTTTGCTTTTATCGTATTTGCCACCGGCAATAACCTCAACAGCACTATTCTGGTGAGCCTGATCAATATATCTGGCTAACTTATCGAACGATTTTTCGTCGATCACTGCGTTAACAAAATTTTCAAAATCTTCAACAGGTCCCATTTTTAATTCGCCCAGATCGTTAAGCAAGCCGGTTTTGATGGCAGGCCATAACGATTTAGGCAAATACGCCCTCGACGCTGCCGAGCATTTTTGTCCCTGGTACTCAAAAGCGCCGCGTACCAAAGCAGTTGTAGCTACTTCAACATTGGCGCTCGGGTGTGCCAGCACAAAATCTTTACCACCGGTTTCGCCTACAATGCGTGGGTAGGTTTTGTATTTATGGATGTTGGTACCAATAGTTTTCCAGATGTTTTGGAACACTGGGGTTGATCCGGTGAAATGTACCCCTGCAAAATCAGGATGGCTGAAAATGATATCGCCAGCCATAGGGCCATCAACATAAATCAGGTTGATTACCCCAGCCGGTACCCCAGCTTCAATAAAAACCTGCATCAAAACGTTGGCAGCGTAAACCTGGGTATCATTAGGTTTCCATACCACCACGTTGCCCATCATGGCTGCCGAAGCAGGCAGGTTGCCGGCAATAGCTGTAAAATTGAAAGGCGTAATAGCGAAAACAAAACCTTCCAGCGGGCGCTGTTCCACACGGTTCCAGATTCCTTTAGGGGATACAGGGGGCTGTTGGGCATAAATTTCGGCCATGTACGATACATTGAACCTTAAAAAATCCACCATCTCACAAGCGGCGTCAATCTCGGCCTGGTAAGCGTTTTTAGATTGGCCAAGCATGGTAGCCGCATTAATTTTAGCGCGGTAAGGGCCGGATAATAAATCGGCAGCTTTTAAAAATATGGCAGCGCGTTCTTCCCAGGCTAAGGCTTCCCAGTTGGCTTTAGCGGCCAGTGCTGCGTTAATGGCGGCGTGTACATGGCTTTCGTCGCCTATATGATAGGTTGCCAGCACATGCTGATGATCATGTGGTGGGCGCACAGTGCCGGTTTTGCCGGTACGTACTTCCTGCCCGCCAATATACATGGGTATATCAATTTGCTGGGCACGGCCCTCTTGTAGGGCAGCCTTAAGCGCGGCGCGTTCCACACTGCGCGGTCCGTAATTTAAAACCGGTTCGTTTACCGGTTTGGGTATGTTAAAAAATCCTTTAAGCATGTCAGTTATAAATGTGGATGCAAAGATAAGGAATTTGTAAATGCTGGGTAAGTCGCTTATTTAAATGTGAGAGTTAGGTTAGCTTTTGGTAAAGTTAGCGGCAGGGTAGCTGTAATGCTCAGTTTAAGAATGTGTTTAGCCGGTAGTCTGAGACTACCGACATATTTATTCGAAGTCAGAGACTTCGAATAGCGGCGTTCGTAGACGGAGTCTAACAGCAGTAGCCGACGTTTCAAATAGAAAATATCAAAAAAAGTGCTATTCGAAGTCTCTGACTTCGAATGCCTATGCTTGTAGTCTCCGACTACAGGCTAATTGTCAATAACCATGACTAAAACCATAAACAATCCACATCGATAATCGATTCCTTTTCCTCATAATTAGATGCGCTTGAATAGACATAGTCGGCAGCATCATAAACATACCCTGCCCTTACTGGATTATCATGAATATAATCTATCTTCTGTTGTGTGAAATCAGGGCCGAATAATTCAACAAAATGATTGTCTTGTACCCAAATCTGGTAATCTTCATTACGGGTATGCCTGGATGCATAATACTTAAACTGATGCAACATCCATTCTTTCCGGCTTTCGGTTTCGTTTTCAATATAATCCAGGATGGACCGCGCTGTAAACTTTTTAAAATCGCGTACAAAAACACTCAGGCTGTGCCCGGGTTTAACAGACGCAATTAAATGAACATGATTAGACATCATAACATAAGCATGTAAATTTAATCCCTTTTTCTCCTGGCAAAACTTTAAAGATGCGATCAGCATGTCTTTATAAACCCGTCGACTAAAAATATCTATCCAACCTACTATGGTAAAAGTCATATAGTAAATAGCTTGCTGATCTCTTATTAAATAGCCGGGTTTAAAAATATTATCCATCCTTTATAATTTGATTGGCAATTTACGGAACTTTACTGTAGCTGGTGACTACGTATATAGTAGTTCGGGAGTTGGAGAGACTACAGAGAGATTCACTTTTAAGTGTTTGGTCAATTCGGCTCAACATGCGAAAAGTATTTTAGCCGGTAGTCAGAGACTACTGGCATATTGGTTCGAAGTCAAAGACTTCGAACAGCGGTGGGGTTTCAAATAGAAAATATCAAAATAGAAAATATCAAAAAAAAATGCTATTCGAAGTCTCTGACTTCGAATGCCTATACTTGTAGTCTCCGACTACAGGCTAATTGTCCGATATGATATTTTAGAAACTCACTTAAATTGTATGGCATTCGGTTCAACGTGCGGCAGGCATTTAGCCGGTAGTCTGAGACTTCGAACAGCGTGCTACCTCGAACAGCGGGCACTTAAAAATATCAATATTCTTATAAGCTCAAATTAACAGGAATAGAATATTGCATCCGGGAGGGCTTACCGTTATTTAGCCCTGGGTTCCATTTGGGCATGTTTTTAATTGCCCTGATTATTTGTTCGTCCAGATGCTTCCCCGCGCTTCTTATGATTTGAATGTTGGTTAGCGATCCGTTCTTTTCAACGATAAATTGCACGAAAGCCCGCCCTTGAAAATCGCTTGTGTTTTTGATGTGCTGGCGCAGATACTTTTTTAAAGCTTCCTGGCCTCCCGGAAAGGATGGGGCAATTTCAGCCACCATCCCAAAAAATGCTTCATTTTGAATGGTATCAACCTTTGCTGCCTTTTCGGGTGGAAGTTTTAATGCCTTACCCATCACCTCGTTCTGGCATGATGTTAAGCCGAACACTATCATTGCCGCCGAGGCCCATTTGTACCATTGTGGCTTTTTGGGTATTGTTTTGAACCGGACGGCATCATATAAGCCACATAGGGGGGCTCCGCTTTTTCTAAACGCTTCCAGTATTTCGGTCTCGGTCATTCC
Organism: Mucilaginibacter paludis DSM 18603; assembly: GCF_000166195.2. Taxonomy (NCBI): domain Bacteria; kingdom Pseudomonadati; phylum Bacteroidota; class Sphingobacteriia; order Sphingobacteriales; family Sphingobacteriaceae; genus Mucilaginibacter; species Mucilaginibacter paludis. Next base: position 5,193,026 of record NZ_CM001403.1, read on the forward strand.
TCTAAAATCATAAACCATCTTCTGGCAACTGTCGCAATGCCAACCGGCACTACAGGGCTGCAGCTCGTTAATAGATTTTGGACATTTAAAGGATAATTGGATTTTTTGAAATGGTTCCATTGGTATCTGTAGTTTATTTAAAGTATAGATGCAGGAAGATGTGCGAATTCCATAATGGATATAAATTTTTCATTTTAGGCTGGTTCGAAGACAGAGACTTCGAACCAGCGAGATTTTCCCTCCAATTCAATATTCTATTCTGCAATGTTTTAGTTAATTTGCCGTTTACGATGCAATAATCAACAAGCGCTTTGATGGTACATCTTATGTCAAAAAACACAGAAGCACCATTTGCGCTTTCAAATTCAACTTTTATTAGCTACATTCGCATCAATGGGTTATAAAAAATATACGGTTTTCTTTCTCCTGAGCGTCTTTTTGATGGCACGGGTGGAGCCTGTATTTCCTTACCTGAAAACGTTGCCTCAGCTAACGCATAACATTATTTCTCATTTATCGGCCTTATACACCGGCTCAACAGAAGTCAATATTCTGGCCAATATTGATATCGAAGATCAGGACAATACAGATACTAAAGATGATGAGAAGGAAACCGAAAAAGAAGTTACCAAATCAATCAAAGAAGAATGCAAAATGCTTTTGCATGATTATACCGCTTTGTTAATTTTTAACCAAAGCTCCAACCGCACACTGTTTCATCTATATCTTTCAGGAAAAGAGAGAACCCATGTAAATGAAGTGTTCAGACCACCACTCGTTTAATTAAATCTGTAAAATCTTCTTAATGCTTTAAAGCAGGTTATTTTTCGGCCTGGAGATTTTTTCTGTGGCCTTTCCGGCTAATCAACTTTAATCATAGCTTTTATAATGGCCTTAAAACCATAGTAAAAGCTCAGTTCAAAACTTGTTTCCTGATTTAATTTAAAATGAACGTTTCATCATTAAAAAATACATTAAAATCCGACCTGTCATCTGGTCTGGTGGTCTTCCTGGTAGCATTGCCGCTTTGCCTTGGTGTGGCTTTGGCCAGCGGCGCCCCCCTTTTGTCGGGCATTATTACCGGTGTTGTTGGCGGTATTGTTGTTGGTTGCCTCAGCGGCTCTCAACTGGCAGTAAGCGGTCCGGCAGCGGGCCTTACCACTATTGTTGCCGCCGCTATTATAACCTTGCACTCGTACGAAGCCTTTTTGCTGAGTGTGATACTGGCTGGTGGTATCCAAATTGTTTTGGGTTTGGTTAAAGCAGGTAAAATTGGCTTGTACTTTCCATCCAACGTAATTAAAGGGATGCTTGCAGCTATCGGGATCATCCTGATATTAAAACAAATCCCTCATGCTTTTGGCTATGATGCCGATGCCGAAGGGGATATGGCTTTTTTGCAGGCTGATAACAACAATACCTTCAGCGAAATTAATAACCTGCTTTCCAAGCTTAATTTTGGTGCCATCCTGATATTTGCCATATCGATGACGGTATTGATGTTGTGGGATACCCGGATGTTTAAAAAAGTGAAAAGTTTCCCGGCGGGTTTGGTCGTGGTTATCCTGGGCGTTCTGGCGTCTATCGGCCTGAACTCGTTACCGGAATCTTTACATTTACGTACCAATAGCTTTGTCAAGATCCCCGTATTATCAAGCGTTGGCGATTTTGCTACCATACTGAAGTTTCCTGATTTTAGCCAGGTAAGCAATCCTGCTGTTTGGACCATCGCCCTTACCATCGCTTTTGTGGCCAGTTTAGAAACCTTGCTCAGCATTGAAGCAGTTGATAAACTTGACCCTCAAAAAAGATCAACCCCCTTAAACCGCGAATTGCTGGCACAGGGCATCGGTAATACGGTTTCCGGCTTATTAGGCGGTATCCCCCTTACAGCAGTAATTGTGCGTGGGGCAACCAACGTAAACGCTGGTGCTAAAACCAAAGTATCAGCCATATTTCATGGTGTGCTGCTATTGGTTACCGTTCTGTTGATCCCCGGAATCTTGAACATGATTCCGCTGGCTTGTTTGGCCGCCATCCTGATTATGGTAGGTTATAAGCTGGCCAAAGTGAAACTGTTTACCGAGATGTATAAATCTGGATGGAATCAGTTTACCCCGTTTATAGTTACTGTGGTGGCTATTATTTTAACCGATTTGTTGAAAGGTGTATTGGTGGGCATGGCTGTAAGCATCATCTTTATTTTGGTTAATGCCACTAAGGATTTGATCTACTCAACCGAGAGCACCAGCGAGAATGGCAAGGTACAGCGCCTGGTATTATCAGAGCAGGTTACCTTTTTAAATAAGGCACACTTAAACGAGTTTTTTAGTAAAATTAAGCCCCATACCAGCGTTTGGATTGATGCCACGCAAACTAAATATATTGAGCAGGATTGCCTTGAAATTTTACAGGATTTTAAAGCGAGAGCCGCCGGTGAGCATATTGCCTGCACCATTACCGGTTTAAAAGATCACTACTCGTTTTTAGAGGCTAAGGGCGAATTGATAGCTCACGATCATGACCATAGTAAACAACAGCCTTACCAGGCCCTTTTTGCAAACAACCGTAAATGGATTGCCGAGAAGCTGCACCTGGATATTAATTATTTTACCAAGTTGAATGCAGGCCAGTCGCCCCAATATTTAATTGTGGGTTGCTCTGATAGCCGTGCCCCGCTCGAATTGATTACCGGTGCGCAACCTGGCGAAATTTTCAGTCAGCGTAACATTGCCAACCAGGTTATTCCGAGCGATCCTAACCTGATGTCGGTTTTACAATACGCAGTTGAGGCGTTAAAGGTTAAACACATTATTATTTGCGGCCACTATGGTTGCGGCGGCGTGCGTGCCGCGCTGGCTGGCGGTACCAGCGGCAACCTTGACCAATGGTTGAGCCATGTGCGCGATGTGTACCGTACCCACAAGGATGAGTTGGAATTGATCCAGGATCCGGAGATGCAGCACCGCCGCCTGGTTGAGCTCAATGTTAAAGAGCAAATTTACCAGCTAAGATCAACCTCCATCGTACAGAAGGCCCTGCAAAACGGCCAGGTGTTAAACATTTACGGTTGGGTTTATGATCTTGCCGATGGTATGCTGCACGATTTGCAGGTTCAGGATATCGAATTAAATAACATCGTAAAACCAGTACTGGCTTAAAAAACTTTTTAGCCGGTCTCCACATCTATTTTTATCAGTTACCAGCCGGATGCTTCAGCATCCGGCTTTATAAACTTGTTATGTTCAATAAAAAAATAAAAAAGTCCATCTTTGTATTCACCTTCATATTATCAATAGCATCACAACATCAGCTTTCGGCACAAAACACCCGCTACAACACATCAAACTTTAATGCCTGGGTAGCGCTTAACGGGCAGTTTTTAATTACGGATAAATGGGGATTACATGCCGAAGTACAGATACGGCGTAATGAAGGCTTCAGCCGATGGCAGCAATTGTTGTTAAGGCCTGGTATTTTTTACAATATCAACCCCAACTTAATGGCAACAGCCGGGTACGCTTATGTAGAAACTTACCCTTACGGGGAAATTCCTATTGCCAAGGTGGCTTTCCCGGAGCATCGCATCTGGCAGCAATTACAATTAACGCAGCGTACCGGGAGTGTTGATGTGATAAGCCGACTGAGGCTCGAACAGCGGTTTTTTGGAGATGTGAATGCAGGTACCTTTACCAATACCCGCTTTGAAAATCGTTTCCGTTACATGTTGCGTGCTGTAATCCCTTTAACCCGGGATGCCAATAAAGTAACCAAGCTTTACGTACCCGTTTACGATGAAGCATTTATTGCTTTCGGCAAAAATGTAAAGTACAATACCTTTGATCAAAATCGCTTTGGTATCGGTTTAGGTTTAAACGAAGGCAAATTCGGCAAAATTGAGATAGGCTACCTTTACCAGTACGTACAACAACGCAACCTGCTGCCCGATATGCGCCAGGTAGTTGAAAATAATCACACGCTTTCCATTACCTATTTTTCGGCATTAAGGCTCGGCAAAAAATAAAGTGGAGTTTGTGGTTCGTTACGTAGCTTTTGTTGGTTATTTTGCTGATAATGAGCGTTTTTTAACTCCCCTCTCGAGAGGGGGCGGGTTAGGTGGTGCGGCTGCAAGGGGTGTGTTTCTGCGCGCGACTAACTCTGTAACACTGCATGGGCAGCATTACTTAATGGCGTTGCCATAGGGTTGGGGCGCGATTGAAACTTTCGCCTCTGTGCGCTTTGTAAAATCACGCGCACAGAAACACACCCCTCCGGCCCTCTCAAGAGCATAGCCGTCAACTTTAGAAAAAAAAGGGATAAAATTTTTTTAGAGCAAGAATCGGAACTGCAAAATTGCAGTCATTATTCGAGCGAATGAGTTCGGAACTATTTGAACCAACGGTGTTAGATGGCCTGGCCCGTAAAACAGAGGCTATACAACGCAAACGAAAAGTGGGAGGCAAGGAACTATCGGATATGGCGTTATTTGATGGAGATCAATCGTTTAACGGCATGAGTATGCAGTTAATGCGGAGGGATGGGCTTGATATTTCGAAGCAGGCATTGCATCAAAGACATCACAGCAATATGACAAAGTTTGTACAAGCCGTTTTTGAGCAATTAATAGCAGTTGAGTTACCGCAAGAGCAAACACAGGGCTTGGAGATCCGTATCAAAGATTCTACCCGTTTCGCGTTGCCGGAAGTTATTGCAGAGACATTCCCCGGAACAAAAGGAAGTGGGATGAAAGCGGGAGCATCTGTACAATTTGAATTTGAAATCAAAAGTGGTAAAAGCGATATCAAAGTAACTCCGGCCAACGCAAATGACCAGGGTGAGAGTCATCTGGACAAGGCATCAATTCAGCCGGGGGTATTATATATGAGAGATCTGGGTTACACTCACTTGAGTTATATGAACAATATTAACAAAGTCAAAGCTTTCTTTATTAATAAATTATGTCCGAAAACAACGATTTATCTATTAAAGGACGACCAATACCAAAAGTTAGAGTTGTCGAAACTACAAGGCATAACCGGCGTATTTGATCAACAGGTATATATCGGAGCTGATAAGATGCCGGTAAGGATAATAATAGAACCGGTAAGTGAAGAGCTCAAGGCAAGGCGGATAGCCAATACTGAAAAGTACAATAAAAAGAAAGGCAGTACCACCAGTAAGGGATTCAAAGAGCGGGCAGGGTTTAACTTTATTGTTACCAACCTGGTGAGCGAAAAATATAGCGCTGAATTGATCCAAAAGTTATATCACCTGCGATGGCAGATAGAATTGGTTTTTAAAGCATGGAAGTCGTTTTTAAAGATACACACGTTCCCCAAAGGAAGTTCGGATCGTATAACCAGTATATTATACAGTAAGTTGATCTGGGCAGTTTTGAGTTGGAAAATATGCATGGCTATCGGTAAGATAGGTCAAATTAGTGTTTTAAAGGTGCATCGACTAATCGCTTCTACGAAAGAAGAATTGCGAGCGCAGCTTTTAGGGATATGCTCAAAGTGGTTAGCTCTGTTGGAGAAATTAAACTTAAAGCACCTTTCAAAAGAGCACAGAAAACATAGGTTAAAAATAGAAGAAATTGTAATAAGTATTTGATTATTAGATATTTAAATACTATATTTAGATAGTTAAACAAAAATAAGAAAGGCGGGGTCATCTAAACCTCCCCGCCTTAAAAAACGAAAAATATGAGAGTAAAAATACATAGGTTTGCCCATGCGGGCAAACCGCGCCTAAAAATTAAATAACTGAAAATCAACAATATATGAGTACAGCTACTTAAATTGACGGCTATGCTCTCAAGAGGGGAATCGCACGGGCTGCCGCTTGTTTTTTTTATATATGATTGATAATGAGTGTATTTTATCAAATTTCCTCTTTGGGAAGAGCGGGGTTAGGTGGTGCGGCTGCAAGGGGTGTATTTCTGCGCGCGACTAACCAACATCCCCCTGCAATCGCATCATCTTTTTCATTACCACAAACCGGGTAGCCTGCGCCGGGCGGCATTCTTCGCCTATATACCTCTAAATATTGTCCTAACCAGTCAACCCCGTTTTTGTATCTTTGCGCCATACTATGTCCAGATACCCGCGTTGGCTCTTGCTTCCTTTTTCATGGCTGTACGGATTGATCATCATCATCCGTAATTGGTGCTATGATGCCGGGGTGTTTAAAAGCCATCGTTTTAATATCCCTGTTATCTCTGTCGGCAACCTGGATATTGGCGGCGCGGGCAAAAGCCCCATGACGGAGTACCTGGTGCGTTTGTTAAAAAATAAATATGCGCTGGCTACCTTAAGCCGTGGCTATGGTCGTAAAACCCTTGGCTTTTTAATTGCCAAATCCTCTGCTACAGCTACCGAAGTGGGTGATGAGCCTGCGCAGTTTAAGCAAAAATTTCCGGAGGTTACCGTGGCCGTGTGCGAGAAGAGGGTGGTGGGCATTGAGCAGCTCCGGGCCAGCCATAACCTGATCATTTTAGATGATGCCTACCAGCACCGGGCGGTTACCCCCGGTTACAGTATATTACTTTTCGATTATAGCCGTGTATTTGAGCCTCACCTGATGTTGCCCGTGGGTAACCTGCGCGAACCCTTCAGTGGCCGCAGGCGTGCAGATACCATTATCGTAACCAAATGCCCCGATGATTTAGATAAACAGCACCGCGAAAAAATTAAAGCCCGGATACGGCCCTTAGCCCATCAGGAGTTGTTTTTCACCAGCATCAGCTATGGCGGATTGCAGGATATGGACGGCCTGAAAACCGGTGTGGTGATTGATCAGGATACGGCGGTTTTTTTACTTACAGGTATCGCCAATGCTGCGCCGCTGTTAAATCATGTTAAAAAGCAATCCCGGCAGGTAATTCATCACAATTATCCCGACCATCATCAATATACCTTAAAAAATATTGCTAAACTTGCCGATGAGTTTAAGGCCTGCGTTGCAGTAAAAAAACTAATTGTTACAACAGAAAAAGATATACAGCGTTTACGGGAACACGACTTGCTGCCAATAGTTAAACAGTTGCCCATTTGGGTGATGCCCATACAGGTGCATTTTTTGGCAGAAGGGCAAACCCTATTTAATGAAATTATAAAAAACTATGTTAGATAACATACAGAAAACAGCTGCCTATATTAAAAACCGGATAGGCGATTTTGTGCCCGAAATAGGCATTATATTAGGCACCGGCCTCGGCGGGCTGGTTAAGGAAATTGAAATAGAGAAACAGATGATGTACTCCAACATTCCTGATTTTCCTATCTCAACATTGGAGTTCCACTCGGGTAAGCTCATCTTTGGCCGTTTAGCCGGTAAAAATGTAGTAGCCATGCAAGGCCGGCTGCACTATTATGAAGGATATAGCATGCAGCAGATCACCTTCCCGGTAAGGGTAATGAAAATGCTGGGCATCCAAACGCTGTTTGTATCAAATGCCAGCGGCTCGCTCAACCCCGATTTTAAAAAGGGCGAACTGATGGTGATTGAAGATCATATCAATTTGCAGCTGGATAACCCTTTAATTGGCAATAACGACAGCGACCTGGGCCCGCGTTTCCCGGATATGAGCGAGCCGTACAAAAAGGACCTGATTGAAAAGGGATTAAAAATTGCTGCCGATAACAATATTGCCTGCCATAAAGGTGTTTATGTATCAGTTAGCGGCCCTAACCTGGAAACAAGAGCCGAATACCGTTTTCTGCGTATTATAGGCGGCGACGCGGTAGGCATGAGTACCGTGCCCGAGGTTATTGTGGCCAACCACATGGGCCTGCCCGTATTTGCTATTTCTGTATTAACTGACGAGGGTTTTCCTGAAACATTAAAACCGGTATCGGTTGAAGAAATACTGGCTGTGGCAACCGAAGCCGAGCCTAAGCTTACCCTGATACTGAAAGAATTGATTGCTACACTTTGATAACGAAAAAGCTTAAATATGTATTGCTGCTGTTGATCTGTTCATCGGCACGGATGGCTTTTGGGCAAATTAACCAGTCCGGTAATTCTACCACAACAGGCCAGTCGGTTAACCACATGCGCGATACGGTGCCCACAACCAAAAAGTTAACCGACGACGAATTGCTGGATACCCTGCGCAAGCGGGAGGAGAAAAAGAGGGACACGGTTATTTTTAACTCCAAATTTATAAAAGTTACCAACGAGCGTTTGTTAAACGATAGCACACAGGTTTTTCCGTTAGATACCGGTTTGGCTAACTTTGAGAATTATAGTCCGCTTTACCAGCCGCACAGCCCTAAAATTGGTTTGGGTAACCTGGGGCTTGCCGAGCGCAATTTGCTTTTTGAGCCCAGCCGAACTATTGGTTTTGATGTGGGTTTGCACTACCTGGATGCCTACCTGCTCCACCCCGAAGATATTCAATACTACCGCGCGCGTACCCCCTTTACCAGTTTGTATTTGGTAAGCGGCGGGCAGGTTGAGCAATTGTTTAAACTGGTACACACCCAAAATATTAAACCCAACTGGAATGTGGGTTTAAACTATAATAAAATAGGATCTGACGGGTTATATGCCCGGCAAAAGCCAGACCACTTGAACGCGGCTTTTTTTAGTTGGTACGAATCGCCCAATAAGCGCTATAACGTTTTGGGAAACTTGTTTTTTAATAATTTAAAGGCACCCGAGAATGGGGCCATAACCAGCGATACCGTGTTTACCGGTACGGCAACCTTATCTAAAACCGGCATACCCGTGAGGCTGAACAATAGCCGCGATAACATTCGCGATAATGGCTTTTACCTCAAACAGTTTTATTACCTGGGCCGTGTTGATACGCTGAGTAACGCCACAGAAACATCGAAAATATTACCTACCCAACGGATTGCTTATACCTTTTTTTATAACGTACAAAAGTATAAGTTCTTTCAGGATGATGTAGATACCTATAAGGTTTTCCCTGATTATTACTATGACAAAAGTGTATCTCGCGATTCGTTAGCGGTGTTGCATTTGCAAAACGAATTTTCGTACAGCTTTTATTTGCGCGGTAAGTCGGTTAGTTTTGTTAAAAACGAAGCCAAGCTCGATTTGGGTATCAAGCACGACTACTACAGCTATTCGCAATATGTACGGGATACTTTAAATTCAATAACTTCGGCGCAGAACGGCCTGCCGCAGATTGATAAGAAGCAGGCTAAGTCTTTTCAGGATATTACGTTAAAAGCCAAGGTTGGCTACCGCTTTAGCGACAAGATGGGCCTTGATGCCGATTTTCAACAAATAGTTCAGGGGCGCGATTTCGGGGATTACCTGTACGACGCCAAGTTGAATTTATCCGCAGGTGATAAAATAGGGAAGGTGATATTAGGTGCCTATACCCAAAACAGTTCGCCCCCACTCGTTTATACCAATTGGGATAGTAACCACTTCCGGTGGACCAATAGTTTTAAAAATGTAAAAACTACGGGACTATCCTTCAACTACATTAATAACAAATTGCAGTTTAACGTAAAGGCGGAGTACTTTTTAATTGATAACTATTTGTACTTTGAGGCTCAGCCCAATGGCATTGATGCACACCCTGTACAGGCAGCTGCCTCCATCAATTTAATTAAGATAAGCGTAGGTAAAAATATTACGCTGGGCAGGTGGCATTTTGATAACTTTGCCGTTTACCAAAAAACGGATAACCCGGCTACCTTGCGTACCCCCGAGCTTTATACCTATACCAGCCTGTACTATGGCAAGTTGTTTTTTAATGTGCTGAATACCAATATCGGGATCAATGTGCGTTATAATACGCCATACGAAGTACCATCCTACGCGGTGGGGTTAGGTCAGTTTTATAATGGCTCGGCAGTTAAGTATTCATCATATCCAGTTTCCACCGTATTTATTAAGGCTACTTTAAAGCGCACCAATTTATTTTTACAGTATGATTATGCCAACCAGGGTTTATTTACCAATGGTTATTATACCGTGAACCGCTACCCTATGCCCGATGCTATTTTGAAGTTTGGCGTGCTGTGGCATTTTTACGATTAAGGCCCCCTAACCCCCTGAAGGGGAACTTTTGAAATGCGTTCTCGCTGTTCGATGTAGTGTCGCTGTTCGAAGTCTCTGACTTCGAACCACTATGCGGGTAGTCTCAGACTACCGGCTAAAATGCTTTTTGCATATTGAACTGCCGCTGTTCTAAATCTTTGTCCCAGCTTAACCAACTGATCAAAACAGATGTAAACTTGCCGTATAATGCACTACTCATCAGTTCCATTTTTCCAGCAAATTCTTTTTCCAGAGGTCTTCGGCATATTTCCGAAATACCGCATCGCTTGTTTTAAACGACTCATCAAACGTATATTTACCACCATCATAATGTAGAGGCTTAGTGCTAACCAAGGTTTTGACGGTACCACGCATTGCATATTTTTTGCCACTTTGATACATGATGATTTTCATGCTGGCCGGACTTACATCGCTTCGGCAGGTAGTACGATACATCAACCATACTTCGGCTTTGCCGTCGTTGTTTAAATCGGTAACAGTAAAGGTATCAGGCAAGTAATTTGCTACCACATCAAACTGGCAATCTTTAACAAAATCATGTACCTGCCACGATAATACCGGTTGACCGTTATTCATTTTATAGCTATAAGCATATAAATCACCACCTTTAAATTCATCTTCATCGGTGGCTGCTTTTAACTGTACCACACCGGTTTCGGTTATGAACGCTATATGCTCTCCCTCAGCATCGGTATATTTAAAGGCATCTTTAATTTTTGCATTATAATGAATAGGTAGTGGTATTGCAGCCACGGGTATTTTGCTCATTTTTAATTGAGCAAAGGCAATTTGGCCGGTCAGGGTTATTGCGAGCAGGCTAAATAATCTCATTTGTTATAATTTGTTCCCTAAATTTAAAACATTCAAAGGGCATTTTGCCCTTGAATTTGCAAACTCGCTATTCGAAGTCTCTGACTTCGAATCACTATGCCTGTAGTCTCTGACTACCGGCTAAAATACTCGCATGTTAAACCGAATGACCGAACAATTTAAGTAATAGCCTCTCCAACTCGAACTACTATGTATGTAGTCACCACCTACAGTAAAGTTCCGTAAATTGCCAATCAAATTATTAAGAATGGATAATATTTTTAAACCCGGCTATTTAATAAGAGATCAGCAAGCTATTTACTATATGACTTTTACCGTAGTCGGTTGGATAGATATTTTTAGTCGACGGGTTTATAAAGATATGCTGATCACATCTTTAAAGTTTTGCCAGGAGAAAAAGGGATTAAATTTACATGCGTATATTATATATGTCTAATCATGTTCATTTAATTGCATCTGTTAAAGAGGGGCATAGCCTGAGTGTTTTTGTACGCGATTTTAAAAAGTTTACCGCCCGGTCCATTCTTGATTATATTGAAAACGAAACCGAAAGCCGGAAGGAATGGATGTTACATCAGTTTCAGTATTATGCGTCCAGGCATACCCGTAATGAAAATTACCAGATTTGGGTACAAGACAATCATTTTGTTGAATTATTCAGCGCTGATTTTACACAACAGAAGATAGATTATATTCATGATAATCCGGTAAGGGCAGGTTATGTTTATGATGCTGCCGACTATGTGTATTCAAGTGCCTCTAATTATGAGGAAAAGGAATCGATTATTGATGTGGATTGTTTATGGTTGTAGTTATTGACAATTAGCCTGTAGTCAGAGACTACAAGCATAGGCATTCGAAGTCAGAGACTTCGAATAGCGGTGGGACTTCGGAATAGCGGTAGACTTCGGATAGCGGTGGATTTTGCCCTTGAATTTGCAAATTAAAACTCCCCCTTCAGGGGCATAGCCGTCAACTTTAGAAAAAAAAGGGATAAAATTTTTTTAGAGCAAGAATCGGAACTGCAAAATTGCAGTCATTATTCGAGCGAATGAGTTCGGAACTATTTGAACCAACGGTGTTAGATGGCCTGGCCCGTAAAACAGAGGCTATACAACGCAAACGAAAAGTGGGAGGCAAGGAACTATTGGATATGGCGTTATTTGATGGAGATCAATCGTTTAACGGCATGAGTATGCAGTTAATGCGGAGGGATGGGCTTGATATTTCGAAGCAGGCATTGCATCAAAGACATCACAGCAATATGACAAAGTTTGTACAAGCCGTTTTTGAGCAATTAATAGCAGTTGAGTTACCGCAAGAGCAAACACAGGGCTTGGAGATCCGTATCAAAGATTCTACCCGTTTCGCGTTGCCGGAAGTTATTGCAGAGACATTCCCCGGAACAAAAGGAAGTGGGATGAAAGCGGGAGCATCTGTACAATTTGAATTTGAAATCAAAAGTGGTAAAAGCGATATCAAAGTAACTCCGGCCAACGCAAATGACCAGGGTGAGAGTCATCTGGACAAGGCATCAATTCAGCCGGGGGTATTATATATGAGAGATCTGGGTTACACTCACTTGAGTTATATGAACAATATTAACAAAGTCAAAGCTTTCTTTATTAATAAATTATGTCCGAAAACAACGATTTATCTATTAAAGGACGACCAATACCAAAAGTTAGAGTTGTCGAAACTACAAGGCATAACCGGCGTATTTGATCAACAGGTATATATCGGAGCTGATAAGATGCCGGTAAGGATAATAATAGAACCGGTAAGTGAAGAGCTCAAGGCAAGGCGGATAGCCAATACTGAAAAGTACAATAAAAAGAAAGGCAGTACCACCAGTAAGGGATTCAAAGAGCGGGCAGGGTTTAACTTTATTGTTACCAACCTGGTGAGCGAAAAATATAGCGCTGAATTGATCCAAAAGTTATATCACCTGCGATGGCAGATAGAATTGGTTTTTAAAGCATGGAAGTCGTTTTTAAAGATACACACGTTCCCCAAAGGAAGTTCGGATCGTATAACCAGTATATTATACAGTAAGTTGATCTGGGCAGTTTTGAGTTGGAAAATATGCATGGCTATCGGTAAGATAGGTCAAATTAGTGTTTTAAAGGTGCATCGACTAATCGCTTCTACGAAAGAAGAATTGCGAGCGCAGCTTTTAGGGATATGCTCAAAGTGGTTAGCTCTGTTGGAGAAATTAAACTTAAAGCACCTTTCAAAAGAGCACAGAAAACATAGGTTAAAAATAGAAGAAATTGTAATAAGTATTTGATTATTAGATATTTAAATACTATATTTAGATAGTTAAACAAAAATAAGAAAGGCGGGGTCATCTAAACCTCCCCGCCTTAAAAAACGAAAAATATGAGAGTAAAAATACATAGGTTTGCCCATGCGGGCAAACCGCGCCTAAAAATTAAATAACTGAAAATCAACAATATATGAGTACAGCTACTTAAATTGACGGCTATGCCTTCAGGGGGCTGGGGGGCCTACGTTTTCTGTTTCTTCTTTTTGGCAGCCGGGAATAATACGTTATTCAATATCAGCCGGTATCCAGGCGAGTTGGGGTGCAGGCTCAGGTCGGTAGGCGGGTCGCCAACCTTGTGCTGGTAATCTTCGGGGTCGTGGCCGCCATAAAATGTCCATTGGCCTTTGCCGTATTCGCCATGGATGTAGCGGGCCTCGTTCAAAGTTTTGGCTTCGCCCATAATGGTAACCCCCGGTTTGATCAGGCTCTCGCGGAAGGCTGTGGTTAAGCCCATAAAGCCTTTAATTACCTTATCGTGGTCCTGGGTGAGCATGCTGGGTACCACATCCCACTTGGCCGAAAAATCAAACAGCGTAAAAAAGTCGCGCGTTTGTTCAACCTGCCTGCTCAAGGTTACATCGATATTGCTGAACGAGTGCGACATCGGGTTCATATCCAAAGTGAATTTCTGAAAGGCGAAGGTTTGGCTGAAGTCCAGCTTGGATTGCGCGCCGGGCTCTACGCCGTCGCCATCAAACATACTCTCACAAATATCGGTATTGGCCGCCGCCAGGGCTATGTCAAAGGTATCAGTACCGCTGCACATGGCAAATAAAAATCCGCCCCCGGCGCAAAAATCACGGATCTTTTGGGCTACAGCCAGTTTCATTTTCGATACCTTTTTAAATCCCAGTTTATGCGCCATCGCTTCCTGGGCATTCACATCCTCGGTGTACCATGGGTACAGCCGGTAGGTTTGGTAAAATTTGCTGTACTGGCCCGTAAAATCCTCGTGGTGCAGGTGCAGCCAATCGTATTTAGGTAGTACGCCATTAATTACTTCCTCATCATAAATCACATCATAAGGTATCTCGGCATATTTTAAAACCAGTGTTACGGCATCATCCCAGGGTAATTTACTTTTAGGCGAGTAAACGGCCATTTTAGGAGCCTTTAACAACCTAACTACGTCCATATTAACCGAAGGGTCCGTAACCTCGGTAATAATGGCGGCTACCCTGGCATCGGGCACCACCTCGTAACTTACGCCACGAATCTTGCATTCGTTCTCAATTTTTTGGTCGTACTTCATCATGAAACTGCCGCCACGGTAATTGAGCAGCCAATCAACCTCTTCGCCGTTTTTTAGGGTCCAGAATGCTATTCCGTACGATTTCAGGTGATCCTTTTGTGACTCGTCCATCGGCAGCAGGAGGGATGATGCCCGCGTGAACAAAGGCAAAAAGCTCAAAGCAAAAAGGCAGAAGCAGGAAGCTAAAAGATGTTTTTGAAAGACGATCATTTTCAAAAATAGCGATTAATTGATGATTTATTTGAGGGATGGAGAAAGAGAAAGCTCGTTTGTAATTGAATAACAATTAAATGTGATAGTTTTTATTTTAGTGCATGGTGTTATCAAACGTTTAGGCTGGGGAAAGGCCATTCCTCTCTCAGGGGATGAAGGGTTTAAACAGTTAACATAGGGGGCGTAATTCGTCGCGCGGTGAGACACACCCCCTGCAGCCGCACTTCCAAACCCGCCCCCTCTCGAGAGCAGGGCTGTTGCATTTAAAAGAAGAAGGATTTAAATTTGCAGAAAAAAGAGTATGGACAAGGGCATCATAACCTATTTGCAGAAGTTGCCAGACGTGCGTAGAAAGGCTGGTCAGCGGCATGACCAAACGTTTATTTTGTTATTATTTGTGATGGGGACGATGAGTGGTTATTACGGCTATCGTGCTCTGGGTGATTTTATAAAGCGTAATCAAAAAGATCTTTTGACTTATTTCACTCCGAAAAAATCCCGTTTGCCTACGTTTTATACCGTGAGGCGTGTACTGCAGAATTTAGATTTTGAAAGTTTAAGCGAAGTTTTTTATCAATGGGCCAGTCAGTATACAGAAATCAATAAAAATGAATGGATGAATATAGATGGCAAAGCGATCAAAGGGACAATGAGTGATTATGCGCTTGAAAAACAGCGATTTGTAAATTTGGTGAGTATCTATAATGGGAGCCGTGGTCAAGTATTAGCCCAGGGTCTTGTAGACAATTCAAAGGAAAGTGAAATTCCGGTGGTACGCAAGCTTATTGCTGAACTGGGATTGGAAGGGGTAACGTTTACGCTTGACGCCTTACATTGCCAAAAAAAACAGTTGAGCTGATAATAGGTACGAATAATGATTATATGATAGGCGTAAAAAAGAATCAAAAGGGCCTTTATGAAAAAATAGCGGCGCTGACATCGGATACAGCAAAGGTTTGCAGCAAGTTCGTTGAATTGGAGAAAAATAAAGGACGTACAGAGCGCAGATCGGTATGTATATGCCCGGCGCCAGAAGAAATCAGTAAAGCCTGGATAGGCGCCAGTCAGGTAATCAAGGTAGAGCGTTGGGTAAAAGACAAAAATAAGATCAGTGAGGATTGCGCATTCTATATCAGCAGTGTGAGGGAAAATGCACAATTGTTATGCTATGGAATCAGAAGTCATTGGGGGATAGAGAATAAGCTACATTGGGTAAAGGATGTCACGTTTAAAGAGGATGCCTCCCGCATTAGAACTTCTCATGCACCAGAAAATATATCGGTGTTTAGAAACATCGCTATTAACGTTTTCAGAGCTCATGGCTTTCAAAATATAGCACAAGCACAAAGACTCGTTTGCAATGACATCGGCAGATTGAAACAATTACTCACTTAGAATGCAACAGCCCTGCTCTCGAGAGGGGAGTTAAGAAAATGTACTCATTATCAATTGTATACAAAAAAAAACAAGCGGCAGCCAGTGCGATTCCCCTCTTGAGAGGGGCGGAGGGGTGTGTTCTATGCGAGGAGTATTCTACACAACTAAATTGTGCCCATTAGCAACATTAAAGGGCTTTGAAAACGTATTTAGTGCGCTAAAAACACGTCCTTACAAACGCATTCTCCACCCCGTCTATCAAGAGTGGGATTTTAATCCGAGCCTATGTTCACAGCCATTTGCCCGGCCTTCTGCTTTCCGCTTTCTTTTACTAACTTTGCACCTCAGAATTTTAGAACAAATGAGTAAAGCGATAATTAAAACTGAAAAGGGCAACATGACCGTAGAATTCTACGAGAATGATGCTCCTAAAGCTGTTGCCAATTTTAAAAAATTAGCTAAAGAAGGCTTTTATGATGGTATTGCATTTCACCGTGTGATCCCTAATTTTATGGTGCAAGGCGGATGCCCTTTCTCCAAATCACCAGAAACTGCTTACCGTGCAGGTAGCGGTGGCCCCGGTTATACTATCGATTGCGAATTAACTGGCGAAAACCAATACCACGACCGTGGTGTGTTATCAATGGCTCATGCTGGTCGTAATACAGGCGGTTCGCAATTTTTTATCTGCCATAGCCGTGCTAACACTGCGCATTTAGACAGAAACCATACCTGCTTTGGTAAGGTTGTTGAAAATGTTGACGTTGTTGACGACATCCGCCAGGGAGATAAAATTACCACCATAGAGATTATTGAAGATTAAATAAGCATTTTAAGGCGCAGGACGATATGCTGTTTTGCGCCTTAATTTTGCTCTACGCCCAACAAAAACACATGAATTTACACGGAATTGTAGCAGTATCAGGCAAGCCTGGATTATGGAAGGCCCTGACTCAAAATAAAACCGGTTTTATTTTAGAGAGCCTCGATGCGCAGAAAATAAAATTGATTGCCAACTTATCTACCGCCAAGCTGGCTGCCCTGGATGAGATCACTATTTTTAGTGTTGACGAGGATATCCTGCTGAAGGATGTTTTTAAAAGAATGAAAGCTGCCTCGAACGTGCCTGATACCAAAACCGACGGTAATAAACTTCGCCAGTTTTTTAGGGAAGTTGCGCCAGATCACGATGAGGAGAAGGTTTACGCATCGGACATGAAAAAGATTGTAGGCTGGTTCCATATTTTAAAGGATATGCCTTTGTTTAACGAAGAACCTGCTCAGGCCGCACCATTGGCAGAGGAAGTAACCGAAGTGAAGGCTGAAGAACCAGCTGCGCCGGTTGCAACCGAGGTGAAGGAAGCAGAACCTGTAGCTGCGGTTACTGAGGAAAAACCCAAAGCTAAAGCGCCTAAAAAGAAGAAAGCTGAATAATTCAGCCTTCTTCTTTTATTTCTGACAGGTTTTTACACAGCGCCTGCAAGCTTCGGCGCAACGGCGGCAATGCTCGTGCATATCTGCGTGTTTATCACATTCCTGGGCGCAGGCTTCACATATCCGGGCACAAAGGGCACATAAATCTTCCGAAAAAGCCGATTGGCGGCTAAGCCATTTAAGGCAGAGGTTACAAATATCAGCACAATCACGGCAATTCTTAATGCAATCTGCCAGATCATTGTCGCCCATCTCAATGCATTTAGTAGCGCATATTTCACAAGCTTTTAAACAAGCGAGGCAAGCCTCTATACATTCTTCCAGGGATTTCATAGTTGGTGGTTTTAAATACAACTATGTAGGGCTCAAATTGTTGGTTTTGCGCTTAAAAATATCACCCGCAGTTAACCTGCTCGCATTTCTGGTCGCTAAACTCCGGCTCAAAAGTACTGTGGCTTATTTCCAGGTGCTCAAGTTTATGCCTTAACTCGTGTTTAATATCGTCAAACAAGGGCATGTCGGCTTCTTTTACTACCAGGTGGGCGGTTAGGGCATTTTCGGTTGTGCTCAGGGCCCAAACGTGCATGTGGTGTATATCTACTACGCCTTTTACTTTAAGCAATTCGGTTTTTACTTTTTCGAGGCTCAGATCTTTAGGTACACCATCTAAGGCTAACCTCAGGCTGTCTTTAAGCAAGTTCCAGGTGCCGCCCAATATTACAACGGCTATAATTATACTCACCACGCTATCTATCCAGTAAAGGTGCGTAAAATACATTACCACGCCAGATATCACTACCCCTAACGATACAATGGCATCAATGGCCATGTGCAGATAAGCGCCTTTCACGTTCAAATCCTTATCTTTCCCTTTATCACGGGTAAATAGCCAGGCAGTAAAGGCGTTAACACCTATGCCTACAAAGGCTACCCAGGCTATGGTAGCTCCAGGTATGTCGGTAACCGGGTGGATAAACCGGAGAATAGCCTCATAAACAATTACAGCTATACCGGCTATCAGGATGAAAGCATTTAATAGCGATACAATGATGGTTGAACGTTTATAGCCGTAAGTATATTTTTTGTTTGATCCCGCTTTGGTTAGCTTAAATGCCAGTAAAGCTAAGGCCAGGCTTGCCACGTCGCTCAGGTTGTGCCCCGCATCGGTTAATAACGATAACGATCCGCTGATTAAACCGGTAATAATTTCGATCAAAACGAAAGCTGAATTAAGGATGATCCCTAAAACAAAGGCGGTATTGATATGATCTATTTTAGGTGCATGATCCTGGTGATGATGACCGGCGTGGCTGTGATGATGATCGTGACCTGACATACCTCAAAGATAGTGGTTTCTGTATTAAACTGGTATTAAAAGTTGGCGATGGGATTGGTGACTACGGTGTTGTATCTGCTAATTTGTTAGACTACGTAAGTAGAAAGTAAGCCGGATTATCGCCCAAACTTGGTTTACTGATGATGGTAGGGTTCGCCCTTTAAAATTGTATAGGCGCGGTAAACCTGTTCAACAAAAAACAGCCGCACCATTTGATGCGAAAATGTCATGCGCGAAAGGGAAAGCTTATCGTTGGCGCGCTTGTAAACGCTCTCGTCGAAACCGTAAGGGCCACCGATGATAAATACCAGGTTATTTACCGATGAGATCATTTTTTTATTCAGCAGATCGGCAAATTGTACCGATGTGAGCTGTGCGCCGCCCTCGTCCAGTAGTATCACATAGTCGGTTGTGTTGATATTCTTCAATAGCATTTCGGCTTCTTTAGCCTTTTGCTGTTCCTGGCTTAGCGCCTTGGTATTTTTAAGTTCGGGCAGCTCTATTGTTTCAAACTTAATGTAATGTTTAAGGCGTTTTAAATATTTATCTATTCCGTCTTTCAGGTAGGCGTCTTCAGTTTTACCAACGCTGAGCAAAGTGATCTTCATTAAAACAAAAGAACGAATATTTGAGGATAAGCGCTCAATTTCACTTTAATTTGTGATGGAGAATATCAGTATGAACCCAAATATCATTAAGGATTACGAGAAACGAATAATTGCCGCGCAGCAAAAAGTTAATTATTACAAAAAGTTGGTTAATACCTACTCGCTGTCAAGGCTTGGCGCTTTTTTGCTTTTTGTGCTGGTGGTAGTATTGTGCGCCATTGATAATCAATATATTTTGCTGGAGGTATCAACCTTTTTATTTATCGTTTTATTTGGTTGGCTGGTATCAAAGCAAAGTAAGTACGAGGTTGAGAAAACATTTTTCCAAAATCTTCAAACTGTTAACGAAAACGAAATTGCCAACATGCTTACCCGTTCTAATATATATGATAACGGGCAGGAGTACTATAACGAAAAGCATTATTATACTTCAGATCTGGACATTTTTGGGCAGTCATCCTTGTTTCAGTTAGTTAACCGGGCTGCTACTCCCTTAGGGAATGAAAAACTTGCCACCTGGTTAAATGTTCCGTCTGTTAAGGAGCTTATTTTAAAAAGGCAGCAATCCGTTCAAGAACTGGGTAGTAAACTGGATTGGAAAATGGATTTCCAGGCTTCTATTTTATTTGCTGTTAAGCAGGAAAAGAACCAGTTAAAACAACTTTTTGCCTATCTGCGTATTGCAACTGCTATCCCTGGCGAGAAGTGGTTGATTAGCTACGCAAAAATTGCCCCCTGGTTACTGTTAGCAAGCATTGTGGCCACGGTTTTTTATCACAACACGGGCTTTTTAATCGTGCTGATAGCCTTAATTAACAACCGGATCACTTCATCAAAGGGTGAATATATTGAAAAGGCAGATTTGGTGGCTGGTAAAATGGGGAAGGTGCTGGGCAACTACGCGTTGATTTTCAGCATGATTGAGAACGAGAATTTTGAATCCGAACATTGCAATGCTATTGCAGAACGGTTGAAGAGTAAACAGAACGGCTCTGTATCGGCAAACATCAAAACGCTTTCTAAACTCATCAATAAGCTTAACATCCGTTTAAATATGGTATTGGGCGCTTTGTTCAACATGTTTTTACTTTGGAGCGTTAAGCAGGTAATTGCCATTGAAATATGGAAGCGCAACAACCAGCAGAGCCTGGAAGATGCTTTTGAAGCAGTAGCCGAATTTGAGGCTCTGCTAAGTATTGCAGGATTGTACATTAATTATCCTGACTGGTGTTTTCCCGAGATTGCGGATGGCGATGGCTACACTTTAACGGCGGCAGGTATTGCCCACCCCCTGATTAATAGCCTGACGCGGGTTGAAAACGATTATGAGCTGAACGACACGCTCAAAATAGATATTATAACCGGATCAAACATGGCCGGCAAAAGTACCTTTTTACGTACGTTGGGCATTAACACCATATTGGCGCTGTGTGGCGCTCCGGTATGCGCTAAAAGTATGCGGGTTTCGGTAATGACCATCATCAGCTATATGCGGATCAAGGATTCGCTGAACGAGAGCACCTCTACCTTTAAGGCCGAGCTGGACCGCTTGCAAATGTTGCTGGGTGCCGTAGGTGGTGATGAGAAGGTTTACTTTTTGATTGACGAGATGCTGCGCGGTACCAACTCTGTTGATAAGTACAAGGGATCAAAAGCGGTTATAGAACAACTGATACGCAAGCGGGGAGTGGGCCTTGTGGCCACTCATGATTTACAGATAGCGCTGCTTGAAGAAAAATATCCTGATTATGTACGTAACTTTTATTTTGATATCCAGGTGAAGGATGGCGAAATGCTGTTTGATTACAAAATTAAGCATGGCGAGTGTAAAACCTTCAACGCCTCGCTGTTGCTTAAACAAATAGGAATTGATGTAGATGCGGATTGATGTTGTAGGCGCGCCAACCGGTAACTTTGTATGCGTTTACCTGCAAAGTACCACAGTGACTCGCACACATCCTCTTTTACTTTCCAGAGGCTACCGGTTAAATAGGGTCTGCTGAAAAACTCAAATTATTATGAAATACAGGTAGTTGTGTCAAGATTTGACGAATGAAGTGCAAGGGTTTATGCGATTTTCCCTCAAAACCCGTGCACTTCAATTTTAGTTAAATTTATTTGCTGTTCGGAAATTCAAAAATACCGGGTATTTCATCGCCATTTTTAACAAAAAACGTCGAAAAATCAACTTTTTCATGACGAAATCATTTTAGGGGTGCATCTACGAGTTTTTCAGCAGACCCTAAATATGAGTTTAACTTGAGCTCAGGTGTCTTATCTCATCGAACACACATCGTACAGGGCCATGCCGCACATCCTTCGACTACTGAGCCTGATGAAGTATCAAGAGGACAGTGTTATGGTGATTAAATTACACCAAATACTCAAACAAGGTTTGATCGCGGTTAAGTTCTTTAACATCAAAACGGAACTCTTCCATCCTGGCCAGTAAAGCTGGGTAATCATCCGCCGATTTTAATTCGATGCCTACCAAAGCAGGGCCGTTTTCGCGGTTGGTTTTCTTAATAAACTCAAAGCGGGTAATATCATCGTGCGGGCCCAAAACGTTGTTCACAAATAACTTTAAAGCGCCCGGCCGTTGCGGAAAGCGGACGATGAAGTAATGTTTTAATCCTTCATATAATAGTGAGCGCTCTTTGATCTCCTGCATGCGCTCAATATCGTTATTGCCACCACTGATGACACATACTACCTTTTTGCCTTTTATTTTATCCTTAACCAGGTCAAGGGCTGCTACCGATAACGCCCCCGCAGGTTCGGCTACTATAGCGTCCTCGTTATAAAGTTTCAGTATGGTAGTACATACCTTGCCTTCGGGTACCAGCAGCATATCGTCCAGAACCATGCTGCAAATTTGGTAGTTTAAGGCCCCTACGCGTTTCACGGCGGCACCATCAACAAAGCGGTCAATATCGGCAAGGGTAATGGGTTCTTTGGCCTGTAATGCGTTTAACATGGATGGGGCTCCTTCGGGTTCGGCACCTATCAGTAGGGTATCTGGCTTCTCGGCCTTAAAATAGCTACCTACGCCCGCGGATAAGCCGCCACCACCTACCGGCATAATAATAACGTCGGTATCCGGCAGATCCTGTAATATCTCAACACCAACGGTGCCCTGGCCCTCTATAATGGCATAATCGTCAAAGGGGGGGATGAAGGTCATGTTATTGGCTTGTGTATAGGCTAAGGCTTCGGCAAGGCAATCGTCAAAAGTATCGCCAACCAAAATAATCTTCACTTTGCCGGCACCAAACATTTCGGTTTGCGTAACCTTTTGGTTAGGCGTAATTTCGGGCATAAAAATAACACCAAGCGTACCCAGGTTACTGCACGAAAAGGCAACACCCTGAGCATGGTTACCCGCACTGGCGCAAACCACACCGCGATCGAGCTGCTCCTGTGTTAACTGGCATATCATGTTGTAAGCGCCGCGCAGTTTATACGAGCGTACAATTTGCAGGTCCTCGCGCTTTAAATATACATCGCACTGGTATTTTTCAGATAATTTGTTATTCCGGGTTAGCGGGGTATGTTTTACAACGTGTGCTAACCGCTGTGATGCGGCTTTAAAGTTCAACTGGGCATCTGTCATGAGCTGTGTTCGGGGGTATTAAACCAATAAGGGTTGCCTGCAATTAACAGGCAACCCTTACAAAAACGTTGATCTGTTATACAGACCGCAAATATAGTTATATGTTTTTAGCCAGCCAATCGCCAACTTCGCTTGTTTTATAAGCTTTGTTTTTTCCGGAAAGGTCTTCGGTTACGATGCCTTCTGCCAATGATTTATTCACAACGGAACGGATCAGCTCTGCTTCCTCTTTCAAACCAAAAGCATCTTCGAACATCATAGCGGCAGATAATACCGTTGCTAAAGGGTTAGCAATATCTTTACCGGCAGCTTGCGGGTACGAACCATGGATAGGCTCGAATAATGAAGTATGGATACCGATAGAAGCCGACGGCATCAGGCCCATTGAACCCGAAATTACAGAGGCCTCATCAGTAAGGATATCGCCAAAAAGGTTTTCGGTAATTAATACATCGTAGCTGTTTGGCCACTGCACCAGGCGCATGGCAACGGCATCAACAAATTCATAACTCACGGTAACCTCAGGGAAATCCTTCTCCATATCCTGAACGGTTTCGCGCCACAGGCGTGATGTTTCAAGCACGTTGGCCTTATCTACACAGCAAAGTTTTTTGCTCCGCGTCATGGCCATTTCAAAGCCCAGCTTTGCTAAGCGTTGTATTTCGGCCCTGGTGTAGGTACAAGTATCAAAAGCGGTGTCACCGTTGTCTTTGCGGCCTCTTTCGCCAAAATAAATACCACCTGTTAACTCCCGCAGAATAATCAGGTCGGTACCTTCGATGCGCTCGCGTTTTAAAGGCGAGTTATCAATCAGCGAAGGGAAAGTAAACGTTGGGCGCACGTTGGCAAACAGGCCCAGCTTTTTACGCATTTTTAAAAGGCCCTGCTCCGGGCGAACGGTAGCTTTAGGATCGTTATCAAAGCGGGGGTGACCGATAGCTCCAAATAAAACCGCGTCGGCTTTCATACAAACCTCGTGGGTGGAGTCAGGGTAAGGCTCACCAACGGCATCAATTGCTGCGGCGCCGGTTAAGGCCGATGTCCATACAATTTCGTGGTTGAACTTTTTGGCTACAGCATCTGATACCTTAACCGCCTGATCGATTACTTCAGGCCCAATTCCGTCTCCTGCTAAAAGGGCGATATTTAATTTCATGTTATAATTATGTTTTGATGTTTGTTCTCAACCCATAGCCTTCAAAAAAGGCAACGGAAGATAATTGAGTATTGTTTGTTCTGTCAGATAATGTTCAGCATTTTTTGGGTGGCTTTGATAGCACAAACCGTTTGGTCGGAATCAAGCCCCCGTGTGGTAAATTTCTTCCTGTCGGTTTCCCATGTAATGATGGTTTCGCACAAAGCGTCCGAGTTACTACCGGGCGCTATCCGTACTGCATAGTCTATCAGTTTAGGCAGGCATCTTCCCTTCTTGTTGTACACCTTAGTTAAGGCGTTCATAAAAGCGTCGAACTGACCATCGCCCTGCGCATTCTCCTCAAATTTTTCGCCGTCTATCTTTACCGAAATGGTAGCCGAGGGGCGTAAACCCATCGCGTTCATCAGCACGTACGATTCTACCACAACCTTTTCTTCGTATAAGCTGCTGTCCAGCACATCCGAAATGATATAGGGTAGATCTTCTTTGGTTACCGTTTCTTTTTTGTCGCCTAACTCGATAACGCGTTGGGTAACTTTTTTCAGATCGGCATCATTCAGCTTTAAGCCGAGTTCCTGAAGATTCTTTTCGATATTGGCTTTGCCCGATGTTTTGCCGAGGGCATATTGCCTTTTTCTGCCGAAACGCTCGGGAAGCAGATCGTTAAAATACAGGTTGTTTTTATTATCCCCATCGGCATGGATGCCCGCAGTTTGGGTAAATACATTATCGCCTACAATGGGTTTGTTTGATGGGATGCGGATGCCCGAAAAGGTCTCCACCAATTTGCTTACCGTATAAATAGACGATTCAGCAATCTGTACTTCTACCTCAGGTGCAAAATCGTTAATTACGGCGACAACACTTGCCATTGCTGCGTTCCCGGCCCGCTCACCCATGCCATTTACGGTTAAGTGCAGGCCATCAATGCCGGCCTTTACGGCTTCTAAAACGTTGGCTGTACCCAGGTCGTAATCATTATGAGCGTGGAAATCAAAATGAGTATCCGGATATTTGGTTTTAATTTCGGTTATAAACTTAAAGGTTTCGGCAGGAGTAAGGATGCCCAGCGTATCCGGCAGTAAAATTCGTTTAATGGCTTGTCCCGTCAGGAAATCCAATAACTGAAATACATATCCGGGCGAATTGCGCATGCCGTTGCTCCAGTCCTCCAGGTAAACATTGGTTACAATGTTGTTGCTGGCAGCCAGGTCAATTACGTGTTTTATTTCGGCAAAATGCTGTTCGGGTGTTTTTTTTAGCTGGTGTGTTAAGTGATTTAACGAGCCTTTGGTAAGCAGGTTTTGTACCCTTACGCCCGATTCAACCATCCAGTTGATGGATACGCCATTATCTACAAACGATAACACCTCGATACGGTCGGCATGGCCATTGGCTTCGGCCCAGGCTAAAATAGTTTTTACTGCCTTAAACTCGCCTTCTGATACCCTTGCCGAAGCGATTTCGATCCTATCGGCATGGAGTTCTTCCAGCAGGAGCTGGGTGATGGTTAATTTCTCTGAGACGGAAAAAGATACGCCCGATGTTTGTTCACCATCGCGCAGCGTAGTATCCATGATCTCAATTTTCCTTCTTTTCATGTGCCGGATTTACTTGGTTTTAGGTTTAAAATGGCAAACCATAAGGCGAAAGCAATTTGCTGATGTTGCAAATATTTTCACCTTATGGTAAATCCTTTTTTTGTTAGAGAGGAAGGTGAGCGGCAAACTCCTGAATTTCGGCTTTGATGCTTTGCAGATAATCAATATCGTCAAAACCGTTAATCATGTTATCTTTTTTATAAGGGCTAATATCAAAGGTTTCTTTTTCGCCGGTGGCTAAAAGGGTAATGGTTTGTTCCGGAAGGTTTACTTCCAATTCGGTTTTGGGGTTGGCGTGGATAGCAGCAAATATCTTGTCGGCAAATTCCGTGCTTACCTGTACCGGCAATACACCAACGTTTAAGCAGTTGTTTCTGAAAATATCGGCAAAAAAGCTGGATACTACGCAACGGAAACCGTAATCATAAACTGCCCAGGCAGCGTGCTCGCGCGATGAGCCGGAGCCAAAGTTTTTACCACCAACCAATATTTTACCGCCATAAAGCGGGTTGTTCAGTACAAAATCTGCTTTAGGGGTATTGTCCGCATTATATCTCCAATCGCGGAAAAGGTTATCACCAAAACCAACACGTTCTGTTGCTTTTAAAAAGCGGGCAGGTATCAACTGATCCGTATCCACGTTCTCGATGGGCAATGGTACCGCTGTGCTGGTTAATATATTAAATTTATCGTAAGCCATTTTATTTTTTTTTAAGTTAGTCGATAGTTAATGGTCCATAGTCCATAGTAAGATGAAATGCGTTCTATGGACTATGGTCCATGGACTGTTAAACCAATTCTTCAATTAAAGTTCTCGGGTCGGTAACTACGCCAGTAACGGCGGCAGCGGCGGCAACTAAAGGGCTTGCCAGCATGGTGCGTGAGCCAGGGCCTTGCCTTCCCTCAAAGTTACGGTTGGAGGTGCTCACCGAATATTTGCCAGCCGGAATTTTATCGTCGTTCATGGCTAAACAAGCAGAGCAACCGGGTTGGCGTAAAGTAAAGCCGGCTTCGGTTAAAATATCGAGTAATCCTTCTTCTTTAATTTGGGCTTCAACAATGTGCGAGCCAGGTACTAACCAAACGGTAACATCATCGGCCTTGTGTTTACCTTTTATCAGCGAGGTAAATGCCCTGAAATCTTCAATACGGCCGTTGGTACAGCTGCCCACAAAAACAAAATCAACTTTTTTGCCTATCATCGATTCACCTTCGTGGAAACCCATATAGCCTAATGATTTTTCGTAGGTTGCAGCGCCGCCCTCTGCATGAGCAGCATCAGGGATCTCGTGCGAGATACCCATACCCATACCCGGGTTAGTACCGTAGGTGATCATCGGTTCAATGGCCGAACCATCAAAAGTCAGTTCTTTATCAAAAACAGCGTCGGCATCAGTTTTTAGAGTTTTGTAATAAGCTAATGCCCTGTCCCAGGCTTCGCCTTTAGGGCTAAACTCGCGGCCTTTTACATAATTGATGGTGGTTTCGTCCGGCGCTATCATGCCACCGCGGGCACCCATCTCGATACTCAGGTTACAAACCGTCATGCGGCCTTCCATGCTCATGTTTTCAAAAACATCGCCAGCGTACTCAACAAAATAACCTGTTGCGCCTGATGTAGTTAACTGCGAAATGATAAACAGGGCCACATCCTTAGGTGTAACGCCTACGCCTAATTTGCCGTTCACGTTAATGCGCATTTTTTTAGGCTTAGGCTGCATAATGCACTGGGTTGATAATACCATTTCAACCTCGGATGTGCCGATACCAAAAGCGATAGCACCAAAAGCACCGTGTGTTGAGGTATGCGAATCGCCGCAAACAATGGTTGCACCTGGCTGGGTAATACCATACTCAGGGCCCACAACGTGAACGATGCCGTTTTTTTGGTGGCCCAGGCCCCAGTGGCTGATGCCGTATTCGTTTGAGTTTGACTCGAGCGCCTTAAGCTGGTTTGCCGAAAGCGGATCGGCAACAGGCAGGTGCTGGTTAATAGTTGGCGTGTTATGATCTGCGGTAGCAAAAGTACGCTCCGGGTATAAAACTTTGATACCCCTGCTTTTTAAGCCTAAAAAGGCTACAGGGCTTGTAACTTCGTGAATAAGATGGCGATCAATAAAAAGCACATCAGGGCCACCCTCAATTTTACGTACTACGTGAGTGTCCCACACCTTATCAAATAATGTCTTGCTCATTTTTTGTTTCTATTACTATGAATTAAAGTTATCTGAAATAACTGGTTATACTAATTTTCCGGCACCTACCAACATTAGCAGGTCTTCGTCGGTAATATTAAGCTTGCTATCGGCAAGGGTTAAAAAAGTTTTGTAGGTAAGGTCGAGTTCGCCTTTATCCAGGTGATGGCCTAAGCGGGCCAGGTGGAATTTTAAGGCATGCCTGCCGCTGCGCGCTGTTAATACGATGCTGGCGTTAGGAAAGCCTACATCGTCGGGCGAGATGATCTCGTAGTTTTCGCGGTGTTTCAAAAAGCCGTCCTGGTGTATGCCCGAGCTATGGGCAAATGCGTTTGCACCTACAATAGCTTTGTTGGGCTGCACAGGCATGCGCATCATGGTGCTTACCATGTTGCTTAATTCGTAAAAATGTTTGGTGTTAATGGTGCTGTTTAAGCCCATGCCGTAGTGTGTTTTTAATATCATCACTACTTCTTCCATGGAGGTATTGCCGGCTCGTTCGCCAATGCCGTTAATGGTACATTCTACCTGGCGGGCGCCGTTTTGTAAACCGGCTATGGAGTTGGCTGTAGCCAAACCCAGATCGTTATGACAATGCACGGAGATGATGGCTTTGTCGATATTTTTAACGTTTTCTTTGAGGTACTTTATTTTTGAACCGTACTGGTCGGGCAGGCAATAACCGTTAGTATCCGGGATGTTTACTACGGTTGCACCTGCCGCGATGACCGACTCGACCATTAAAGCCAAATACTCCACATCGGCCCGGCCTGCATCTTCGGCATAAAATTCGATGTCTTCGACGGATTTTTTGGCGTATTTCACAGCTTCAACCGCACGCTCTAAAATCTCTTCGCGGGTGCTGTTAAATTTGTATTTGATATGCATGTCCGAGGAGCCGATACCCGTATGGATACGCGGCGTTTTAGCGTATTTTAAAGCCTCGACAGCTACATCGATATCGCCTTTGTTGGCGCGTGTGAGGGCACAGATGGTTGGATATTTAACCGCCTTTGAAATTTCAACCACGCTTAAAAAATCACCAGGGCTTGATACCGGGAAACCTGCTTCAATAATGTCAACGCCGAGAGATTCCAGTTCCTTAGCAATCTCAACTTTTTCAGGGGTTGTCAACTGGCAACCGGGCACTTGCTCGCCATCACGCAGCGTAGTGTCGAAAATATAGACATGGTTCGGATCGTGTAACATTTTTTTTAAATTTTAGATGTGACATATCAGATTTGGGGCGTTCGCCTTTACCTAACTATCCCACATTTGTTGCTCATTTTGTTATTTTGTCGTTGTGTTGTTATTCGGGAAAGCTTTGGATAT
Source organism: Mucilaginibacter paludis DSM 18603 (assembly GCF_000166195.2). NCBI lineage: Bacteria > Pseudomonadati > Bacteroidota > Sphingobacteriia > Sphingobacteriales > Sphingobacteriaceae > Mucilaginibacter > Mucilaginibacter paludis. The sequence continues at coordinate 5,222,350 of NZ_CM001403.1, forward strand.
GATCAGATGCCCGATCTCCTTAGCTCGTTTTATTATTTCATGTTGTTTATAGGATAAGTATGAGATTCATCATTATACCATCATTGGGTATGTCTCAAATCTCATATCTATCATCTCAAATCTCTTTTACCGCTATAAACCTTAATCGTTTGTAATCAGCATACCATTGCCTGTCCTGGTAAAAGGTCGGCCTGAGTATCTCTGTAATTTCTTTTAGCATTAGCTGCTTATCGTTGGCATCTACCCCTTCAAAATAGGGGGAGCCAAACATGGTTATCCATTTCGCCACACCTTCGTCGCCATCTTGCAACAAGGTCTTCCTGTCAAAGTGAATAGCGAAGCTTACTTTAAAGCCGTGGTTTTCCAGTTGGTGGGTATATTCGCCCAGGGCCGGGAAACGCCATAATTGTATCTCGGTTTGTTTATGGTAACCGTATTTTTCTAAAACCTGTTTAGTGGCCGCTATCAGTAAACCAACATTGCCTTTGCCACCCATTTCGGCAACAAAACGGCCGCCGGGTTTAAGGCTGTTGTAAACAGACAGCATCATGCCATCATGATCTTTCACCCAATGCAATGCCGCGTTACTAAAAACAGCATCAAATTTTTTATCGAAATGAAAATCAGATGCGTTAGCAACCATAAACTCAACATCCGGATAGCTTGCTTTTGCTTTCGCGATCATATCCGGAGACAGATCTGCACCTACCACATCGGCACCTGAACTTTGAATTTGATTGGCCAGGTAACCTGTACCGCAACCCAGGTCAAGGATACGCTCACCGGCTTTTGCATCCAGTAACTCAAGCACGTTTTCTCCAAATTGGGATACAAATGCGTGTTTTTGATCGTATAATTCAGCGTTCCATTTCATTGGGCTCCCTCTAAAACTCCCCCAAAGGGGGAGTTTTCAATTTTCTTATCATTTCATTTTAAAGCCCTCTCCTTTGGAGAGGGTGGGGTGAGGCTTAAGCTTCTACCGGCTGATTTTCAGGGCGTAAACTGCGGACAGTTTTGCCTGCTTGCCATAATTCGCTGTCGCGTAATTCTGCTAATTCAGCATCTAATTTTACGCGGTAGTCTGGTTGGCTGTTCAGGTCGATAGAACGTTGTGATTCTTTGCCTGATGCAACACTTTCGTATAATTCTTCAAATACGGGTTTAGTAGCATCGCGGAATTTTTTCCACCAGTCTAAAGCGCCGCGTTGAGCAGTAGTTGAGCAATTGGCATACATCCAGTCCATACCGTTTTCTGCAACTAATGGCATTAACGATTGGGTTAACTCTTCAACAGTTTCGTTAAAGGCTTCTGATGGGGTATGGCCCTTGCTGCGCAATACATCGTACTGAGCGGCAAAAATACCCTGGATACAGCCCATTAAAGTACCACGTTCGCCGGTTAAATCGCTGTATACTTCTTTTTTAAAGTTAGTTTCAAATAAATAACCGCTGCCAACAGCGATACCTAAGGCGATAACACGATCTGCAGCCTTACCGGTTGCATCCTGGAAGATGGCATAGCTTGAGTTTAAGCCACGGCCTTGCAAAAACATGCGACGCAGTGAAGTGCCCGATCCTTTAGGAGCAACCAAAAATACATCAACATCAGCAGGAGGGATGATGCCGGTTTGTTCTTTAAAGGTAATACCGAAACCATGAGAAAAATATAATGCTTTACCAGGAGTTAAGTGTTTTTTAACAGTTGGCCAAAGTGCTATCTGAGCGGCATCGCTCAATAGGTAACAAATGATAGTTCCTTTTTCAAGGGCTTCTTCAATTTCAAAAAGGGTTTCGCCGGGTACAAAACCATCACGAACTGCCTTGTCCCATGATTTTGAATCTTTACGCTGGCCAACAATTACGTTGATGCCATTATCTTTTTGGTTAAGTGCCTGACCGGGGCCTTGTACACCGTAACCGATAACCGCTACAGTTTCGTTTTTTAATACTTCCTGTGCTTTAGCTAACGGGAACTCTTCGCGGGTTACTACATTCTCATCAGTTCCGCCGAAATTTAGTATTGCCATTTTGTTTGTTTTTGATTATACCGATGCTTTTTTTGATTACACCGATTGATTTATTGATTTGTTTTATTTTTTTGATTGCACTGATTGGTTTAATGATTACACCGATTTATTTTTGATTACACCGATGCGTTCAAATTAGCCGATTTCTTTTTTCTTCCAGCTTCCTGCGCCTTTTCTCTTACTTCTTTCCTCTTGTTTCCTGCCTCTAACTTTCAATTACATCGTGAATACTTTCTCGCCTTTATTCAGGTATTCGTTTTCGTAAACATCTTCGCCTGGTTCCAAACGCTCAAACTCGCGCAGCTTGCTGTTAAAGCCTTCGCTATCTTTAATAATAGCCACGCGGGCGCTGCGTACAAACTCTATGAGGCCGTAAGGTTGTAAAATTTTAATCAGCTGATCTGTTTCTTCGCGATGGCCTGTGGTTTCAAACACGGTATAATCCTTACGAATCACTACCGCGCGGGCACCGTTCTCGCGTAGCAAACGCTCAACACTTACCTTCTCGGCTATAATGTCTGTTGATACTTTATATAAGGCCAGTTCCTGCCAGATCACGTCCTGGTTAGTATGGTAATATACCTTTAATACCTCCACCTGTTTTTCAATCTGGCGGCACAGTTTACGTACCACATCCTCTGATTCGGTGATCACGATGTTAAAACGATGGATACTCTCAATTTCTGATGGAGAGGTATTTAAACTATCGATATTTATTTTACGACGCGTAAAAATAATAGCTATACGGTTAAGCAGTCCGATTTGGTTTTCGGTATAAACGGTGATGTTATATTCCTGCTTTTCTGTTGATTGCTCGCTCATGATGGCTGTTTGTCTTGGTTCTTGATTCTTACTTCCTGACTCTCTTTACTTTAAACGGATTTCGCTCACGCTGCAACCTTGCGGAACCATCGGGAATACATTGTTTTCTTTAGTGACCATTACCTCTAAAAGGAACGAGCCTTTGTGGTTGAGCATTTCGGTAAGCGCGGGTACTAATTCATCGCGCTCATTGATGCATTTGCCAGCAATGCGGTAAGCTGCGGCTACGGCTACAAAATCGGGGCTTTGAATATCCACAAAAGAGTAGCGCCTTTCGTTAAACAATTCCTGCCACTGGCGAACCATACCCAGGAAACGGTTATTCAGAATCACGATCTTTACATCTACGCCGCTTTGCATAATGGTACCCAATTCCTGCAAGGTCATCTGGAAACCTCCATCGCCAATAATGGCCACTACGGTACGGTCCTGAGCGCCAAATTTAGCGCCTATAGCTGCCGGTAGGGCAAAGCCCATAGTGCCCAGGCCACCGCTTGTAACATTGCTGCGGGTTTTGTTGAGTTTGGCATAACGGCAGGCCACCATTTGGTGCTGGCCAACATCGGTTACAATAACAGCTTCGCCTTTAGTTATTTCGTTAAGCTGGTTGATTACCTCCCCCATGGTCATTTCGCCGGTGCCGGGGTTTAACTCCTGGTGTATAACCGCTTCAACCTCTTTACTTGCGTAATCGTAAAACAGGTTAACCCATTCGGTATGTTGTTTTTGCTCCACTAATTTAGTGAGCATTGGAATAGTCTCTTTACAATCGCCCCAAACCGGAACAGTTGATTTTACATTCTTGTCTATCTCTGCCGGATCAATATCCAGGTGAATTACCTGGGCTTGTTTGGCATATTTATCTAAACGGCCCGTTACACGATCATCAAAACGCATCCCGATAGCGATCAATACATCGCACTCGTTGGTTAAAACGTTGGGGCCGTAATTGCCATGCATACCCAGCATACCAACGTTTAAAGGATGATCTGTGGGGATGGCTCCTGCGCCTAAAATTGTCCAGGCAGCGGGGATGCCGCTTTTTTCAACAAAAGTTTTAAACTCCTGCTCGGCACTTCCCAAAATAACACCTTGTCCCCATAAAATAAATGGTTTTTTGGCATTGTTGATTAGTTCAGCAGCCTGCTCGATATAAGTATGACGAACAATAGGTTTAGGCCTGTAGCTACGGATGTGGTTGCAGGGGGTATAACCTTCAAAATCAAATTTCTGGATCTGGGCGTTTTTAGTGATGTCGATCAATACCGGCCCTGGTCTGCCGCTTTTGGCGATGTAAAATGCCTTGGCTATAACTTCCGGAATTTCGTTAGCATCTGTTACCTGGTAATTCCATTTGGTAACAGGAGTGGTGATGTTAATCACGTCGGTTTCCTGGAATGCATCGGTACCTAAAAGGTGAGCAAATACCTGCCCGGTGATACATACCAAAGGGGTACTGTCAATCTGAGCGTCGGCTAAACCGGTGATCAGGTTGGTGGCGCCGGGTCCGCTGGTAGCAAACACTACGCCAACACGGCCCGATGTGCGTGCATAACCCTGGCCTGCGTGAATGCCGCCTTGCTCATGGCGCACCAGTACGTGGTTCAATTTGTCATTATAATCGTATAAGGCATCATATATAGGCATGATGGCGCCACCCGGATAACCAAAAATGGTTTCGGTACCCTCGGCTATCAGCGCTTCCAATAAGGCTACTGAACCAGAAACGTTTACCGTTTCTTTTTTCTTTGGTTCAACTGCTATTTCCTGTTGTGCAACTTCCATGTCTTTATTTTTTTGTGATTTCACCGATTTTTTGTGATTTCACCAGTTTCTTTTTTGTGATTTCACCGATTTATTATTTCCGTCGTTCGTTCCCCCTTCAGGGGGTTAGGGGGCTCTAAAGCCCTTCGTCAGTAACGCAACCTTCGGCGGCTGTGCTTACTGTTTTGGCGTATTTATATAACAAACCTTTGCTGACTCGGAGCTTTGGCTGTACCCATGCGGCTTTGCGGGCTGCAATTTCTTCGTCGCTCAATATCAAGTTAATACTGTTGTTAATGGCATCGATGATAATTTTGTCGTCATCGTTAACCAGGCCTAACAAGCCGCCGTCATAACACTCAGGGGTAATGTGCCCTACCACGAAACCATGGGTACCGCCTGAGAAACGCCCATCGGTAATTAAAGCTACCGAGCTGCCCAAGCCAGCGCCAAATATGGCCGAAGTTGGTTTGAGCATCTCGGGCATACCGGGTGCGCCTTTAGGGCCAACGTTTTTAATCACAACAACATCACCAGCTTTTACTTTGCCGGTTTGAATGCCGTTTATCAATTCAAATTCGCCATCAAACACGCGGGCCGGGCCCTCAAAGTGTGTACCTTCTTTACCGCTTATCTTGGCTACACTGCCGCCTTCGGCCAGGTTTCCGTATAATATTTGCAGGTGACCAGTGGCTTTTACCGGTGCCTCAACAGGCCAGATAATTTTTTGAGTTTCAAATTCCAGTTCCGGTACGCTCTCCAGGTTTTCGGCAATGGTTTTGCCGGTAACGGTTAAGCATTCGCCATGTAACCAACCTTGTTTTAACAGGTATTTCATTACAGCCGGAACGCCGCCTATATTATGTAGGTCTTCCATCATGTATTTACCGCTCGGCTTCATATCGGCCAATACGGGTATGCGGTTGCTCACCGCCTGGAAATCATCCTGGGTTAATTTAACATCCACACTTTTAGCCATCGCTATTAAATGGAGCACCGCGTTTGTTGATCCGCCTAATACCATAATGGTTACGATAGCATTTTCAAATGCTTCGCGCGTCATGATGTCGGATGGTTTGATGTCTTTCTCTAATAAAACCTTAATGGCTTCACCGGCTGCTAAACACTCTGCTTTTTTATCGTCGCTAAGTGCCGGGTTTGACGAGGAGTAAGGCAAGCTCATCCCTAAAGCCTCAATGGCGGCGGCCATGGTGTTGGCTGTGTAAATACCGCCGCAGGCACCAGCACTCGGGCAGGCATTTTTAATGATCTCTTTAAAATCAAAATCATCCAATTGCCCGGCTATCTTTTTGCCTAAAGCTTCAAATGCTGATACGATATTTAAATCTTCACCTTTATAATGGCCGGGTTTAATAGTACCGCCGTATACCATAATAGAAGGGCGGTTTAAACGGCCCATAGCCATAATGGTACCTGGCATATTTTTATCACAACCGGGCAAGGCAATTAAGCCATCATAGTATTGAGCACCGCATACCGCTTCAATCGAGTCGGCAATCACATCGCGGCTTACCAGCGAATAGCGCATGCCATCAGTTCCGTTACTCATGCCATCGCTTACACCAATAGTATTAAATATCAATCCTACTAAATTGGCATCCCACACACCCTTCTTCACAATGGCGGCCAGATCATTCAGGTGCATGTTGCATGTATTGCCGTCATAGCCCATACTTGCAATACCTACCTGGGCTTTTTTCATGTCGTCTTCGGTTAAACCGATTCCGTAAAGCATGGCCTGGGCAGCCGGTTGTGTCGGGTCTTGGGTGAGTACTTTGCTGTACTTGTTCAATTCTGTATCCTGTAGGGTATCTGTTGTCGAACTCATGTTGTTTGGATAGATATTTACAATTTAGTATTATAACAAAAACGCCTTCTCATTTTTGATGGGGAAGGCGCTTCGTGGTATTTTATGTGTTACTGGTTAAAACGCTTATCCCCTGTATGTACTGGCAGTGCCAGAAGCAAAATTTGAATGCCCAGAATTTGAATGACAACACTAATGACCACCTCTTTAACGGAGGCGATTATAATACTTGTTTGTTGTGCTGATCCTTGGTTCATTGTTTGGTTAAAAACTATATCTGTAAGTTAGGTACTTGTTTGTATAGTAGCAATAGGGGATGTGATATTTTTTAAATTAGTATTTAATTCTGTATAAAGTTTTTATTTGGTATTTTATTTTGTATTTGCTTCTATATAAAAATTATAGATGGTATACCGTATACCAAAGTTAGTTTTGGTATACGGTATACCGAAATCGTAATTGGTATAAAAAGTTAAAATTCTGCGTAAAATGCCTCAATGGCTGGAAGGATTTTAATTTTTGCTCAAAAAAAAGGCCTCTTAGCATTTATTGCTAAGAGGCCTTTTTCGAAAACTTTTAGCAATAAATTTAGCGTTGAATAATACCCTCCGCCAAAACCATCACTTTGTTGTTCAGTACTTCAACAACGCCACCTTTAACTATGTAAACTTCCTCTTTACCGGAAGTACGAACAATGAGTTTACCATCCTCTAAAGTAGAGATGATGGCAGCGTGATTGTTTAATATCTCGAAAGATCCCATAGTGCCCGGAACGGTTACGGATTTAACCTCGCCTTCGAACACTTTTTTATCGGGAGTAAGTATTTCTAAATTCATTTGTTTTTAGTATTGCGTAGTGAGTATTGCGATATTCTCAATACTGTGTTAGTTTGGTAATGCGTATCGCGATGAGCATTCTGGTCTCAATACGCAATACGCACATCTCAATACTATTAGTTATTTGCTTCTGCTAATAATTTTTTACCTTTTTCAATAGCATCCTCAATAGTACCTACCAGGTTGAAAGCTGCTTCAGGATACTCATCAACTTCGCCATCCATAATCATGTTAAAGCCTTTAATGGTATCTTTGATATCAACCAATACACCTTTTAAACCGGTGAATTGCTCAGCTACGTGGAACGGTTGCGAAAGGAAACGTTGTACACGGCGCGCACGGGTTACTACCAATTTATCTTCTTCAGATAACTCATCCATACCCAAAATAGCGATGATATCCTGCAACTCTTTGTAGCGTTGTAAAATTTCTTTAACGCGTTGAGCGGTATTATAATGCTCATCACCTAAAATGGCAGCGCTAAGGATGCGTGAAGTTGAATCCAATGGGTCAACCGCGGGGTAAATGCCTAACTCGGCAATTTTACGCGATAACGAAGTTGTAGCATCCAAGTGGGCAAATGTTGTTGCCGGTGCAGGGTCGGTTAAATCATCCGCAGGTACGTATACCGCTTGTACTGATGTAATCGATCCACGTTTGGTTGATGTGATACGTTCCTGCATCAAACCCATTTCGGTAGCCAGTGTTGGCTGGTAACCTACCGCCGATGGCATACGGCCTAACAAAGCCGATACCTCGGCACCTGCCTGGGTAAAGCGGAAGATGTTATCCACGAAGAACAGGATATCCTTACCTTGTCCTTCGCCATCACCGTCACGATAATATTCGGCAACGGTTAATCCTGATAAAGCTACCCGCGCACGTGCACCGGGAGGCTCGTTCATCTGACCGAAAACCAGTGTCGCTTTTGATTCTTTTAATTTTTCTTTATCAACTACGCTTAAATCCCAGCCGCCTTCTTCCATTGAATGTTTGAAAGCATCGCCGTAGTTAATCACATTCGATTCTATAAACTCGCGCAATAAGTCGTTTCCTTCGCGGGTACGCTCACCTACACCGGCAAATACCGATAAACCTGCGTAAGCCTTGGCAATATTGTTTACCAGCTCCATGATCAATACGGTTTTACCTACACCGGCACCACCAAATAAACCAATTTTACCGCCTTTTGCATAAGGCTCAATTAAATCGATTACTTTGATACCTGTAAACAATACCTCTGTTTCGGTTGATAACTCATCAAAACGCGGAGGTTTAGCGTGGATAGGGGCACCAGCCGAATTATCTAATTGATCAATACCATCAATAGCTTGTCCTACAACATTTAATAAACGGCCTTTGATCTGATCGCCAACAGGCATTTTGATCGGCGACTTCGTATCGGTAACTGTCATACCGCGTAATAACCCGTCCGTCGAATCCATCGCAATCGCTCGCACCCGGTCTTCGCCTAAGTGTTGTTGAACTTCAAGGATAATTTTTTGTCCGTTGTCTTTTGTGATCTCTAAGGCATCAAAGATCCGGGGGAGTTGTCCGTCATTAGCAAAGCTTACGTCAACTACCGGGCCAATGATTTGTGATATTTTTCCAATGTTTGGCATACTATTTTGGGTAATTCTTTATAATATTAAACCTTTAATAATCAAAGGCTAGTTACGGGTGGCAAAAATAAGGTTTATAACCGATAATCAAACACCCAATTTAATATTTTATGCACATCATTATAACGTAATTACGAAGTGCATAATTATTGAAACAAATTAAGGTAAAAATACTTGTATGTGCTTAAATAGGTGGTATTTTTTTAACTCATAAAGTGGTGCTTAGTATGAAAAAAAATAATCGACATTGCTATGTAAGCATAGTAAATTTTGTTATGTTTGTGTATAAACCAATTGCCGTAGACCGGGATTAATTATAAAATTATGAGAAGAGTATTACTAATAGGGCTTGCGCTATTGCCTGTTATGGCTATGGCTCAAGGATTTCAAGTTAATCTGCACGGACAAAAGCAGGTAGGTATGGGTAACACCGGCACCGGTATTGTACAGGACGGTGCATCGATATTGTTTAACCCCGGAGCGGTGGCTATGCTCCCCGAAAATTATATACAAGGCGGCATCAGCCCGCTCGTATTTCAATCCGCATTCCAAAGCACAGGCTCAAGCCAGTATTTTAACAACAAGAATGAAATAGCCACTCCTTTTACCTTTTATGCCGCCTGGGGACCCAAGGCATCGTTTTGGAAAATCGGGTTAGGCGTTTATACTCCCTTTGGCGGATTAACCAATTGGGGAAATACCTGGGATGGTAAGTACGCGTTGGAGAGCCTTAATTTAAAAGCTATTTATTTTCAGCCTACTTTAAGCGTTAAACTGGCCGACTTTTTAAGTATTGGTGGTGGTTTTGTTTACGACTATGGTAGTGTTGATTTGCAACGCGGCTTGCCCGTTAGCAGTGATGCTGCTATAGATATTAAGGGCCACGGCCATGGCTACGGATGGAACGCCGGTATCTATATCAAAACAGAAGTGGGCATGACTGTCGGTATCACGCATCGGTCAAACGCCAATACGTCTATCAATAACGGTGATGTTACCTATTCAGGCACCATACCCGCATCCATCAAGGCTACTCAGTTTCCCGACGGGACGAAATTTAACGCAGCTATTGATCTGCCTTCAACAACCAGCGTTGGTTTTGGGTTTTATCCAACCAACAAGTGGACTATAGGTGTTGATTTAAACTACGTAAGGTGGCGTTCATACAAGTCTTTAGACTTTAATTTTTCGCAGAGTGTGGGCGGCTCAACGTTTTCAAGTTCGGCACGTAATTATAAGGATGCCTATGATTTTAGGGGAGGAGCCGAGTATAAAGCGACACAGGCTTTTGCCTTGCGTTTTGGAGGGGGTTATGCAACAACATCTGTTAGAGATGGATATGTTACTCCCGAAGCCCCTGATGCTAACCGGGTTTATGGAACAGTTGGCCTGGGCTATACGCTGGCTAAAAAGTTAGATATCGATTTTGCATTTGAATATGAACACCTGATGAACAGAACTCAAACCAATATCGAGTCCGGTTTATCCGGAACATTTAAAACCGATGTTTGGATCCCCGGAATCTCTCTTGCTTATCACTGGTAATACATAAAAACGATCAACATGAAAACTTTTAAAATATATATATATACATTACTTGCGCTGGTATGGGTATCTGCCTGCAAGCCATCGTTTGATACGCCGGCACCAAGTCGCGGTTCTGCCGATTTTACAAGATATATTGCAGTAGGTAATTCGCTAACTGCCGGTTATGCCGATGGCGGATTATACCGGTCGGGGCAATTAAATTCATACCCCAATATGATAGCCACGCAGATGCAGGCGGCAGGCGGCGGCTCTTTTGCTCAGTCACTTTTTACAACGGATCAGGCTAACGGCTCCGGCTATCTGAGGCTTAAAAGCTTTGATGCAAGCGGCAACCCGGTGATTGATACCGTTAAAACAAACGTGGCTGTTAGGGGCACCGCTACCATACCGGGGTTAGGTACTATATTGCTATACACCAAATATAGCGGTGCACTCGAAAATTATGGTGTGCCTGGCATTAAGTTGAATGATATTCAAAACGCGCTTTATGGCAATGGAAACCCTTACTATGAACGTTTGCTGCCTGGCAATGCCGGAACAAATACTACTCAATACCTTGATTTTATAACTGCTAAATCGTTTACATTTTTTACCAACTGGTTAGGTAATAACGATGCACTGGGCTACGCAACAAGCGGTGGAGCAGGTGATGTACTGACCGACAAAACAACTTTTGGTAATTTATATAGTACTTTGTTAACCCGTTTAACAGCCGGCGGAACAGGTGGAACCGGTGCTAAAGGAGCTTGTGCAACCATTCCGGATGTAACCACTATTCCATATTTTACTACCGTAACCGTAGGCGCGGTGTTGGCAGGCGTGCAAAAGGCAGTGCCATCAATACAGGCTATCTATATTAACGCCGCCACAAATGCCGCAGCCACAACTTATGCGCCAAGGCCGGCAACCGCTAACGATTTACTGGTGTTAACATTCCAGGGCCAGCTATCGGCAATAGGTAAGCCCACTACCGGTAACCCGTACCCATATGGCTTGGATCCGCGTAATGCTATCGAATCGAAATATGTTTTAGATCAAAATGAGGCAGCGCTGGTTAAGGATTATGTTAATTCTTACAATGCTACAATCAAGGCTACAGCAGCGGCCAAAGGATTAGCAGTGTTTGATGCCTTCACCTTTTTAACCAATGTTAAAACAAGCGGACTGGTAATAGATGGGATTAGCTTTAATTCAAATTATATCAGCGGCGGCTTGTTCTCGTTAGATGGTGTGCATTTAACCCCGCGCGGTTATGCCATTGTTGCTAACGAATTTATTAAGGCTATTAATAGTAAATACGGTTCGTCGCTTTCTATAGTTAACGTAGGTGCTTATAACGGCATCGTATTCCCGTAAATGATAATTGTGATTGTTTAGTTTTTATGTAAGCCGCCTTGTTAAAATAAGGCGGCTTTTTTGTGAGTGGTATCAAGGATAAAATGGCGGTTATGGGTTAAATCATAGGTACAGGATATTTATAATGATGTCTTCTTAAGTTTTTTGATTATCAGTGCGTATATTTTTGCTCCTATAATTAGTATTCTTAATTTATGACATCGGCCCGCTCAGTCGCCGCGGGAAGGGCTTTGTTCTTTTTTCTTGACAAAAAAGAACCAAAAAGTCAAGACTGCCCGATCCTTCCCCACACAGGCCAAATCCGGCCCGGCGTGCAGTCGGGGCCATTGCCCGCTTTTCCTATCTGCGTTTGGTAATCTATAAGGTTCAAACGTCATCTCTGTTTTTTCGGTTGGACGGGTCGATTATTCGGAAAGAAGTATCGGGAATAAAGATGCTATAGATTAATAGGTGTGTTTAATTCACGTTGATTAATATTAAATCATAGGCGGGGAGTTCTGCTAAACCGTATCAGGACTCCCTCTTTTTTGAGTTCGTCACAACACACCCGCCATCTGCTGACTGCCGATAAGCTTTATTTATAATATCCGTTATACTTTTTTTAATTCGCTTGCTTCTCGGTAAGTGTCTTTATACGCATAGCCCCGTGTTTATTTTGCGGGTTTAGGGCAAGCGACTTTTTATAATTAACCAAGGCTTCGGGAATTTGATCTGTCTCTTCGAGTGTCTCAGCCAAACTATCATACACATTGGCGCTTTGTGGATAAAGTGAAACATTAAGTTTAAAAATGGCTAATGCCGCAGGCATATTTTTTTGAGCGATCAGCTGGTAGCCCCAGCCATTCAATTCTTTTTCAGTTAACTGGAATGCCGGATCGTTCTTTTTTAAGTGGGATACTACCGGTATTGCCTGATCAAATCCCTTTTTTAGTAACTCTGCCCTTAACTTTTTTAAATTTGCCGGTAAACCAAAGCCGCTTACCTCATGCATATCCGGGATGTAATAGCCGGCAATTTCATCGATGAACTGTTCAGGGTTGCCACCTAACAAATTGGTCAATATGACTATGGATAGGTCATCTTTTAAATAAACAAACAAAGCCGATCTCCTGCCGCCTACCGGGCCAACAGCAGGATGCTCATCACGTGTTACTGTAGGCCATCCCAGCGCATAACCATTGGTAAGCAGATTAAAACCGCCGATCTTACCATTGTTTAAAACTGCCGGTGTCCAAAGTGCAGCGATGCTGGACTGCTGCTTTAAAAGCTTACCACTTTTCAAGGCAATTATCCAATTAGCCATATCGGTAGCGGTAGACAAGATACCGGCTGCCGTTCTGAAAAACACAGGGAACTGGATATAGGATACACCAGGTGTGCTATTCACCACAAACCGGTCGCCCACCTGCCTGGTCATAGTATAAGCACCAGCATAGTTAGGGATAACATCGTAAGAATCGCCGAAACGGGTTAGCTTCATCCCAGCTACTTTAAACTGCCGCTCTTCGATAAAGCGGGTAAAGTGCATGCCACTTAATTTGGTGATGATCTGTCCAAGCAGCACATAACCAGTCTGATTATAGCTGAACTTTTCACCGGGCTGAGCCTCAATAGGCAGCATCTTTACTTTTTGCATAGCTTCCTGTTCATCGCCATGCCCAAGTACCTGTTCTTCAGCATCCAGCAGATCAGGCAGCCCGGATGTATGGGTCAATACCTGTTGCAGGGTAATATTTTTCCATGCACCCGGCAGGCTGTCCAGATAATTAGCCAGTGGATCGGTAATTTTTAACTTATGTTCTTCAGCCAGTTGCATAATGGCGATTCCGGTAAACGCTTTGGTAATGGAATTGATGGAAAATATGCTTTCATCAGTCGCTTTAATCTGGTATTCCAGGTTAGCTGTGCCGTATGTAGTACTTTTAATAATTTTGCCAGCGTGTACAACGGCAATCTGCAAGGCCGGAATATGGCGCTGCTGCATTTTATGCTTTATGAAAATGTCGATGCTGTCGGATGTGGACAATTGTTGCGCGGTAGCAGTTGTCACCGTAAGGGAAATGTAACCAAGCAAAAATAATGTAAAAGTTTTAAGGCACATGTAGTCAGAAGTTATTTGTATAGGATACCAGTAGGTTCGGCTACACCGTATTTGACTTATTGCGCATAAATCAGAATATTTTACTGCTCCGCGTTCTGCTAAAATATCAAACTTATTTTATTTTGAGTAGAATCATATCCTTTTGTTGTTGCAGAGAGAGAGCCGCACGGCCACCATTGGTGTATATGGGGTAATGTTAAATCGTTGATATGTAGTAGCGTTTGATTGTTGTGATACGTTTAACTCCCGGACTAAGTACTCTTAACTTACCAGGGGCTCAATACAATTTTCCCTATATGGTCGCTACTTTCCATCAGCGCGTGCGCCTCCGCTCCCTGTTCTGCCGGGAATACCCTATAAATTACCGGTTTAATCTGTCCGGCTGCTATCAAGGGCCAAACGTGCTGCTCCAATTGATGAGCAATAGCGGTTTTAAAAGCCACATCGCGGCCACGCAACATGGAGCCGGTTATAATCAACCTTTTGCGCATTACTTCCGCCAGGTCTACCTTAGCTTCTCTGCCCTTCATCGAGTTGATCATTACCAGTCGACCTTCCACTGCCAGGCATTTGATATTATCAGGCGTATAGTCGCCGCCAATCATGTCTAATATTACATTTACGCCTTTGCCCTGTGTAGCTTCTTCAATTATCTCTTTAAAACTCTCCGTTTTGTAATTAATGGCACGTTCTGCCCCTAAACTTTCGCAAAAACTAACCTTTTCTTCGTTACCTGCCGTTACAAATACTTTGCTACCTAAGGCGCGGGCCATTTGAATGGCTGTAACGCCAATACCGCTCGATCCGCCGTGCACCAGCAGGCTTTCACCCGGCTGTAAATTTCCCCTGTCGAACACATTGCTCCAAACCGTGAAAAATGTTTCGGGCAGCGATGCCGCTTCAACCAAAGTTAAATTGCCCGGTATAGGTAAACATTGCCCTGCCGGGATAACACAATATTCGGCATACCCTGCGCCAATTACTAATCCGCAAACCTGGTCGCCAATTTTCCAGCGGGTAACATCAGCGCCAACTTCCACTATGGTGCCCGCTACCTCGAGGCCGGGAATATCTATTGATGCACCGGCAGGTGGCGGGTGGTTGCCCTTGCGTTGCGCCACATCTGGGCGATTTACACCCGCTGCTGCAACTTTTACCAATACTTCGCCGGTCGAAATTTGGGGTTTGGGGCGATCTTGTATCTGGAGTACTTCCGGCGGGCCGGGATGGGTGATGATAACGGCTTTCATGAGGTCGCTGTTTTTTTATTGTGTTGATTTTACTTGGATTGCTGTGGATAACTGATAGCAGGAAATAATGTTTCAAAGTTGATATGATTGAGTTTGTGATTGACTGACGGTATTAGCTTTGACAAATTTAAAAAGTCGTCAAAGCTTTCTGGCGGCGAAGTTTATTTGCAATTTTTCCGTCAAGTAATAAGCGTGAATATTTTACCATATTGCTATCGTTTTTAAGAATCAAAACAGACATAAAAATAACAAACCTTAAAAAGCTAATCAGTAGTTTTGCTTCTAAATAAAAAGCAAATATGTTAATTGTAACCGGGCAGCAGGCGCCAGAATTTAAATTAGTATCATCGGAGCTGAAAGAAGTTAGCTTATCCGATTTTAAAGGTAAAAAAGTAGTTATCCATTTCTTTCCTTTAGCATTTACCGGAGTTTGTACAACGCAGCTTTGTACTATGCGCGATAGTTTTGGCTATTATGATGGCCTTGGCGCACAAATTTTAGGTATTTCGGTTGATTCGCCTTTTACGCTGGCTAAGTTTAAGGAAGAAAATCAATACCAGTTTCCTTTATTATCCGATTTTAATAAAGAGGTATCGGCGGCTTATGGCGCATTATATGCCGACTTTGTGTTGGGTTTAAAAGGCGTATCCAAACGTGCCGCCTTTGTTTTAGACGAGGAACATCGGGTTATTTATGCAGAGGTATTAGAATCGGCAGGGGATTTGCCTGATTTTGAAGCTATTGCAGAAAAAGTGAAGTAATTTTTTATTTTTTTGTGGATTTTTAAAAGAAAACTCTATTTTTGCAGTCCGTTAAAAAAGCAAACGAATTGTGATAAGCAGAGTGGGAGATATTAACGGGAAACAAAGTACTGTAAAGTACATCCTGATCTGGAAGCAGACGGGAGTTTTTAAGTCAATATGCACTCGTAGCTCAATTGGATAGAGCGTCTGACTACGGATCAGAAGGTTAGGGGTTCGACTCCCTTCGAGTGCACCAATTAAAGTCTTTTTGTATTTCGCAAAAAGACTTTTTAAATTTTAAATCACCAGGATGCTGAATTTAGTACTATTTGGCCCGCCAGGAGCAGGTAAGGGAACTCAATCTCAAAAACTTATTGACCAGTATCAGTTGATACACCTTTCAACAGGCGATCTGCTCAGAGGCGAAATAACACAGGGAACAGAACTTGGTATAGAAGCCAAAAAATTGATGGATCAGGGTTTTCTGGTTCCAGACGAAGTGGTGATCGGTATGATCAGCAACAAGCTGGATGCCAATAAAGATGCTCGTGGTTTTATATTCGATGGTTTTCCGCGTACCGTGGCGCAGGCCGAGGCTTTGGATAATTTATTGGCTTCTAAAGGCGAATCGATCTCGAGCATGATCGCGCTGGAAGTTGATGATGATGAGTTGGAGCACCGCTTATTATTGAGGGGCAAAGAGTCTGGCCGACCAGATGATGCCAATCCTGAAGTTATCCGCAAGCGGATACACGAATATAATAACAAAACAGCACCCGTTGCGCAGTTTTACAAAGTACAAAATAAATTTAAAAGCATAAACGGCATTGGCAGCATCGATGAGATCTTCCATTCTATTTGCGCTATAGTTGATCTTTGCAAATAATAATCTAATAGTTTCCTATAAACTATTGGTGCCATTTTAAAAATCAAAATCTTTTGCGTCCGGCGTTTCTGTTATCAGGATGTGCCGCATGCAAAAGATTTAGTTATATATTTAAAATGCTATTTAAATATCATTCGAAAATCGATCTTCGCCTCTAACCAAGCCGGAGCCGTAATTCGTAAACCCCAAAATCCAAATGTCTCAAGGTTCAAATTTTGTTGATTACGTTAAAGTGTGCTGCCGTTCCGGGCATGGAGGGGCAGGCTCATCGCACTTGCATCGTGATATTTTAACCTCAAAAGGTGGGCCCGATGGTGGCGATGGGGGGCGTGGCGGCCATGTCATTGTACGCGGAAACGCTCAGTTTTGGACCTTGCTCCATCTTAAATACCGCAAACATATTATAGCTGCCGACGGCGAATCGGGAGGAAGCTCGTTAAGAACCGGTAAAAACGGGAAAGACGAGATTTTGGAAGTTCCCTTAGGTACGATAGCCAAAGATGCGGAGACGGGAGAGATACTGTTTGAGATTACCCAGGATGGCGAAACCAAAATATTAACCAGCGGTGGCCGCGGAGGTTTGGGCAACTGGCATTTCAAGTCGTCTACACAGCAAACGCCGCGCTTCGCCCAACCCGGCGAAGAGGGGCAGGAGGTATGGAATATCCTGGAGCTAAAAGTATTGGCCGATGTTGGTTTAGTAGGCTTCCCTAATGCCGGTAAATCAACACTGCTATCCGTAGTTTCGGCAGCCAAGCCTGAGATAGCCGATTACTCTTTTACTACCCTCGTTCCCAATTTGGGTATTGTGGCGTATCGCGATAACAAATCATTTGTAATGGCCGATATTCCGGGTATTATAGAAGGAGCTTCTACAGGTAAGGGATTAGGCTTCAGGTTTCTGCGACATATTGAGCGTAACTCGGTATTGTTGTTTATGATCCCTGCCGATACCAGCCGGACCATCCAGGAGGAATACCAGATATTACTGCACGAACTTACCGAGTATAACCCCGAACTAACTCACAAGCCAAGGATACTGGCCATTACCAAAGCCGATATGCTGGATGAGGAATTACAGCAGGAAATGGCAAAGGAGCTCCCTGCCGGGATTGAGGCGGTATTTATTTCGTCGGTAGCCCAAAAGGGTTTAACCGAACTGAAAGACCTGCTTTGGAAAGAGATTAACAGGGCTTAAAGCGCACTCAATAAAATATATCCCTTACTTAGTTTTTTGATACTGAAGTTGCTATAACCCGGAAAGCATTTCCGGATAACGTCTGCATAGCCATTGGTAGCGTAACGGGCCGGCAATAGGATAAATAGTGGCCCGGCGTGGCCTTCATATACATTATTATCGGTATAAGTGTCGGCGTTATCTTCGCTGATATCATCCAGCGTAATCATGCGGTTGTGTGTAATTTCTAAACCCAGATCGGCACTTGTAAAGGCAAACAGCGCATCGTTATGGTACTGTTTATCCAATTGCGCCAGATAGTTTAATGAGGGTTGATCGATAAATAACTGTGTTATGCCCGATGAGCCGCGCGCGTTATTTTTAACGTTATATTTATAATTAACTACAAAGTATTTGATGCTTGTAAACGTTATGCCCAACCATATTAAAATAAACAGTGCTTTAAAGCCGGGTTTAATTAAGCTGAAAAGGTAAATTGTACCTGGGATAAACAGCAAGCCAACTATGCGCAAATGCCTCCCCTCGTACGAAATATCCAGCTGCCGTAAAAAAACGGATGAAAAAAACAGGAATGAGATGACGTAGAAAACTGTCACGGCCAGCTTATAAGGCTTAATAGGGATATATCGTATGATGGATATAAACAAACCTATACTCAGCAGAGCCGTTAACACCAATACCACGATGGTAAGCGATGGCCCGATGATGGCCCCATCGACGTGGTAGAGCAGGCCCTGGAAAAGATCGTCTACCGAAAAACCGGAAAGCAGGGGAGAGGCCAGTGGAAAGCCCAATGCTTCGAGGCTTAAGCGCAAGCCAGGCGATGCCGATGCAGGATTACTGCCTTTGGAGAGAAAGAATTTATAAACTGTGGCTAATGAAAGGATAGCTGGTAAAGCCAAAATAAACCCGTTTTTAATCCAGTGGCGCCAATCTTTCAAACCTGACGAGACATTAACCCATAGGCAAAACAGGCCCGAAGCATACATCCACAAAAAGGCCGACTTACAGCAAAAGCCTATCCATCCCGTAAGGAGAACAAAAAGAATAACTTTCCAGTTTAATTTTTCGAAGCTAAAGCAGCCGTATAGAAACCAACCTAAAAAACCAAATAGCAGGGTTTCGCCACCGTTGTAAAAGATGAAGGGGATATAATAAAACTGCTGGCAAGCGATGAATGCGATGCTTAACGCTGAGATGACTGCCGAAAAGCCTATTTTCCTGAAAAAAGTATAGAAACCCCAAATGCCCGACAGGGAACAAAACAAGATGGTTATAGCTGCCGATTGGCCAAGATTAAGGCCAAAAATGCTTTTAAAAAAATAAGGAACCAAATATTGCCCCGGCGACCACCAGGTTAAAAAGGTAGCGGTGTTTTGGGCGATATTTGCCTGGCTGGGTG
The DNA here is from genome assembly GCF_000166195.2 of Mucilaginibacter paludis DSM 18603. NCBI lineage: Bacteria > Pseudomonadati > Bacteroidota > Sphingobacteriia > Sphingobacteriales > Sphingobacteriaceae > Mucilaginibacter > Mucilaginibacter paludis. Next base: position 5,241,734 of record NZ_CM001403.1, read on the forward strand.
TAATGGCTAAATTAAAGCCACCACCTAATTGCATGGAGCGCATAACCTGGAAACCCCAGCTCGGATCTGGAAATAAAGCGGGCGGGCAGATCAGGATAAGCATACCTAAAATCAGGGTAGCCAGTACTATAGCGGCCAGTATAAATTGATGCCGGTTATTTTCCTTTAAATACATTGTATTTCAGTATACACCAAATTGCCCTGAAACCATCTTTCCAGTTAATTTTTTTGCCCTCGGCATAAGTGCGGCCGTAGTAAGAAATTCCCACTTCGTAAATTTTAATGCCGGGTATGCGTGCTATTTTGGCGGTTATTTCGGGCTCAAAGCCAAAACGGTTCTCTTCTAAAATTATTTGCTGCAGTATGGATGTACGGATGAGTTTGTAGCATGTTTCCATATCGGTGAGGTTGAGGTTGGTAAACATGTTCGACATGAAAGTTAATACCGCGTTGCCTATGCTGTGCCAAAAGAACAAGATGCGGTGTGGTTTATCGCCCATAAAGCGCGATCCGTATACAACATCGGCATTGGCTTTTAAAACCGGTTTGAGCAGGTTTTGATACTCGTCGGGGTCGTATTCCAGGTCGGCATCCTGTACTATGCAATAATCGCCCGTGGCCTGGCTAAATCCTCTGCGTATGGCGGCGCCTTTGCCCTGGTTCACCTGTTGCTGAAGCAAATTGATGCTCACAGCATGTTGTGCGCTAAACGCGTTTACCTGCGATATGGTATCGTCTTTAGAGCAGTCGTCAACTACGATGATTTCTTTAGATATACCAACGGGGAGTTCAGCATCGAGCACTCGTTTCAGTATGACGCTGATTGTTGCCGATTCGTTATAGGCGGGTATGATGATAGATAGTTTTTCCAAGATCTTTTAAAAATCGCAAATTAATTAATTTTTGTTGATTCACAGCTACAATTGCCCAGGGGCATTAATAGCAGGTACAGGTTTTAAATAATAGGCAACAAAGCCCACTACTTCTTTGATGTAGATATTCCATTGGGCCAGGGCCAGAGGATCGGGGATAATGAAATCGGATAGGGAGACCGCGCTTTTTCCTGCTATGAAGTCGCAAGGGTAAGGCGTTACGTTAATGCCAATTTTTTTAAATATATAAGCCGAACGGCGCATGTGAAATGCCGATGTCACTAACAAATAAGGTCCAGGCACCTTTTTATCAATCAAGATACGCTTAGTGAACATGGCATTTTCAAGCGTGTTGCGCGATTGATTTTCAATCATGATACAGCTATCGGGTATGTTAAATGCTTTAAATTGCGAAAATACATAGTCTGCTTCCTTCAGGTTGGAAGTTTTAATTAACTGCCCGTTTCCACCCGACATCAATATTAAAGGTACCCTGCCGGTAACCTTTAATTGAAGTGTTTTTATAAATCTATCAGCCGAACCATTGAAATATCCGTTCCCATCCTGATCTGCCGATGAGAAGCCTCCGAGTACAATGGCACAGCTATATTTACCCTCTGGCGGCGGGCCTTGTGTAATATCCCACATTTTGGCAAACCGGCTTAAAATAAATTGATTGGAGAAAATGAACAATAGGGCGAAAGCTGCAAAAAACAATCGCTTTTTAAGGATGATGTTTTTTACAAAAAAACCAGTCAGCAGCAATAAGAAGATCCAACATATGGGCTGTATCAAAAAAAGAAGAACCTTGGATAGTACAAAAAACATAGATGTTGAAACTTGGGGCAAAAGTATAGTTTTTTGATAACTAATGAACTATTTATACATTCTGCCATGTATCCAGGTCGGTTTGCAATAGTTTAGTAAATACAGACCGTGCTGGCAGATCAAGATAAGGATAAGTAACCTTTGAAAGGTACAAGCCTTGCGGGTGTGCCGGAGATATCGTTTGTGCGTTTTGGGGTTTTATCAAATTCTGTTCAAATTCGTCCACGCTCATTTCTCCGGTCCCGATGCTGATTAGCCTGCCCACTATTACTCTGATCATTTTACTCAGAAACCTGTTAGCCGAGATGTTAAAACGAATCCGGTCGGCGTTTTTACAAGCAAACAGTTCTGCCGACGTTACATGGCATAGGGTATGTTCGTTACGGTCGGGGCTTTTGCAAAAAGCCCTGTAATCATGGTAAAGGGGCAACAAAGCCACGGCTTTTTTCATCTCGTGCAGATCAAGTGACTGCTCGTTGTAATAGGAGCTGAATCCGTTTAAAAAAGGGTCCTTATAGGTATGTATAAAATAATCATATGATCGCTGGGTGGCATCAAAGCGGGCATGCGGTAAGCCTGCCATGGGGATAATATCAAAGATAGCGATATCAGCGGGGAGTATTTTATTTAAACGAAACAGCAGATCAAATTCCCGGGGGTTATCAATATCTACGTGAAAAAAAAATTGACTGGCATGTACCTTGGCATCGGTACGTCCGCAGCCCACTATAGCCGTTGGTGTTTTTAATACCTGGCTAAGAGAGTTTTCTAACACTTGCTGTATGCTCATTACACCGGCATGTTTTTGCCAGCCGCTGTACTGGGTGCCGTGGTAACCTAAATGTACAAAATACCTCAACCTTTTTATTTTAGAATTGCGAAGTTAAGCTATTGGATTGATAGGAAAGTTAGCGCGATGCTTTTTACGGCTTTTCGCGTATACCCTGTGTTTGGCAAACTTATAGCTGGCTTGAGCTGGAGAATTTTCGGGCCAGCTTATGATAGATGCTATACGCGTGGCATCCGGCGCAAAAACCGACGAACGACTCGAGGGCAGCGAATAAGCACAAGATGATTGTTAAAGCCAGGGCACCTGTACCAAACTGAAAAAGGTGCAGTAAAATGATGGTACTGGTAAATGCAAGCCCAATGCGGGCGGCAAATCTTTTTGGTGCCTGGTCAACAGGCTTATTTTTTATTTTAAACCAATTAATCAATACTCCGGCGATAATTGCCAGCAGGCTATACCTGCCCATATTGAAGGACCGTAATAAAAAATCAATAACCAGGAAAATAATGATGATGGATAAGCCCGATATGATATAGGCTACGCCTGATAATAAAACGAAGGAAGCAACCAGTCGTACCCTGTTCTCGTTGATCAGAACAAAGTCGACCGGGCATGAAATATCGTTATTCATGTGCGAAAATAAAGAAGTCAGTTAAATAAGTCGACGTCAAGGGCGGATTCGAACCGCCGTGAAAGGTTTTGCAGACCCATACCTATCCGCTCGGTCACTTGACTATGATGCAAATATATTAATAAATCTATAATGTCTATGGCTTTTGTAGTATTTATTTTTTTCATCACAAAAGAGGCGACAATAAGCGAGTTATTCTTTCGGGCAGTTGTTTATATAACGGGCGTTTGGCCCAGGTATTGGAGTTGATTTTTGTTGAATGCTCCAGGTCCTGATAAAAAGCATCTCGTAATTGGTTGGATAATTCATTATCGTAAACCATGCTGTTAACCTCGAAATTGAGCTCAAAACTTCTGTGGTCCATGTTAGCGGTGCCAATGATAGACAGGCTTCCATCAAGCACCATAGTTTTGGCATGCATAAAGCCTTTTTGATAAAGATAGATTTCAACTCCCGATCGTAAAATCTCCTGGTAATAGGAGCGGGCGGCCGAATCTACAAATGCCGAATCGGATTTCCCGGGCACAAGCAGCTTTACTTTTACACCGCTCATGGCTGCAACATTTAGAGCATCAATCAACGTTTCCCCGGGAATGAAGTATGGAGTACTGATGAGTATTTCCTCCTCGGCCATACCGATGGCCTGAATGAGCGAGAACATGATCGTTGGAGTTTCCGAATCGGGGCCGCTGGCGGCAATTTGTACAATTGCATCAGATGTTTTGCTTTTTTCTGCACAAAAAAGCTCTTCCTGGGGCTCAAGTTCTGTCTCAGCACAAAAGTTCCAGTCACATATAAACAGGTATTGCAGGTAATAAACGCCTGGGCCTTTAATCATCACGTGGGTATCGCGCCAAAATACCTTGTCGGTGTTATTGCTATCGTTAATGTAGCGGTCGCTCACATTAATGCCGCCAACAAAGCCGGTGCAGCCATCAATAATGATAATTTTGCGGTGATTGCGGTAGTTGATGCGGTTGGCCAGCGCCATAAAATAGATCTGGTAAAACGGAAAGGCTTGTACTCCCGCGTCCAGCAATTCGGGCACTAACTTTTTGCGGATGGAGCGGCTGCCAAAGTCATCATAAATAAAACGTACAGTTACACCTTCACGGGCTTTTGCTATCAGGATATCTTTAATCTGGTTGCCAATTACTTCGTCCTCAAAAATATAATACTCAATATGGATATGATGTTTGGCTTCTTTTAATTGCTTTAGTACTTCGGGAAACTTGTTTTCGCCGTTCAGCAAAAGTTTTACTTCGTTGCTGCCGGTCAGCGGGCTCATACTATCATTAAGCAGCAAACGCGCCAGTTTTTTATGGCTCTTCACTTCAGATTCGCCGCTGTCCCAGGTTTTTTCAGATTCGAGGTAAATCTGTTTCTTAATTTGGTGCAACAGTCTGTTGTTTTTAACTATCTTTTTACTGTATAGTTTATTTTTGCGGTAGTTAGCACCAACTACAAAATAAATAATCATACCCAAGCCAGGCAAAAATAGCGTTAATAGCAAATAGGCAGAAGTTTTACTGGTTGAGCGCGTATCGTAAATGATGCGCAGGCACACTAAAACAACAATAATTGAATAAAAAATTTCGAACAACAATATCCAGTTCATCTGCTGCTATAACGTTATAATATCTTTATTGTTCAGTTGAAGTTTTGCCTGTTGCCAATAAATATAAAACATTATAAGTTGAGTGTAAGAAAGCGATATAACAAGGCGTGTTTTTGTTGGCAGATAAACTAAAATTATAACTTTGGATATGCTTTACGAACCAACCTACCAGGCAGCCAGAAAAGTATCGGAAACGGTGCGGAATCATTTTGCTCATCACATAGCTACAGCACATAAACAAGGTGAACAAAAGCTGGCAACAGCACCCGGTGCCGATGTGATTGAACAGATTATTGATGTGGCATTTTGGGCCAGCCTGCGTAAAGAAGAAGGTAATTCGCCTAAAATATCACTTGCCTTTTTATCGCCGCAGCAGGCTGAGAAAGCGTTGGTTTTTGAAAAAGAACTGCCACTCAACCCAGTTACCATTACAAAAATTGCTCCCGGAGTTGAGCGGGCGGGTATCCATATTGGTGTATGGTTTAAAAACGACGAACTGGTAATATGGGGAACTACTATTACCATCCCTAATTTTTGTTTTGTTCTGGATGTTTCTGAACCAGGTTTACTGGTTATCAAACACAGGCGCATTTTTGGCTTGGGCAAGTATACCAACGTAGCCGTATTAAAAGGCGACGACGTTAGGATTGTAGATGAGCATAGTGCAACGTTTACAGATTGCCCGGCCATAGTGACTACGTTGCTGGGATATACTTCGCCGGCATCCTGGAACGATTCTGTAAACGTGCTGATTCAGCTTGCCGTTTCTATGCGTGCGCACGGGCACGGCGGCTCATTATTGGTAGTACCGGCTTGTTCCGAGGAATGGAAGCAATCTATTATCCACCCCATCAAATACGCCATACAACCGGCTTTCTCTGGTTTGGCGGATTTGATTATGAACGAAGGAACCGACCAAAGTGATATTTTTTGGAAAAGCGCCTTGAGCCGTGAGGTTGATAATATTGGCGGCTTAACAGGTGTTGACGGAGCCACCATTATTAACACCAAACATGAGCTATTGGCCTTTGGAAGTAAAATAGTGATGCGCGAAGGTAGCAGCCGGGTTAAGCAAATGTGTTTAATTGAGCCTATTATTGATGGCCAGGCCGTGATTATTCACCCTGCGCAGAACGGCGGAACGCGGCACCTGTCGGCAGCTCAATTTGTACACGATCAGCATGATGCCATTGCACTGGTAGCATCTCAGGACGGGCAGTTCACCATATTCACCTGGTCGCCACATCATGGCATGGTTCAGGCTTACCGGATAGATACCTTGTTATTGTAAGCATGTTATTTAGCCCTATGCCAAATAGCGTTTCAAATATCTATGATGTTTTGTAAATGCAAGTTAAATAAAACGGCGACTGCACGATATGTAAAAATCATCCTGCAATCGCCGATTTAAGCTATCATTGTTACCCGGCAATTTTATCTAACTCGTCCATGTCGGCAACTGTAAGCACCAGATCTGCCGCCTTCATATTATCCTCCAGGTGGGCAACGCTTGATGTACCCGGAATCAGTAAAATATTGGGGGAGTGTTGCAGCAGCCAGTTCAGTGCTACCTGGTGTGTGGTTGCATTATGCCTCTCTGCAACCTTTTTGATAATTTCCAGTCCTTGTACATTACCGGCATTGAGCGGGAACCAGGGAATGAAAGCGATATCATTATCCTCGCAGTATCTCAACTCAGTTTCCCATTTGCGGTTATCAACGCTATACATATTTTGTACAGATACTACATTGAAAAATTCCTGGGCAAGTTGAATATCTTCTACATGAACTTCAGATAGGCCGATGTGTTTAATCAATCCGTCCTCCTGTGCCTTCTTTAAAAACGCGAAGGTTTCTCCGGCCGGAACCTTAGGGTCAATACGGTGTAGCTGATAAAGGTCAATCCTCTCCACTTTTAATCGTTTCAGGCTGCCGTCCAATGCTTCTTTTAAATGTGCGGGGCTGCTATCAATTGGCCATTCGTTTGGCCCGGTGCGGGTTAGGCCGCCCTTTGTTGCTATTACTAAATCTTCAGGATAAGGGTATAGCGCTTCGGCTATGAGTTCTTCAGATACATACGGCCCGTAGCTATCGGCAGTATCTATAAAATTGACGCCTAATTCAACTGCCTTTTTTAATACCCGTATAGCTTCTTCTTTATCTTTTGGTGGCCCCCAAATGCCTTCGCCTGTAATACGCATAGCGCCGTATCCCAAACGGTTTACGGTTAGATCGTGGCCAATGGTGAATGTTTTTTTGAATGTTATAGTACTCATGTTAAATAAGTTTAATGTTAGTGTTTAACAATGCAGGTTGTGAAATTGTTCGCCAATAACATCCGTATAATGTCATAGTTGCCGTGAATCGTAATGCTTCTGATGGGCTCTCAGGTTGAATAAATGGTGCACTGTTTTATATACAATTATTTTCTTTCCTGATCTTGCTGATGTAGATTATTTAATCAAAAGTTAATAATTGGATAGTATTGATAGCTATGCGCATCAATCAGGATAGTTTTTTTCGATAATAACAAATGGCAAGCATTTTGTATAATACTACTTGTAGAGCAGTTTAATCCTGCTAAACAGTAAAAAATGAATAATATGAAAAAGTATATGATGTCCGTCACCCTGTTTTTAACATTTTTGATAGCAGGGAGCAATATTGCAAACGCGCAAACAACCACTCACCGTAAGGTGAGTAATAGGGCTAAAGGTGCTGCTATTGGTGGCGTAGGTGGTGCAGTAGCAGGTGGTTTAATTGGGCATAATGTGGGCGGCGCCCTTATTGGCGGCGCTATTGGTGCTGGTGGTGGCTATATTATAGGCGATGCTAAAGACAGGTCTAATCTGCGTAAAAGGCAAGCATACAGACGTGCACATCCACGCCATACAACCAAGGTTGTTTATGTTAAGCCAAGATCAACAACCACAACTACGGTTACCAAAACAACAAAATATTAAGCGCTTTTTTTTGTGTAATAGTTTGGCCTCTCTGTTTTGCAGAGGGGCTTTTTTATGTCCCCTTTTTATTATTACACCAATTCATAATTATATTTCCGTCTGGCTGTAACTCAATGGAATATCTGTTGTCTAAATGTGTAGTATGATATTCTTAAAGCTCCTTCGCGAAAGTTTTCTTTTTGCTTTTGATGCGCTCAGGCAAAATAAATTGCGTACAGTACTCTCGTTGCTGGGCATAACCATTGGTATTTTTACTATCATAGCCGTTTTTTCGGCGGTAGATACCCTGCGGGATAATTTGCAGGCCAGTGTTAACAAGTTAGGTAGCAATAGTATTTTTGTGCAAAAATGGCCGTGGTCTTTTGGAAACGATTATCCCTGGTGGAAATATATCCAGAGGCCAGTACCCAAGCTTCGTGATTATAACGAATTGCAAAAACGGGTACAAACAGCGCAAGGCATATCATACGAGCTGGATTTAAGCAGCCGAACCATCAAGTACCTGAGTAACGTTGTTGAGAATGTAGACATCAGTGTGGTATCTGCCGATTACAATAAAACATGGTCGCATGATTATCAGTACGGGCGCTACTTTACCGACATGGAATCCAGAACGGGAGCCCCTGTAGCGCTGGTTGGTAATGATGTAGCCGAAGGTTTATTTAACGATGCTGGATTGGCCGCAGGTAAGCAGATTAAACTTTTAGGCCGCAATGTTACCATAGTTGGTGTTTTTACCAAAGAAGGCGAAGATATGCTGGGCATTTCGCCAGATAAAGCCATCGTAGTTCCGCTCAACTTTGCCCGCAATATCATTGATATTCAAAATGAAAAATATAACCCGCAAATTGTTGTCCGGGGTAAAGATGGTATAGCGAGCGACGAGGTGGAAAGCGAGCTGATGGGGGTAATGCGGGCCATACGCCGATTACAACCCGGCACCGACGATAATTTTTCGTTAAATAAATCAACCATTATCTCTAACCAGCTGGATTCGCTTTTCGGTGTGGTTAATATTGCCGGTTTTATTATCGGCGGTTTCTCCATATTGGTTGGTGGTTTTGGTATAGCCAACATCATGTTTGTGTCGGTAAAAGAGCGTACCAACATCATCGGCATTCAAAAGTCGTTAGGCGCCAAAAACTACTTCATCATGTTCCAGTTTTTAATCGAATCTGTTTTATTGTGCCTGATGGGAGGGGCGATAGGTATTGCTATGGTATACCTGGGCACCTTCGGGGTTAAAGCCGCTATGGATGTCGAGATTGTGCTGTACTTAAAAAATATTATTTTAGGTGTTGTTATATCGGTAATCATCGGCATTATATCGGGCATAGTGCCGGCCTATTTTGCCGCCCGTCTGGATCCGGTTGAGGCGATCAGGACGAATTAGATATTGGTTAATAGGTTAATATTTATTGAGTTGTTTGATCGCCTGGTTCATCTTCAACTCAATAAATATCACCTGTTATTTACAACACTTTTATCCTGATTCCTGCGTTTACAACTACCCCATCCAGCGGCGCGTAAATATCCCTGAAGTTAGGGTTGGTTATCGTTCCTGTATATATACTGTTCCACCTGGTTTGCCTCTGGTCGGTTAAGTTTTCTGTATTGATAAATACATCCAGGTGTTGGCACATTTTTTGTATCAACAAACCAAAGGTAATATAAGCCCTGCCATTGGTGCCATCGCTTAACAGCTGTTGCCCGGTATAGTAACTTTCCGCACCAAATCTGAATTGGTTTTCAATCTCGTAAGTAAGGTCCAAATTGATACGATTTTTGGGCGTTAAGGTTTGGCTAAGGCTTTGGCCATTAAAATGTTGTTTGGTATCTGTAAAGGTATATCCTAAGTAAAAACTTAAATCATCCATGCTGAGCTTCATATTGGTTTCGGTACCCTGGGTGCTAATATGGCCCTGCGCATTTACAAAATTGTTGTTTTGCAAAATAATTGGCTCATCTACATCTGTATAAAAAAACAGCTGGTTGATGTTAATAAAAGCATCGCCAATTGGCCCCCTGTAATTGATGTCGGCATTAACTCCGTAAGATTGCTCTGCCTTGATGTTGCTCATATTTAAGGGCTGTATGTGCTTGTAGCCATCTTGCTCGCTTTCGTCATTAAACAGGTTAGGCATTTTATAGCCCAGGCCACCGCCTATACGGCTGGTTAACTGATCGTTAATTCTGAACAGGGCGTTAACGCGTGGCAAAATAAAAATACCGTTTTGATGATTAGCCGCGCCCGGTGTGCTATAATCCATGCGGAGGCCGCTTTCCAGCGAAAACCAGGAACTTGCTTTATAAGTGTTTTGAACAAAAGCTCCTAAAGTAGTTAAGTTGTAGTTGAGTTTGTTTTGACCATCGGTAAAGTTATCCGTCCAGGTGTTAAGGCCTGTTACCCAGTTCAAGGTTTTGCCATTATTAACATAGTTGATCTCGCTGAAAGACGATAGTTGTTTGCCTGAAAAATTAGAACCCGGTTCAGAAAGTTTCCGGTCGAAATATCCAACCGTATTTTTAAAGTTAATTTGGCTTTGTTTGTTAATCTGGTGGGTGAACGATAATTGAGTGGACAAACGAAGCGACTGGTTTTGCTCAAAGTATTGGTGTAATTTATTTGCCTGGCCATTAATCACCTGCATATCGCCACCATACCTGTTCTCGTGGGTAAGGTTTACCCCAAACCATCCCGAGTTTTCATCGTCGAGGTATAAAAATACTTTGGGGTTCACCGTAAACCGATTGGTTTTTGGAATGGCAGATAGGCCGGTTGACGACGGATCATAAGCCCCGTTGTAATTATACGAACTAAATAGCGTTGTACCGATATGCTTCCATTTTTGTGCGTAAAATGCACTGCCATCTGCGCCTTTGGCACTTGTGCCGTTCAATAAAAAGGTAAGTTCGGGCTTTTCAACCGGGGTTTTGCTGATCAGGTTAACCAAACCCGCTATGGCGCCGCCGCCGTATAGGGTTGAAGCGGATCCCTTGATAAACTCTACCTGTTTTAAATCAAGCGGACTAATTTGCAGCAAACTCAGGCCTCCGGAAAAGCCTTGATATAGGGGCATGCCATCTTTAAGTAACTGCGTATAGCGACTATCCAAACCTTCAATGCGAATATTGGCCGAACCGCTTACCGCCGAGGTTTGCTGGGTAGCAATGCCTGTGCTTTCGGCAAGCAGCATTTTAATATCGCCAGGGCGCATGGTGCCTTTTTCGTCCAGCTCTTCTAAGGGCAGGGCTTCTATCCGGGTTGGTATATCGCGTATATTTTGGTTGGTCCGGGTGCTTTGTATTACAACTTCAGCCATCTCGGCAGGTGTTGGTTCCAGATTTATTTCAAATACCTGGTCCGGATTTTTTAACGGAAAGGTTAGCGTCTTTTCCTGGGGCATCAGGCCAACAAAACTAAACCTGATCTCTACCTTTCCATTCGGGATGTGAGCTATTGAAAGGTGTCCGCTACTATCGGCTGTAGCGCCTGTATTTAAAATTTGTATGGTAGCTGTAGCGCCTGGTAAGGTTTGTTTGGTATTGTCGTTGCGTATAATTGCTCTGAATGTATTTTGGGCCATTAGCGCATAAGGCAGCAGCAGAAAAACTATTAAAAATTTTTTCATGAATATGATATAGTGACAGCATGGCCGGGCCACAAATGCAGCAAGCCACGGATTAAATAATTAAACTAAAAAATAAGGGAGATACTAACCAGATTTAAGTCACGGCTACTTGGTCGGAAGTCCTTAGCCCAGATTCTGCATTTTTTAAGGCTGAGCTTGGGCTTAAGACTGCGGATTGATCGAATCATCCATTAGTGACACTACATTAGACGAGGGGCGGTCTGAAAAGCTCGTTCTGATAATCGGAAGTATGGAGTAATTGTTGGGATACAATATGCTTCTTAAAGGCATCGGCAATGCTTAAAGCTGGCAGGTACAGCTGTATTAAAATGATATTAAGGCAATTAGCCTGGTGTTGAAACTGTATGGCCGAATCTGGTTTTTGAGGAGCATCGCGCCGGTTGTGGCCCAGAATTTCTTTTCCGTTAAAAAGGTAATCGCCAATAAAATCAATTACATCCGGCTCTTCTTTTACTATTTTAGTATAGCCCCGGTACATATTGGGCAAGTCGGTCATCAGCGAAAAATCACCCAATGGCAGCAAGGTGCTTCCGGCTAAGAAAAACATCGCTAAAAATAGGGCAGTGGCTGACTTGTACATTGATAACTTCAAAGATAGAAAATTGACAAGGAGTTAAAGGCAGCCTTAATACTAAATGTTTTAATTGCAACTTTAGTTAAAACAGTTCCAGTTGCCCTGTTTGCTTATCCTGTTTTTGCCTTAAAATTACCTCGCCAAAATTAGAGAGCGATATACCAAGTAACCTCACTTTTTGTCCCTCTTCAAAAGATGTAAATAAGAGTTGTTTGGCCGTGGCCGTTATACTTTCCAGGTCGGCAATAGGCGCTGCGGATGATTGATTGCGGGTAATTTGTTTAAAGTCGCTGTATTTTACTTTGAGGGTAACCGTACGGCCTTTCAGTTGGTAGCGTTCTAAGCGGTTGGCTACCGTTACGGCAATTTTATCCAGTTCGGCATTCATTTCGGCTAAAGTGGTGAGGTCGTAAGCAAAAGTATCCTCGGCACCCATGGATTTGGTTTCGCGATGGGGCTGCACCTCCCGATTGTCAAGGCCACGCACAATTTGATAATAAAAGCGTCCGGCTTTGCCAAAGTGCCTGTGCATCTCGTCCTCGGTCAGCTTTTTAAGATCGGCACCGGTATGTAAGCCCATCTTTTTCATTTTTTCGGCAGTTACTTTGCCAACACCAAAAAACTTTTCTACAGGCAGCAGTTCCATGAAGTTTTCAATGCCGGATGGGCCTATAAATTTTAACCCGTTGGGCTTATTGATATCCGATGCTATTTTGGCCACAAATTTATTGATCGATACACCTGCCGAAGCGGTGAGCCGCAACTCATCCTGGATGGCTTGCTTAATTTGTTTGGCAATCTCGATAGCCGAGCCGATGTTTAATTTATCGTTGGTTACATCAAGATAGGCTTCATCGAGCGAGAGTGGCTCGATCAGGTCGGTATACCGGCTGAATATTTCCCTGATCTGTTGCGATACCTCTTTATAAACAGCAAAGCGGGGGCGGACAAATATGGCATGCGGACAAAGCTGCAATGCTTTTTTTGACGGCATAGCCGAGCGGATCCCAAACTTCCGGGCCTCATAGCTCGCAGTAGCCACCACGCCGCCACGCCCCTCATGCGGGCCACCTACCACTATCGGCTTGCCGCGGTATTCTTCATTATCCCGCTGCTCAACCGATGCGTAAAAAGCATCCATATCAATATGGATAATTTTGCGTAGCTGGTTTTTCTCTTCCGTTTCCATAGCTGGTTATACAAATATAATCAGATGTTTTTGGTGTTATTGATAAACTCCAGGGGATGATATCGTTGGAGAAAGGTGTTTGAAAAAAAAATGTCATTCCGATGAGGTACGAAGAGGAATCTTCTGCGAGCTCCTATCGGAGCGGAAAGATGGCTAATGCTGTTAGGAGTATCCTGTTTATAGTAAAAGAGGATTGTTGTTTAAATTCGGAAGTGCTTACTTTTAGGTGCATTAAGTTAATACACTTGTCATAGGTATAAAAACGAATCGATGGCAAGCCAACCTGCCTTGCCATTGATTCGCCATGACTACTCCGTGGCAACCCCCGCGTGAGTTTGATCAGCCATCACTTAATAATGCCCTCTTATCTGATCATGAATTTCATCGTCATACAACTTTCTTAACGATTGATGAACATCAGGCGATAATGCTCTCAGGTCAGATGCCTCCATGTTGGCATATACCTGTGTTACGCGCGAAGCGCCGGGTATTACGGTGGTAACTTCCGGGTGATCCAGTATCCAGCGGATGGCCCATTGGGGCATACGGCTGTCGGGCAGCATGCCTTTTATTTTGTTGGCTAAACGTACACCCTCTTTAAATTCAATTCCCGAAAAGGTTTCGCCCGCATTAAACGATTCGCCGTTGGCATTAAAATTCCGGTGATCACTTTCGGGGAAGCTCGTTTTCTCTTCAAATTTGCCCGAGAGTAGGCCGCTGGCCAAAGGCACCCGTACAATGATAGCCACATTTTTTTCTTTAGCTTTTGCAAATACTTCGTCGGCCACATGCTGTCTGAACAGATTGAAAATTAGCTGTAACGAGGCCAGTCCATCCTGTTCCAGGCACAACAAGGCTTCTTCGGATGTTTCAACACTGGCGCCAAAATGTTCAATCAGTCCTTCTTGTTGCAGTTTGCGTAAATTATCAAATACCTTGCCTGCGCGCATTTCCTCGGTGGGTATGCAATGCAGCTGTTCTAAAAATAAACGCGACAGGCCCAGGTGTTCCAGCGAATCTTCTACCTGTTTCTTCATGGCGTCGTATCCAAAATTTTGTGGCCATCCATTTTCGCCATCGCCACGGCGGCCCAGTTTGGTGGCTACATATATCTTTTCGGTAGTCGTCTTCAAAAATTTTCCGATAATCCGCTCGCTAACACCCATGCCGTAAACATCTGCCGTATCAATAAAATTGCCGCCGGTTTCTACATAGGCCTTTAATATTTTAATAGCGTCATCTTCATTAACGTTACCCCAATCGGCACTGCCCAGTTGCCATGTACCCAGGCCAACCTCTGCTATCTTAACATCCTGAAAATTTCTGTATTCCATTCTATCTGTATACTATTTGTTCAAAATAAATTATCAACCCTTTACGGTTTCAAGCCAGACGCGGGCCATTAATCCCGAACCTGCAACCGTAGGATGAACGCCATCCAGACTCCAGTAGGCGGCCGGTGCAAGCTTTAAAGCATCATCAAAAATGCTTTGGTAAGGTATAAAGGTTGCGTGATAAGTATCGGCAACTTCGCGCGCCACTAACCTGAATTCGTTAAACTTAGGATACCAGTTTTGGTTTACGTATTTAACTCCGGTTAAGGCAAAAGGTTCTCCAATAATTAATTTAACATCGGGCAAGGCTTGTTTGGTGCGATCAATAAGCGCTTTATAATCGTTGCGATAAGTGTCTATAGTACCTGCGTAGGCGCCGTTTAACTTGTGCCAAAAATCGTTTACGCCAACTAAAATACTTAACACATTGGGCTTTAAAGCTAAGCATTCGGCATCCCAGCGCTCAGCCAGTTGGTAAACTTTATTACCGCTAACGCCTTTATTGTAAAATTTAAGGCTTTTGCCTGGGTATTGTGTTAATAAGGTTGTAGCAATTGCAAAAGGGTAGGCATTGCCCAGGGCCGAGCTGGTATTGGGTGGTACTTCATTATGGTTTCTGCCCCAGTCGGTAATGGAGTCGCCCTGGAAAAGGATCACATCATCTTTATTCAACCCTATTTTCTTTACCCCAGCAACTGTGGCTGCTGCCGAAACGATTTCGGGCAAGGCTAAACTCCCCACTGCGGCTATGGCCGAGCTGGTAATAAAATTACGTCGCGAAAATTTTGAGAACATAGGCTTATGGATATTTTTAATCTAAGATAGGCCCTTTCGTTCGAATAGGCAAAAGTCCGTTCGGTAAAAACTATTAAATTCGCGGCATGTATTCCTTAATCAAACCTCTCTTATTTCAATTCGACCCCGAAAAGGTGCATCACCTGGTGGTAACCAATTTAAAACGTTTTAATAGTTTGCCCGGTGGGGCAGCTTTAAGCAGGGCAATTTGGAGCTTTAGCAATGCCAGGCTCGAAAAAGAAGTATTTGGATTGAAGTTTAAAAACCCGGTAGGCCTGGCAGCAGGGTTTGATAAAAATGCCGAAATGCTGCGCGAAATGGCCAATATGGGTTTTGGCTCCGTTGAGATAGGCACGGTAACGCCATTGCCGCAGCCTGGTAACCCAAAACTCAGGATGTTTCGCCTGCCGGCTGATAGTGCTTTGATTAACCGGATGGGTTTTAATAACCAGGGTGTAGATGTTGTTGCCGAACGCATCAAAGCTTACCGTAGCTCAAAAAATGCTGATCAAAGCTTAATTATAGGCGGCAATATTGGCAAAAATAAAAATACACCTAACGAGGATGCCGTAAGCGATTATGTAAAATGCTTTGACAGGCTTTTTGATGTGGTTGATTATTTTGTGGTTAACGTAAGCTCGCCCAATACACCCAACCTGCGTGCCTTGCAGGAGAAAGAGCCGCTTAAACAAATTTTAAATACACTACAGCAACGCAATTTAAAAAATAAAATCAGCAGGCCTATATTACTAAAAATTGCTCCCGATTTAACTAACGGGCAGTTGGATGATATTATTGAGATTGTGCAGGAAACAGGTATAGCCGGGGTTGTGGCTACCAACACTACAATCAGCCGCGAGGGGCTTACATCGGTTCATAAAAACGAAACAGGCGGCCTGAGTGGCAAACCTTTAACCAAACGATCTACAGAGGTTATCCAATACCTGGCCGATAAATCCAATCGTTCTTTCCCCATCATTGGGGTAGGGGGTATCCATTCGCCCGAAGATGCATTGGAAAAACTGAACGCTGGAGCATCATTAATCCAGTTGTATACCGGTTTTATTTACGAAGGGCCGGGCTTGGTTAGCCGGATCAATAAAAAAATCCTGTCGGTGTAAACCAACAGGATTTAATAAACCTGAATAGGTTTAATTATTTTGCAGCTGAAAGCTTGTTTAAAATCTCGTTGTTTTTAGAGATCTGGCTTTTTGCAGATTCTTTAGAACGGCTTCCTAATTCTAAATTAGTAGCTAATTTTAAATGCTGAACCTCTAAACGAGAAACAGTTTTGTTTTTTCTATCTTTTCTTTTTAAACGTGTAACACCCATTGCTTTAATTTTTTTAATTCTTTCAATTCTTGAGGTCGAGAGCGGATTCGAACCGCTGTAGGAGGTTTTGCAGACCTCAGCCTAGCCACTCGGCCACCCGACCTTTATTCGGACTGCAAAAATAGTAATTATTTACAGCCTTACAATTTTTATTTAAATCATTTTCAATAAATCTGTTCCTTGCCTACTTTCAGGTCGTCTGGGATCTGAAATAACCGTCTCTTTAATAGCGTCGTGCCAACAATTGATTGCTGACCAGTGCCTGAAGTGAGAATCCAGAACGCCAAATCAAGAGAGATGTACCCTAACTAATGAACTTCGACTGTATATTGGGACGCACTATGCGTTTATTTCGCCTTCTGGTTTACGTAATGACTGTTTTAATAACACGCCCGACAATGCCGACATTCCTGCAACCAGTCCGCCTACAATCCCTGTGATCAACAGAAGCCATATCCATTGCCCGCCAAATGGGAACAAATGCGCAACCCGCGTAGCTAAAATATGATTGTTGGGCACACTTTTAAACAGGGCAAGTATCACCCAAGCTATAAATATAGCCGCAAATGCCGACCAAAATGCGTGTGCCGAGCTTTTCGCTATAAAAAAAGCCGCTAAAAAAGCAATAATAGCTACTATCCACCAGGGCAATACATAGCTAACTACCAGGCTTAATATGAGTATGATGAAAAACAGCATAATTATTTGTTGTTTAAAGTTACCGTTGTTTTAATATGGGCTGCACCATCGGCAGAGCTATCCAAAAACAGCAATGGTTTGAGCTGCCCGGTTTGCCAGGTTTTTAAAAAGTTATCATAGTAATAGCTTCCAGGATTGCCCGATTCGCCTCCCGGCAGTACACCGTAACCTTGAACCCGTGGGCCAAACTGAACGATCATGCGCCAGGATGGGCCGTTTTCTTCCGACAGGGCGTTAACAACGCCCGCAGCGCCCCCCGCCGAAAAATTGCCGGAACCAAAGCCGTTAATGTTAGCCAGGTGCGAAATATGTGAACCTTTAACCGCTCCCCATTGCCAGGCGGTTCCCGGCTTACCGTATTTACGAGTCATACTATCTACCGTGGCATCAAACGATCTGTTGATCAGGCTGGCACGAGTTTCAATTTCCTGCGTGCGCGAATCATCATACCATTTTGATTCCTTTTCGGTAAGTAGTAACTGCACGGTACGATAGCGGCTGGGCCATTTGAGCTGGATGTTCAATTGCTTTTTAACCATAAAATCATCGGTCCAAATGGCATTGTACAAGTTATCCCACCATAGTTCAAATATGCTCGCACCCATCGAGCCTGCCGAATATTGTTTATCCCATTTGCCTATAATTTGGTAAACCTGTTTCTGCCCGTTGTCCATTTTTGAAACATCCAGGTCATTCAGCATAGTCGCAAGTATATCTTGTGCAAAAACGCTGTAATCGTCAGTTTGTAAAACGCGTAAGCTATCAACTGTTGCATGGTGCAGGGTGCGCAGCCTGTCGTTTATTCGCTTACCGCGGGTATACGAGCCAAAATGCCAGTTGATGTAATAAGGATAGGTAGGATCTGTTGACGACTGGTTAGCCGAACTAATAAATCCCTGTGGCGGGTTTTTCACCGTCGGGTTTTGATCCATCGGGATCCATCCCTGCCAATCATCTGCCGGGTCGCTGCCATCTAAGATAAATTTCCCCTGGTCTTTGTATTTCAGCGGGAATTTGCCGTTTGGTGTAATGGCTATATTTTGATCATTGCCTGCGTAAATAAAGTTTTGCGCTGGTGCAAAAAAGTATTTGATGGCCTCCCGGTAATCTTCGTAATTTTTGCCGCGGTTAAGCAGGTAAAATGTTTTAAACTCGTTTGATGGGTCGTGGGCTATCCAGCGCAGCGCATGGCCAACCGGCACATTAGCAGCTTTGCCCATTTGGGGTTTTTGATTAGCTGCCGGGTAAACTACCGGGCCAATATGTGTGTATATTACCGTATCGTAAAGTGTTTTTTGGCCACGTATTTTAATTTCTTCAATTCGTTTTTTTACAGGTACCCAGCGGTTATTGTACCAATATTCGTTCTTGGCCAAATCCTTAAACCTAATCTGGTACCAATCCAGTACGTCGGCATCTACATTAGTTACGCCCCAGCCAATTTTTTGATTGTAGCCAATAATAATGCCGGGAGTGCCGGGTAGCGACACGCCATTGACATTAACGCCGGGAGCGGCCAATTGATTTTGATACCAAATGGAAGGATAAGTTAAATGCAGGTGTGGGTCGTTAGCTAAAATGGGATAGCCGTTGGCCGATCTGCTACCTGCTATAGCCCAGTTATTGCTGCCAATACCTTCTACTTTAGGTTTAGTGTGTATGGTATCCGTCATCTCATCCAAAAACGCTTTGGAAGGTTTGGGTAAAGGCAAGGGTTTAAAATCCCATTTAGTGCCTGCGGGGATGATAGGATCTTCGTTAAAAGGATAATCCGGGAATAAATCGGCGGTAACTTTGGGGCCAAAATATTTAAGGGTATTGGTTAGCTGAAAATCATCCGAGCCACCGGCCAGCGTTTCCGACATCAGTTTCAATACCAGAGCGCAATTCAAGGGTGTATAATCTTCGGGGGCGTAATCGAGTAGTTTAAATTCGATGGGGTAATATTTTGATGGCAGATGATGAATGTATTCGTTAACTCCGGCGCAGTAAGCCTCAAGCACCAGTTTGCTTTGAGGGTCTTTCATGCATTCCTTCAAGGTGTTTTCGGCGCCGTAAACCATGCCCATGCGGCGGTGGTAGCGGTCAACGTCCAAGGCTTTAGCGCCTACTATTTCAGCTAATCTGCCCGATGCCGAGCGGGTTTGAATATCCATTTGCCATAACCTGTCGTGGGCGGTAACATATCCCTGGGCAAAGTACAGGTCGTGGTCGTTATCTGCAAAAATGTGTGGTATCATCTCCTCATCGTACCTGATAGTTACCTTGCCTTGCAGGCCTTCCATCTTCAGGTTCAATTGAGCGTCGATATTTCTGCTTTCGGCATTTTGCCAAAAACCTGTAACCGGATTTAAAAATTTACCAATAGGCGGCAGATCGCCGAATTTAGTTTGTAGCGCCCCTATCAGGATAAGCGTTACCACTAATACTAAACAAGCTTTAAAGAATTTCATTTCGGGGCCAAATTTCTTTGCTCTAAGATAAATAAAACTATGGCTATAACAACGCAGCTCAGGTAATGCATCATTTTTTTTACGAGGCGTTTTCTGGCTGATTTTTAATTGATACTTTAGAGCCTTACATAAATACCCATGAGCACCATTAAAGCATGCCTGTTTGACCTGGATGGCGTAATTGTTGATACCGCCATATATCACTATAAAGCCTGGAGGCGACTGGCTAACAGCCTCGGATTTGATTTTACCGAGCACGATAATGAAAAACTGAAAGGTGTAAGTCGCGTACGATCGCTTGAATTGATATTGAGCTGGGGTGGGGTAAGTAAAACGACTGAGGAGCAGGAGCTACTGGCCACTCAAAAAAACGAATGGTATGTGGAGATGATCAGCCACATGACTCCCGCTGAGATTTTGCCCGGCGCCAAACAATTTGTAGAGGATTGCCGTGCGGCAGGACTAAAAACAGCTTTAGGGTCGGCCAGTAAAAACTCCATGACGATATTGGAGAAAATTAACATGGTTAATCTGTTTGATGCCATTATTGATGGTACCAAAGTATCCAAAGCCAAGCCAGATCCGGAGGTTTTTTTAAAAGGCGCCGAAGAGTTAGGTGTGAAACCCGAAGAATGCGTGGTTTTTGAAGATGCTATTGCAGGTATCGAAGCCGCTATAGCTGGTGGTATGAAATCGGTAGGCATCGGCTCGCCCGACGTGTTGGGCAAGGCTAACCTGGTTGTGAGCGGCTTAAGCGAAATGACACTGGATAAGTTGGAGGACGTTGGAAAGTAAGAAGTTGGAAGGTTTGAAAGTTGAAAAGTTTTAAGGTTGTGGGGTGAATTTGGACGGTTTGAAGGTTAGGGTTGTGAGGGCGATACGGCTGGAGATTGTTAAAACTGCGATTTTTAAAGGTTTGGATAATTGCTGTAAGGTTTAAGGTTGATAATGTAGAATGATATGGCTGATACCGGTATAAATCATAAATTAATTATTTACCAGCTATTGCCCCGTTTATTTGGCAATACCAATACTACCAATAAAAACTATGGTAGTGTTGAGGAGAATGGTGTTGGTAAGCTGAACGATATTAACGATACTGCACTGCGCGAAATTAAAAGCATGGGCTTTACGCATGTGTGGTATACTGGTGTAATTGAACATGCCACCATGACGGATTATACGCAGTACGGCATCCCTAACGATGATCCGGATGTGGTGAAGGGCAGGGCAGGTTCGCCCTATGCTATTAAGGATTATTATGATGTAGCGCCCGATCTGGCCGTGGATGTACCCAACCGGATGGCCGAGTTTGATGCCCTTGTTCAACGCACTCACGCCCAGCAGTTGAAAGTGATTATCGACCTGGTGCCTAACCATGTTGCCCGGACATATCGATCAGACACTAAACCCGCCGCCATACGCGATTTTGGTGCGGATGATGATACTACAAAAGCGTTTAGTGCTTTGAATGATTTTTATTATACGCCAGGTTATCCATTCAAGGTGCCTGCCGGCTATAATCCTGGTGGTGATGAGTTTCACAGTCCGCTTAAAGACGGCCGCTTTGATGAGAATCCTGCTAAGGCTACCGGCAATGATGTTTTTAACGCCGCGCCATCCATCAATGATTGGTTTGAAACGGTTAAGTTAAACTATGGGGTTGACTATATGGGCGGCAGAGCCCAGCACTTTAACCCCATCCCGCCCATGTGGCAAAAAATTTACGATATACTGGATTATTGGAGTGCCAAAGGGGTTGACGGTTTCCGTTGCGATATGGTTGAAATGGTTCCGGTAGAGTTTTGGGGCTGGGTAATTCCAAAGATCAAAACTAAATATCCTCAATTAATATTTTTAGGCGAAGCTTACAACACGTCACAGTATCATAACTATATATTTAACGGAGGTTTTGATTATTTATACGATAAGGTGGGCTTGTACGATGGCTTAAAGCGCCTTATGCGCAATGAGCCGCACGCCACTATCTGGGATATTAACAAAGTATGTTTTCACGAGAGTGCTGAATTTCCGCAGCACATGTTGCGTTTTTTAGAGAATCATGATGAGGAGCGTATCGCTTCGCCCCACTTTGTGGGTAATGCCTGGTTGGCTGCCGCCGCCATGATTGTTACAGCCACGCTGTCAACCGGCCCGGTAATGATCTATTTTGGGCAGGAGGTAGGCGAGCCCGCGGCTGGTGCAAAGGGCTTTAGCGAGGATAATGGCCGAACCACTATTTTTGATTACTGGGGTGTGCCCGAACATCAAAAATGGTTAAACGGAGGTCAATTTGATGGCGGGCAGCTATCGGAATCGCAAAAGCAACTAAGAGAATTTTATAGTAAATTGCTGAATATATCTGGCAGTAATGCCGCTATTACGCAGGGCCGGTTTTATGAGCTGATGCTGATCAACCTGAGGCCTGGTTCTGGTTTTGACGAGCGGACTTATGCCTACCTGCGTTATACCGATCAGCAACGTATCCTGGTTGTAGCTAATTTTGACCGGCATGACCGCAATCTGCTTGTTAAACTACCACCCGAATTATTGGCGCAATGGCAATTGACCGGAACGTTAGCATTTACCGACTTGTTGAGCGGCGCAGTTTATACCGCTGCAAATATTGATGCCGGGCTATCTATCAAATTTTCAGCTGCAAACGGGTTGCTGCTATCTTTTTAAACTCAGGATGGGCATTGTTTTGCAGTAAATCAAAACGTTGGTTCGTTTATTGAATATTATTCGGTAACTTCAAGTAAGGGATAGTTAAAGCCTGCTACTTGAATACCCTAATTATAATTATTTTTTAAGCCCAATATTTACATTCATGGACAAAATACAGGATCCCGATCTGCCAGAGCAAGGTTTGGTGGTAGATGAAGTAATACAACATTTAAATAACCCCGTTGCCGCGCTAAAACCCATCGTAAAAAAATATTTGGGTAGTGTTAAAAGTGTGCTACAGGAGAGGAATAAATTCTACTTTGCAGATGGCAATGCCAAGGTTGAAGTGATCATCATCAGCGATGATATTATACGGGTACGGCTGGCGCCTCACGGCGTGTTTTTAGACGAATTTTCGTACGCGGTAACAGGCATTAGCCAAAAAGTTTCGGTTTTCGCTTTATCTGAGAATGACGATGAATACCGCATATCAACCAACACGGTTAATTGCCATATCAGCAAAAAAGATTTTTTAATTTCTTTTTCGGATAATGAGAGCCATGTTACCTGTGCCGATGCTAAACCTATGCATTGGGAAGAGAATGTTGCCTTTGGCGGCTATTATGTTTTTGAAACCAAGCAATGCCACCCTAAAGAAAGTTTTTTTGGTTTGGGCGATAAGGCTACCGAACTTAACCTGAAGGGCAAACGTTTGCAAAACTGGAATACAGATGCTTATTCTTTCGCTAAAGATCAGGATCCCCTATACCGTAGCATCCCATTCTATATCAGTTTAAACGAGGGAATAGCCCACGGTATATTCTTCGATAATACTTTTAAATCGCATTTTGATTTTGGTGCTGAAGATCCGTCGAAAACAAGCTTCTGGGCTGATGGTGGCGAGCTGCAATATTACTATATCCACGGCCCGCATATGATGGATGTGGTGAAGCGGTATCATACCCTCACGGGTACGCACCCCATGCCTCCGCTCTGGGCACTGGGCTATCATCAATGCCGGTGGAGCTATTATCCCGAATCAAAAGTGAGGGCGATAGCCAAAGGTTTTCGCGATAACCAGATCCCTTGCGACGCGCTTTACCTGGATATTGATTATATGGACGGGTACCGTTGCTTTACCTGGAACCGCAAGTACTTTCCGGATCCTAAAAAGATGATCAGGGAACTTAGCGACCAGGGTTTTAAAACCGTGGTTATTATTGACCCCGGTATCAGGGTGGATGATAATTACGGCGTATTTAAGGAAGGCAAAGAAAAAAAATATTTTTGCCGCCGCAGCGATGATTATTTTATGGAAGGGCATGTTTGGCCGGGCCGCTGCCAGTTTCCCGATTTTACTAACCCTGAAGTGCGCGAGTGGTGGGGCGGTTTGTTTGACGAATTGGTGCAGTTGGGCGTAGCCGGTGTTTGGAATGATATGAATGAGCCTGCAGTGTTTGGCGCAGGTACCTTTCCGGATGATGTGCGCCACCAATACGATGGGCATCGTGGCTCGCATCGTAAGGCTCATAATGTATATGGCATGCAAATGGTGCGTGCCACTTACGAAGGGCTGCGCAAATTGATGAAAAATAAACGGCCGTTTACGATTACCAGGGCCGGTTACTCGGGCCTGCAGCGCTATGCCTGTGTTTGGACCGGCGATAATGTGGCATCGTGGGAGCATTTAAAATTAGGTAATATCCAGTGCCAGCGCTTATCCATTTCCGGTGTGCCTTTTTGTGGTACGGATATAGGCGGGTTTAGCGGGGAGCCGGATGGCGAACTGTTTACACGCTGGATACAACTGGGCGTGTTTTCGCCCTTTATGCGCGCGCACTCCGCGGGCGATACGCGCGAGCGCGAGCCCTGGAGTTTTGGCGAACCATATACTACCATCAATCGTAAATTTATTGAGTTGCGCTACAGGCTGATGCCGTATTTTTATTCGGCTTTTTGGGAGCATAACCGCTATGGCTTCCCGATATTAAGGCCATTGGTGATGCACGAACAGGAGGTGGAGATTAATCATTACCGCCAGGACGAATTTACTTTTGGCGATAAAATATTGGTATGCCCGGTAATGGCGCCGGGTATTAAATCGCGAAAGGTATATCTGCCCAAAGGGGATTGGTATCACTACTGGACGCACGAAAAGATAAAGGGCGGCAACGAACTGGTTGTTGATACACCACTTGATTCCATGCCGATCTTTGTGAAAGCTGGATCGGTAATACCCGAATCGCCGGTGATGCAGTTTGTTGGCGAAAAACAGATTGAAGAACTGCTATTCCAGGTTTATTATGCGCCTTACGAAGCAAATTCTTTCTTTTTTGAAGATTACGGCGAAACTTTTGCTTACGAGCAGGACATTTATTTAGAGAAAAAATTTGTAACCACAGGTGACGAAAACTCCATGACCATCACGCAATCAGTGGAAGGATTATACACTCCGCGTTATGAGAATTATGAGATGAAGGTTATCGGCCTGCCGTTTAAGCCATCTAAAGTATTGGTAGACAATAAACAAATCATCGAAACCAATATTGACGAACTGGAGCGTTATCGCTTTAAGGCTAACAAAAATTTTAGGATGATACAGATATTTAAATAGATTTTTTGGGATTTCACCGATTAGATTTGATTTCACCGATTGGGCTTGGATTACACCTGATTATTATATTGGGGGATATTAACATCACAAAGCTTTGACAACTTTTTAAAAGTTGTCAAAGCTGATACGGGTTTGAACCTGCAATGTAGTATGTTGATTATTGTAGATCGAAACGCAGATGGACACATTACCAAACAATATTTGCATATCGGCACATCAACTCATTTGCACATTTCTCTATTTGCAATCGGGATTAATACATTAACTTGTGCAAAAGTTACGATTGTGAAATCAAATAACCTGAATTGTTGTTAGCTCAATATATATTAGAGTACCATGGCTAAAAAAGCGAACCCTAAACCCACTAATCCAAACGTTGAACCAATTGCAGAACCCGTATTAAAGGCGCAAAAAGTTAAAGCATCTCCTAAAAAGGCAGTTGCTGACGCTCTTGTTAATCAAGAGGTAAAAGCAAAGGCAGCTCCCCAAAAGGCGGCTGATAGTCCCGCTAAGCAAGTTAAGGCAAAGATGTC
The DNA here is from genome assembly GCF_000166195.2 of Mucilaginibacter paludis DSM 18603. Lineage (NCBI taxonomy): Bacteria > Pseudomonadati > Bacteroidota > Sphingobacteriia > Sphingobacteriales > Sphingobacteriaceae > Mucilaginibacter > Mucilaginibacter paludis. The sequence goes on from NZ_CM001403.1 coordinate 5,267,279, forward strand.
TTCAAAAAAAAACGTTACAGCTTCTGTAAACCAGGAGGCCGTGCCTAAGCCAGCCCAACAGGTGGTTACCCATATAGATGTGCCTTTGGTTGAGCCGCTAAAGGCAGTAGAGCCTTACAGCTTATTGACCGACTTTGACATAGGATTATTTAAGGGTGGTAAACACTTTAAGCTGTACGAAAAACTGGGCTCGCATGTGGTTACGCATAAAAATGTGGTAGGTACTTATTTTGCAGTTTGGGCACCTAACGCGCAGTTTATTTCGGTTATTGGTAATTTTAACGGATGGAACCGAGGTTCGCACCCGCTATATGTACGCTGGGATGGTTCGGGTATTTGGGAAGGCTTTATCCCGAACGTAGGCGATGGAGAAACGTATAAATATTATATCAAGTCGTCAACAGGTGAGGATCTGGAAAAAAGCGATCCATTCGCACTTAGATGGGAAGAACCGCCGCGTACTGCATCAATCGTTACCCATACTTATTATGAATGGGATGATAGCGAATGGATGAAAATTCGCAAAAAGCATAACGCGTTAAACGCACCCTATTCGGTTTACGAAGTGCATTTTGGCTCCTGGGCACGTGGCCCCGAAGACCCGAATGTGTTTTTAAGCTACCGCGATATGGCCGGTAAGCTGGTGCCTTATGTTAAAGAAATGGGCTTTACACACGTAGAGTTTATGCCTTTAATGGAGCATCCTTTTTATCCAAGCTGGGGGTACCAGATTGTGGGTTTCTTTGCGGCATCGTCAAGATATGGCAGTCCGCAGGATTTGATGTACCTGATCGAAGAATTTCATAAGGCAGGCATCGGCGTTATTTTTGATTGGGTGCCCTCGCACTTCCCCGGCGATGTGCACGGTATCTACAAATTTGACGGTACTCACTTGTACGAGCACGCTGATCCCCGTAAGGGCTATCATCCCGATTGGACATCGTATATATTTAATTATGGCCGCAATGAGGTTAGGGCATTCTTAATCAGTAATGCCTTGTTCTGGCTTGACCGGTACCACATAGATGGCTTGCGGGTTGATGCTGTAGCTTCTATGCTTTACCTTGATTACTCACGTAAACAAGGCGAATGGGAGCCGAACGTTTTTGGAGGAAATACTAACCTTGAAGCCATCTCCCTGTTAAAGGAATTTAACGAGGCCGTTTATAGTCATTTTCCGGATGTGCAAACCATTGCAGAGGAGTCAACCTCGTTTAGAGGAGTAAGCCGCCCCACATTTCTGGGTGGTTTAGGTTTTGGCATGAAATGGATGATGGGCTGGATGAATGATACCTTGAAATATTTTAAGGAAGACCCTATCAACCGGAAATATCACCATAACAAGATCACCTTTAGTACGGTATACGCTTTCACCGAAAACTTTATGCTGCCTTTATCGCATGATGAGGTGGTATACGGCAAAAAATCAATTTTAAGAAAAATGCCGGGCGATGAATGGCAGCAATTTGCTAACCTGCGCTTGTTATACAGCTATATGTTTACCCACCCAGGCACTAAATTGATGTTTATGGGTGATGAATTTGGACAAAGCTCAGAGTGGAATTTCAAATATTCGCTCGACTGGCATCTGCTTCAGTTTGCTCCGCATCAGGGTGCCAAAGAAACGGTAAAAGCTTTAAATTATCTGTATAAAAGTGAACCTGCTTTATATGAGAGAAATTTTGGTGCCGATGGTTTCCAGTGGATTGATGGTGGCAACGCCGCAGATTCGGTATTGGTTTACAGCCGTAAAGGTAACGACCCGAAAGACGACCTGGTAATTATTTTGAACATGACGCCGGTAACGCGTAAAAACTACCGCATTGGCGTACCGCAAAGCGGCACCTGGAAAGAGATATTCAATTCGGACGATAAAAAATTCTGGGGTAGTGGATGCATCAATCCTAATCAAATACAAACACAAACAATCGAATGGCAATGGAAGCCAAATTCGGTTGTGCTAAACATACCACCCTTAGGCGCTACAGTGCTTAAAAGGATTTAATGGCATTTGATATTAGTAAACAAAAAGCCGGCAATGCCGGCTTTTTGTTTACTAATATCAAATGGTGATTTTTAGCTTATGCCTTGTAAAAAGGGGATAATTTAATGAGCTCAAAAGCGTAATTTTAAATCGTAATCCTATAGCTCTATGTTCCCTTTTCTAATCAGGTTGAAAGTTGTGCTTCCAAGTATGGTATTGTGTTTATATGTGTCAATTACATTTGCACAGACTGATCAATATCCACCGGCAGCCCAGGTGGCTACCGACTTTCACCGAATGTTGGACAGACCAAAGGTGAACCCCAGGCCACATTTTAAGTCGATAATTACCGACTCTGCCATAGTTGAGAAAGGGAGTATCTACAGCGAGCAGGATGAGCAAGTACCTATCCTGATTTATAAGCCTCTTACTAAAGCAAAAAATTTTCCGGTGGTTATTGTGCTGCATAGCACCGGAGGTAGTAAAGATGGCCGCGAAATAAAAAACATACTTTATCAGCTAACCAGAAAAGGAATAATGGGCGTGGCAATTGATGCTCGTTATCATGGAGCGCGTATTCCAGGTGGAGCACATGGCTCGAAAGAATATGTTGAAGCAGCCACCCAGGCCTGGGAAAATACAGAGCCGGCTAAGCAACCCCATCCCTTTTTGTGGGACACCGCTTATGATCTGTGGCGCTTAACTGATTACTTAGTTACCCGCGCCGATGTGCAGCCCAAGCGTATCGGCATGACGGGTATTTCCATGGGTGGGATAGAAACCTGGATGGCCGCATCTGTTGATGCCCGGATAAAGGTTGCCGTACTGGATATTGCCGCGCAAAGTTTTAATTGGAGCCTGGAAAATAATCGTTGGCAGGGGCGCGCCCGTACCATACAAGCCACACATTTAAGGGCCGCAAAAGATTTGGGCGATACGGTTTTAAATCAAAAAAATGTGAAAGCTGTTTGGGATAAATTGCTGCCCGGAATTACAGAAGAGTTTGATTGCCCGTCGATGCTCCGTTTGTTTGCACCAAGGCCGCTGCTGGTGTTAAGTACCGAAAAAGATGCCAATTGCCCGCTGCCCGGCGCTCAAATAGCATTTGAATCGGCAAGAGTAGCTTATACGGCGGTGAATGCGGAAAAGAAATTGAAAATGGATATCGCAGTTAACCAACCCCACCGGGCTACACCGGAGCACATGAAAATGTTAGTTGACTGGTTTGTGAGATGGTTGTGAAATGAGGGTGATTGCTCATGTGAAATTGTATCGCTTCTAAGAGGCAAAATATTCTTTTCCCAAGTCGGTGTCCCCACCGACTTTAGCCCGGCGGTTTCTCAAGCCCGGCGGTTTCCCCATTCCCAAGCCCTTCCCCAAGTCGGTGTCCCCACCGACTTTACCACGGCGGTTTTTAAAATATATCCCTATAATCCGTTAACCAGTTAAACCGATCATCGTCTTTTTCATAAAAAGAGCATGAAGAGAACTCGTAGTCGTTTGGATCATCAACCAGCGACCAATGGCTTTGCAGCGGATTATGATGAATATAATCCAATTTTTGTTCGCATATTTCTCGGCTGAATATTTCAATTGGCAAGGCATTACGTTGCCAGAACTGATAATCCCGGCTATTACGCTCAACCTTGAATGATTCTAATAATAAGTCGGTTTTGCGTAACTCGTGTAAAAATTGGTGCCCGGTAAATTTCATGAAACTCACGTATGGCATTTCTTTACCATTTATGGCTATGTTTTCAAATAGCAGGTGTATGTGATTTGGCATGATAACGAATCCGTATACTTTAATCTTTTTATTCTCGACAAGAAATTTCAGGCTATTTAAAACGAAGAGCTTGAATTTTTCAGGTCCTAAAAGTTTTTTCCAATGGAGTATGGTTGCTGTGTAGAAATATACGGTATCTAATTCCATCTGATTAAGATGGCGATTTCTTATGGCAAATGCAATTTTTCTGAATGGAAAGTAATCGGTGGGGACACCGACTACGGCGAGTTGTGTTGTACCTGGGATGAAAAGACTGCCTGAGAAAATCTGCAATGTGGAAGACGGGAAGTCGTCGGTGAGGACACCGACTGCGGCGGGGGATACGTGGCATGAAAAGCTGCCTGGGAAAGATTTGCAAATGTGAAAGATGTGAAATCGTCGGTGAGGACACCGACTACCCAACAGGTTAGTTTAAACTCCCCAGATCCACTTTTTCCCCAAGTCGGTGTCCCCACCGACTTTACCTACCCCAAAACAACAAAGCCGGCTATTAACCGGCTTTATCTATCAATAATATATTCTGTAATTATAACTTACCAACTTCCTGAACCATATCGATCAGTTTGTTTGAATAGCCCCATTCGTTATCGTACCATGATACCACTTTTACAAAGTTATCATTCAGCGCTATGCCGGCTTTGGCATCAAATATCGAAGTGCGTGCATCGCCTTTAAAATCTTCAGATACTACGTCATCTTCGGTATAGCCTAAAATGCCTTTTAATTCGCCTTCAGAAGCATCTTTCATGGCTTTTTTAATTTGCTCGTAGGTAGCACCTTTTTTCAGGCGTACGGTTAAGTCAACCACAGATACGTCGGCAACCGGAACACGGAATGACATACCGGTTAATTTACCTTTTAACTCAGGGATTACTAATGTTACCGCTTTAGCAGCACCGGTTGATGATGGGATGATGTTTTGGTAAGCACCACGGCCACCTCTCCAGTCTTTAGCTGATGGGCTATCTACTGTTTTTTGAGTAGCTGTTACAGCGTGTACAGTGCTCATTAAGCCTTCTTCAATACCAAAGCTATCGTTCAATACTTTAGCGATAGGGGCAAGGCAGTTAGTAGTACACGAAGCGTTAGATACGATAGTATCTTCAGCAGTTAACAATTTGTGATTAACACCCATTACAAATGTTGGGGTATCATCCTTTGCAGGGGCACTCATCACTACTTTTTTAGCACCGGCGTCAATGTGTTTTTGTGCGGTTTCTTTAGTTAAAAATAAGCCAGTTGATTCGATGATCACCTCGGCGCCTACTTCTCCCCATTTTAAATTTGCAGGATCTTTTTCTGCAGTTACACGGATGGTTTTACCGTTTACAACTAAATGGCCACCTTCTACAGCAATAGTTCCTTTAAAAGGACCATGAGTTGAATCGTATTTTAACATGTAAGCCATGTAATCAGGCTCAACTAAGTCATTAATACCAACAATTTCAATATCGGCTCTTTCAATAGCTGCTCTAAAAGCTAAACGACCAATACGGCCAAATCCGTTAATTCCTATTTTCATGATTTTTTCTAATTTTTATTTGAGTAATATTTTAATAAGTTATTGATAGGTTCTTTAATAATGTTGCTTACTGTAATGTTGAGTTCTGCAGCAGTTTCAAGCAAATAATCCTGAAATTCGGCTGCTACAGTGCCCGTGAAAAATACAGGGGCGCTGGGTTCATCTTGTAATAAGGGCGTAACATAATTAGTGATGAATTTTTTAAATCCCGCTTTGATCTGGTTTTTGATATACACGTCTTCCCGGTTTTCAGAATAGAAATCTGTGAACGAACTCAGGAAAAGTGCTGGATGTGGCTGACGGTACACTTTCTCTAATATTTGTTTCCTGTCGTAATCATAACGCCGGGTGAACCTTTTTGTTATGGTTACCGGCAAGGTTTCGTTCATGAAATTCTTGAGTAAGGTTTTACCTAACCAGTTTGCCGAGCCCTCATCGGCTAAAATATAACCTAAACCGTAGTTATTTGGTTTTATTTTTTTACCGTCATAAAACGCGGCGTTGCTGCCACTTCCCAAAATACAAACAATGCCTTTTTTTTCTTTGCAGGTAGCTATGGCCGCGCCTAATACGTCGTGTTCTACAAAAATCCGAGCATTTTTAAAAAATGTGGCTAAGCTATTGCTCACCATCCCGATCCTTTCCGGAGATGAAGCTCCTGCGGCAAAAAAGTATATTTTTTTTATTTCTTCGGCGTGATGTATGAGGTTGATATTTTTATTGAGTAGCTGAAGGATGAATTTTTCATCATTTAAATAAGGATTGATGCCCTGAGTTTTGAAGGTAGCCACAGTTTTATCCTTGACGGCCAGGCGCCAGTCAGCAAAATGTGAACCGCTGTAAACTACTGCAATCATTTAATTAAATTGATAATACCTTAACCATCTCCATCAAATCGTCTTCCAGTTTAAATTCGTGGTTGGTTAATGCTTCTTCCAGTTCGGTTAACACTATTGAATTGCCGCGCAGGCCAACCATTTTCTGACTTTCGCCCCTTAATAAGGCGTTCACTGCTGCGTAACCCAACCTGCTGCCTAAAATACGATCGAAGCTGCTGGGGCTTCCGCCGCGTTGCAAGTGGCCTAAGATAGTAACTTTAGTGTGATATGATTTAATCCGGTCCTTAACTATTTTGGCAATATCATATGCGCCGCCGTGGTGATCGCCTTCGGCAACAATCACGATGCTTGATGATTTATTGGGTGAACTTTCCAGATCATTGATCAGGTCGTCAAGCGCGGTTTCGGTCTCCGGCAGCATAATCGCTTCGGCACCTCCGGCAATACCGGCCCTTAAAGCAATGCAACCCGCATCTCGGCCCATCACCTCAACAAAAAACAAGCGGTCGTGCGAGTCTGCGGTATCCCTTATCTTATCCAAAGCCTCAATAACGGTATTAGTTGCGGTATCGAAGCCCAGGGTATAATCAGTTCCGTAAAGGTCGTTATCAATAGTACCTGGTACGCCCATTACAGCAATATCGGGGTATCTTTTTGAGAAACGCAATGCGCCGGTAAACGTTCCGTCGCCGCCTATAACCACCAATGCGTCAATTTCGCGCTCCTTTAAATTTCGGTAAGCAATTTCCTGGCCCTCATCGGTTTTAAATGGCATGCAGCGCGCCGTTTTTAAAATTGTTCCACCAAGATGTAATATATTACTCACCGAGCGGGTTTTCATTTCGTACATGTTGTTGTCTATAAGTCCCTGATAGCCCTGCATAACGCCAAAGGCTTCTTTATTGTTATAGATCGCTGTGCGTACTACTGCACGGATGCAGGGGTTCATACCGGGCGCGTCACCACCTGACGTTAAAACAGCTATTTTCCGGATATTTTGCATGGGCAATTGGCTTATTAAAGATAAGCGAAGATACTGTGTAAAACTTACACTATGTAAATTTATTTTTTATTTTTTTTGAATGGAATTAACACTCTATATTTATTTTTTTTAATTAGAACTAAAAGCTTTTGGAAACAGATCTACCTAAGTTTGATTCGGCGTTTTCTATCGACTTCGTAATTTTTGGATTTGAGGCCGGGGAACTGAAGGTTTTGTTGATTGAACGAAACCAGGAACCATTTAATGATTGGTGGGCTTTGCCCGGCAACCTGGTAGAGAATAACGAAAGTTTAGATGATGCTGCTACGCGTATTTTGTTTGAACTTACGGGCTTTCGTGATATGCACATGGAGCAGTTTCATACCTTTGGTAGTGTTAACAGGCACCCTTTAGGCAGGGTAATTACGGTGGCTTATTATGCATTGATCAGGATAATTGGCCAAAAGGAGATCAGGCCGGTTACCCAATATGCCAAGAAGGTAAGCTGGCATGCCATTAATGAGCTGCCGAAACTCGCGTTTGACCATGATGAGATATTTGAAAGCAGCATCCAGAAACTAAGGCGCAGGCTGGGCTATCAGCCCATTGCATTTGAGCTGTTGCCAGAAAAATTTACACTTACCCAATTGCAGCTGCTTTACGAAGCCATATTGAATAAAAAGCTTGATAAACGCAACTTTCGTAAAAAAATGTTGAGCTACGGCTTTTTAAAAGAACTGGATGAGAAACAAAAAGGTGTTTCGTACCGGGCGGCAAAGCTTTATAAATTTGATCGCCGTAAATATTTTAAGATATTCCAGAACGATTTGAACCTGGAAAGTTGATAGTTACTGATTTTAGATAGGCTTTTAATCGTCAGCGCTTTAATTGCTGTCAGTTCCGTTTCGGTGTTTGGGTAAATAAAAAAGCGATGAGGCTTGCTCATCGCTTTTTTATTTTGTGGGGCGCCGCCTTAAAAAGTTTGTAAGTAAGGTTTTATAAAAGCCCTTCCTGGCTACTTATATGGCCGATGCTTATAATTTGGTAGGGGCAAGTTCCAGGTGGTATTTAACCAGGTTGTCTATAGGCGAGCGTATAATGTTACCCATTACCATACCGTTTTCGGTTACTACCTCTTCCAGCACATTGCGGAAGTTATAGCCAACTGAACCAATACAGTTAAAAGTATAGTTTTGGTAATTGGGGTAATGGGTTACCAGGTTACGGAAAAAATCCTGGAACGATGTTTTAACAAGGTTACGTGAATACTCGATATGAACGTTATTGTCGTAAACAAATTTACTGAAGCCTGCACAAAACCGGTTGGCTAATGGCTTGGTGTATACATTGTCAATAACATCGTCTGGCGTTAATTTATAGGTTTCCCAAAAAAGCTGACGCACAGGTTCTGGCATATAGCCACGTACATAATCTCCCAAAAGCTTTTTACCTATATAACAACCGCTGCCTTCGTCTCCTAAAATATAAGCTAACGAGTCAATGTTGTGTGTAATCTCTTTGCCGTTGTAAATGCAGGTATTGGTACCTGTGCCCAAAATAGCAGCAAAGCCTTCATTGATACCCAATACCGCCCTGGCTGCCGCAAGTAAGTCGTGGCCTATGTTTATCCTGGCGTTAACAAAAACCAGGCTCATGGCATCTTCAACTATTTTTTTCTTATCGTCAACGGAGCAACCTGCGCCGTAATAATTTACCTCCGTTATTTTTTCAATTTCCAGATCGGTTGGTAGATTGTCCTTTAACGACTGAACAATATAAGCAGTACTCGAAAAGTAAGGATTATAACCCTCCGTGTTGAAAAGTATCTTTTTTTGTTCATCGGTGATTAAACACCAGTTAGTTTTGGTTGAGCCGCCGTCGGCAATGATGATCATATGAGCGTTAATTTAATAAGACCTTAAAAGTATGGTTTTACTAAGTGTGAAAGAAACACTTAGCAGATTAATTTTAGCGTGAAATTATTATTATTTTGCAATATGTGTGCGTAATTAATCGATTGGTAGTTAATTTGTTGATTATCAGTATATAAATATAAAATGTTGTTTTTACGCTTATCGTTAAAAACGGACCTGTTGTTGTTTTAATCCCCTACCAACGACTCTTCTTTATTGTCATATTAATGTCAGTTTGGTCAATTGGATTGAATTAGTTTATTTTCAGAAATAATGTTAAATTCATAATGAATTGAATTGTATTACACTTCCACTTTAAATTATTTACTAATAATTAAGCCACTGGTTGCCATTTCGATACTTAACTTGAGCCCTATTAGGCATTTGTTATGAAACAAGGATCAGCTTTGTTCCGTTAACGTAAATAAAACCAATTTATAAATTAAAGGGGGCAAACATGTTAGCATTAATTATAGTACTCGTAGTAGGTAATATTTTTCTTGGCATCTATCGTGCTGAAAATAGAAGGCACAGCCACTAATCAAAAACAAAAAGGCTGTTTTTATATTTCATTGAAGCAGCTTTTTTGATATCTTTTATTGATCGCCATGTGTTTGTTGATAGCGTTCAATATATGATGTGAGCCTTTATCTGGAAAGTTAAAATGGTGGTACCAACACCATTTTCGATTGTTTTTTATTCGTTTTATTGCTTCATTGGGTTTTTAACCAAATACTTACCTGATTAATAGCGGTTAGGTATCGAAAATTTGATAAATTTGTTCAAAAAGTAAAACTATTTGTATCAACTGCAACTTAATTGACGTTATGTTGTTTAGTACATAAGGTTAACTGAATTGAATAATTGATGAACATTGCTATAGATCCGCACGATATCAAGAAGGAAAGAATTTTAGATTCCGCCTACAACCGTTTTTTACATTATGGTTATTCTAAAACAACCATGAATGAGATTGCAGGAGACGTTTCTATGTCTAAGGCTTTGCTTTATTATTATTTTCCGGATAAAAGCCAATTATACGTTGCCGTGATGCGTAAGCTGGCTAATAGTTATTTAAAAAAGCTTACCAGCAATTCTGATGGCTTTCATAATCTCGAAGAGGCATTTATTTTTCAAATCGATACCCAGCACGATTTTATCGTGACTAACTATAATTTCTTTGATTTCTTCAGATTAAATGAGCAAAACTTGCCCGACGCGATATGGGAGATAATAGAAGAGCTTCATTCTGCCGAAATTGAACTTCTAAGGAATGCAATTGTTAAAGAAGCCAAAAAGAAAGTAATCAGGCCGGTAGAAAATCCGGAGGCTATTGCCGATATTCTGCTGGATGCCTTACACGGCGTGAGGGTAAGGGCCGTTTCTCAAAAAAAGAAGTTTTTTCCGGGTAAGGATCAACTGGAAGAAATACACCAAAAGCGTTTGCTGTTAGTCAATATTTTTGTGCGTGGCTTAACCAGTTAAATTTAATGACTTATACGTTAGTTTTTTGATTTTTGCTACCGAAATTCTCGTTTTAATTATTATAATTGAATTAAACATCTAAAAACAATGGTTGTTTTTAGATGTTTACAGTAATATTAACCAAACAAGGGCTGGCTATAAAAAACTACTACTATGAGAATCTCGTCAGAAACTTTGAAAAAATTTCATTTAGTTCCTAAAATGAAATTGAAAAAAACGCTGTACAAATTGGCTAACAACTATTTTATTGAAACCGAAGATGTGGAAGACAAAACCCATTATGAAATGTATTGGGAAAATTGGGGTCGCAAAATTCGTTTCAGCACAGGAACATTTAAAAATGAGGATGATTTTATCTATCACGTTGAATATGCTTCAACTTGTAATGGATAAACCATCGCACTCATTAAAAATAAGAAACAAACCGCTGTAAAGCGGTTTTTCTTTTTTTAATGTAGCTGTAAATACTATCAACTGGTTACAACTTTAATGTCGCCAGTTAAAATTTTATGTATAGGGCAAACATTGGCTATATTAATCAGCTTTTGATGTTGTTCATCGTTAATATCGCCTTTAAAAATTAACTTCCTGTCAATCAGCGTTCCAGCATCTGTTTTGTATAGCTCCAGTTGCACCAATATTTCGTCTACTATCCACATCTTACGGTCAATGTACATGCGTAGCGTAATGGCTGTGCAACTACCCAGGCTGGCCAATAGTAAGCTGTAAGGGTTCATGCCGGTGTCTGTACCCATTGCGCTTTCCGGCTCGTCAGCAATAATAACATGATCTGCCGAACGGATGGTGGTTTGATAATGGGTACGTTTAATTTCGGCCTCGGCACTAACTATAGGCAGTAATTTAAAATTCATTTATAAAAGTACAATAATCTGTAAATAAAAAGCAACCGGTTTAGGGTTGCTTTTTAAGGCACTCTTAGTGCATTAAAGCGTGGTCGAGCTCAGAATTGTAAAGGTCCGTATCAATGGCCGAGTGGTTAGCCTGCCAGAATTTTGACGATAATTTAAATATTTTGAAAAGGTGGTTCGATTCATGCAAAACAAAAAACTCAACCCATTGGCAAAGATTCATTTTGCCGTATTTGGCATGTGTTGCTGTGCGCGAATATTGTCCTTCGGGTAAGTCGGACAATAAGTTTGTCAGATCTTGCCTGATGCGGTACAGATCATGTAAAAGCGGCCCGGTTGATTTGGATACAAAGAAGCGGAACTCGGTATCTTTATCCCCGTCATAAGGCTCAAAATGCGGATTGGATTCTTCCAGTATTTGCACCACTCGACTGTAAAAAATGTATTGATACCTGGCCAAATGGGCAATATTCTCGTGTATCGACCATTTATTTTTGTCGATGCGGTTATACAAAGCCTGTGGCGGTAAATCATCAATATAATGCCTGATAATTTTGTGCTGGTTTTGCAAACGGTTAAGGGTTTGCTCGTGTATTTTCATTTCAGTAATTTTTAATAACAGTGTCAACAACAAGCACAATCCGTAATTACAGAAGCCTAATTGTTAACAGAATACATTAGTACATAATTGGTTTATATTGATAAAACGTTTAAAGCTATGCCGATGTTTTGTTATCGCCAAAAATTATTACTGAATAAGATTAATGATAAAATTGAATTAACATTTTGATAATGTTACCGGTATTGTGCAGACTGTTTATAATCTAAATGGTTGTGTGAGTAATTTTGACATACCATCACAGCTATTTTTAACTCTACACCTTCGCTAAAATATATTAAAAATTTTTTCGACCAATGATTTAGTATTACCTTGCCTGTATTAATAAGTGCCCCAATTAATGCGAAAAAATATTATAATTGCTCCATGCGGTAATAGCTTGTCAACTTTTAAAGACCATTGGTTAAAAGATGCCGATTTGCGGAATTTTGACGTGTGTTTATTGTTTTATCATCAAAATATTGACTATCCATCATTATATGCGGACGTTGATTATTTTTTCCACTTAAAGGATTTTAAATACAAAATGATCCATCAATTATTAACCGAGATAAAGCCCGGGTTGTTGGACCAATATGAATATTTTTATTTTATTGACGATGATGTTGTTATTGATACATTAAGCATTAACAAAATGTTTGATATCGTAAGGGCTTTTGATCTATGGATTGGACAGGCATCTTTAACAAGTGATTCGTATTGCAGCTGGCCTATATTAAAACATAATTCTGATTGTTTTATACGCTTTATTGGACAGGTTGAAGTAATGGCGCCTGTATTAAGCCGTTTTGCTGTTAAACAATGTTTATCAACTTTTACTATAAATAATTCGTCGTGGGGCATGGATAGTGTATGGAGTAAATTGCTCGATTATCCAACTGATAAAATAGCCGTTGTTGATGCCATACAGATGAGGCATATTAACCCTGTGGGCGGCGGGGAACTTTATAAAAAAATAAATGAAAATCCGCATCAGGCTTGGGATAGTGCTGTGAAAGATTTTGATGCGATAAAAAATTCATTTACAGAGTATGGCAGGCTCCTGATTGTCAATAACAAGAAGAACCGCGTTTTGCGTACCTTAAATAGATTGAGCGAAAAAAAGAACAAATTAAAACAAGCTTATCTGGATTATGGCCTGTCATACCGGATAAAAAACAGGTTAGGAATAAAAATATAAAGCTATATAGTTAGAGGTTCTGTTTGTTGCCTAATTTGTAAACCTGTTTTACTTCGGGAGTTAACAAGCAACGCATGTGCCTGGTTAAATACGCCGCTTTAATGTAGCGCCCATGCATATTAATTACCTTTCAATGATAACGATGCAATTTGGGGCCATGCGTTAAAACATAAGCATGGTCAAGTATTCCATCGGTACAGCTAAAAAGTGTACCCGGCTTAGCTTAATACCGATTGAATACTTGTAGGTATTGTCGTAACACTTGCTTTTTAAATCTTTTCTTTTGGCCGGATTGCGAGTTATATGTTGGTTAAAAATAATTGTTTTTAGGGGTTATAAGGTTTCCTTCAGCCAGTCAAAAAACTCCCGCTGCCATAAAATAGCATTTTGTGGTTTAAGCACCCAATGGTTTTCGTCGGGCAGGTAGATTAATTTGGATTTAATGCCCCGCAATTGAGCTGCCTGGAAAGCTTGCAAACCTTGCTCAATAGGTACGCGGTAATCTTTGCCGCCCTGAATGATCATGATGGGCGTATTCCATTTATCAACATAGTTGCTCGGGTTAAACTTGCTGTATGACCGTTGCGCCCGCATGTTGGATTTGTCCCAATAATTGCCGCCGATATCTTTATTGGCAAACCAAAGTTCTTCGGTTGTTCCGTACCAACTTTTTAAATCGAATAAGCCGTCGTGCGCTATAAATGTTTTAAAACGCCCCTCGTGTACACCAGCCAGCATATAAACCGAATATCCTCCGTAACTTGCGCCAACGCAACCTAAGCGCTCCTTATCCACAAAGGGCTCTTTAGCAATATCATCAATAGCGCTTAAATAATCTTGTATCGGCTGGCCGCCCCAGTCGCCGCTAATCTCACGGTTCCATTCAACACCGTGCCCCGGCATGCCGCGGCGGTTAGGTGCTATAACAATGTAGCCCTGTGCCGCCATCAACTGGAAATTCCAGCGGAAGGAGTAAAACTGCGACAGGGCCGATTGCGGTCCGCCCTGGCAATAAAGCAGCGTGGGATACTTTTTTGTGGGATCAAAATCCGGTGGATAAATTACCCAGGCCAGCATATCTTTTCCGTCGGTGGTTTTAATGTGGCGTTCGTCAACCCGGCTTGTCATCAGCTTGTTATAAGCTTTATCGTTAATATCGCTCAGCTTGTGCATATTGCCGCCCGGTAAATTAACCGAATAGATCTCAGCTGCATGGTTCATGTCGGTACGGGTTACCAATAATTGATTACCCGATTGGCCGATGATGGAAGTAACATCCCACTGCCCTTTGGTGATCTGCACAATTGATTCTCCCGAAGGCGAGGGTTTTTTAACATCCACACTAAAAAGTTGTTCGGTGCCGTTATGTACAGCTATAAAGTAAATTTTCGAATCATCCTTGCTAAACGTAAACGAGCTGATGCTCTCGTCCCACTTTGCGGTAAGGTTAACCTTTATCCCGGTTTTGATGTCTTTGATAATGATGTCGTTCTTATCGGCCTCATAACCATCCTCTTTCATGCTTAACCAAGCCAGGCGGTTACCATCATGACTAAAAGAGGGTTGGGTATCATAGCCATTCATCCCCTGGGTAAGTTCCCTGGTTTCGTCGGTAGCTATGGTATATTGGTACAGGCCTGTATTGGTACTCTGGGCATAATCCTTACCCGATTTTTTTTTGCAAACATATAACACTTGTTTACTATCCGGGCTAAATATCAGGTCTTCAAGCCCGCCTGCGGGTTTTTGGGGCGTATCAAAAGCCTCGCCGTGCATAATATCTTTTTCATTGCTGATTTTTCCGTTATCGTAATCAGCCAGAAATACGTGCGAAAACTTTCCCGTCGACCAGGTATCCCAGTGGCGGTAATTAAGATCGGTAATTACATAAGCGGTAGCTTTAGGTAAATCGGCATAGCGGTCTTTCCCTAAAACCTTTTGTATTTGTACATCGCGGGTGTACATTATTTTTTTACCATCGGGCGATATCCGGATGTTATCAAAATCATCCTGTTGGTTAACCGTAAGCATGGCCAGGTTACCGCCATCGCTGTCCATTTGCCATATGCGGCCATCGTACCAATAGGTAACCCTGCCGGTAAGGGCATCTATTTTTAGTATAGCTTTGCTACCCGGCTCGTTAGTTAACTGCTGTACAGGGCCACCGGTAACCGGCACACTAAACAAATTAGGTTCGGCTTTATTAAGACCCATATTATAGGTAGATACACTGTAGATGATATTTTTTTCATCGGGCGTAATAATACCGGAACCAAAACGTCCCAGTTTCCAAAGCAGTTCGGGTGTCATTTTTTGTGAGGGCTGAGCGGCTGTAATTAAAACATTTGCAGTAAGCAGTAAGGAGCTCAATAGTACTGATTTTTTCATGATCATAATTATCCAAAAAATAAATAGGCAACAAATATAGCAGCAATTACGCCTGCCAGGTCGGCAATTAATGAAGCGGGTATAACATAGCGCGAATTTTTAACGCCCACCGATCCGAAATAAAGTGCTACAATGTAAAATATAGAGTCGGCAGAACCGTATAATACGCTTGATAAATGGCCCACAAAACTATCTGCGCCAAAAACCTTCATATTATCCAGCATCATGGCTCGTGCTCCCGAGGCGCTTAGCGGGCGCATTAAAGCTATAGGCAATACATCCGTAAAGCGGGTATCCATATTAAAATGGCCAAATATCCATTTAAAGCCTTCGCCAACATAACCCAGCGCTCCCGATGAGCGAAACACCGCTATAGCCGCCAGCATGGCTACCAGGTAAGGTATTATTTTAACAGAGGTTTGGAAGCCGCCTATGGCACCCTCAATAAAGGCCTCAAATACATTTACCTTTTTAAACAGGCCGCCCAAAATAAAAATAAGCGGTATAATATAAAGCATCAGGTTGCTGGCCACTTTAGAGAAAGTGCTGATCTGCTCTTTATTAAGGCAAACCGTAAGGTAAATAACCAATAGCGCTATAAAAGCGGTTAAGCCAGTTAGCCAGCTCAAAATAACTTTATCAAACAGGTTGATTTTTTGCTTAATAGCCACTACCAGTAAACCAACAATACTGGCTACATAGGTGGCTATGATGCAGGGGATAAAAATATCGGTCGGGTCTTTAGACAGCATAATGGCCCGTTGGGCTATAATGCTGATGGGTAAAATAGTGAGGCCCGATGCGTGCAGCACGGCAAACATAATCTGCGCGTTGGTAGCGGTTTCCTTATCTGGATTAAGTTCTTGCAGGCTGCCCATCGCTTTTAGGCCGAGCGGGGTGGCGGCGTTATCCAAACCCAATAAATTGGCCGAAAAATTCATCATCATGTGGCCCGTAGCCGGATGGTTTTTGGGTACCTCCGGAAATAAGCGCTGAAAAAAGGGGCCAACTATGCGCGATAAAAAATTAATGGCGCCAGCTTTTTCGCCAATGTTCATAATGCCGAGCCAAAAAGCCATGGTGCCGGCCAGTGGCAGGGCGATATCCATCACTGATGATTTGCTCGAATCGAAAATGCCATCAACCAACAACTTAAAGGCTTCCGTGTCGCCTAAAAATATCAACTTACATAAGGCTATAATAAAAGCGATAACAAAAAACGCGATCCAGATATAGTTAAGGGCCATGCAGAAGTTTAAACTTTGAAGATAATTGTTTTTAGCGAAACAATAATACATTTTTTAATTAGAATCCCGGGGCTGGATTTAATTACGCTGATTGAAATACCGGAATATTCTGCAATTTTTAGGTTATAATTTTATAATTTGCAGGTATGGATACTCCCGAACAACAGATCACCCAGATGATAGACGATTTCCTGATCCGGTTAATCACAACCGACGTCAATTGGGATTTTAAGCCTCTGGCTGATCGCTGGTCACGGAAGGAGATCATCGGGCACCTCATAGATAGCGCCAATAATAATTTAAACAGGTTTGTACGCTGCACCTACGAACAAAATTTTAAACTGATTTACGCGCAGGACGAATGGGTTGCAGCCCAGCACTACCAGGATGCTAAGGTTGATGATCTGTTAACCATCTGGCGGCTGTTAAACCGCCAGATTAGCAGGGTGCTAAAAAACTATCCGCCATCTTTGTTGCAAAATACCTGCGATACAGGCAAAACCGATGTTAGCCTGCATACGGTTGAATGGCTGGCTAATGATTATGTACGCCATCTGGAACATCATTTAAGGCAAATTATTGATTGGGAAACCGGGGATAATCTGATTAACTATTAAATCGATAAAAAATGCAAACTGCTGGGTATTCGGGTACGCCGCTGGCAAAAAAGTTGGGTATTAAGGCTGGCTTTAAAGTGATGCTGGTTAACGCGCCCGAATATTATCCTGATCTGTTTACCGATTTGCCGCCGGATATTGTTTTTGTAAATGATGCGCATCAATTGAAAGACCTGATCCATATTTTTGTGGACGACAAAGCCGGGTACCTTGCCCAGCTTCCGCTGATCAAAACTCAAATTGTTCAGAATGGCAGTATTTGGGTATCATGGCCCAAAAAGGCATCCAAAATTAAAACGGATATTACTGAAGATGTGATCCGCAATTATGCCTTGCAAACCGGTTTGGTAGATGTAAAAGTGTGTGCGGTTAATGAGGTTTGGTCGGCTTTAAAGCTGGTGATCCGTCTGGCGGACAGAAAATAATTATTGCCGGAGATTTTTCTTTAATTTGATAATTTTGATTCGTTATGCGCTCTGTAGGCAGTCAGATGATGTAGTTTTATATAATCTATCTTGATCAAGCTATGTTGAAAGCAATTATCGATGAGTTAAAGAAAACAGAACACGGCTTTAAACATATTATGGAGGCTGGAGACGGCTTATTGAATACTGGCGAAACCGACTATTTACAAATAGCTGCAGATTTATTGACTGAGGAAAGTTACCAGGGGCGTATGCTGGCAACTTACCTTTTAGGGCAGCTTTCGGTAAGCTGCCCCGCCGCGCTAACCCTTCTTAAAACCAGGGTTGTGCACGATGGCAACTGGCGGGTGCAGGAAATGCTGGCTAAGGCGATTGACTATTACTGCGCAGCTACAGGTTACGAAAAATCGCTGCCCGAAATTGAGATCTGGCTTACCGATGCCCAGCCCAATTTAAACCGGGCGGTAATTGAGGGGCTGCGGATATGGACGGGAAGGCCTTATTTTAAACAACACCCCGAAATAGCCATTCAGTTAATTAGCGGGCAAAAGGCAAACCAGAGCGAATACGTGCGTAAATCGGTAGGGAATGCCTTGCGGGATATAGGCAAGAAGCATATTGAATTGATTTTGGAGGAAACAAAAATGTGGGATTTGAGCGATGTTAAGGTTATGTTTGTTCATCAACTTATTTTTGGCAATAATAATAGGTATGTTGCAATATAATTGCAAACCTTTGCAAATGCCGGTTTGAATGATACCGAAATAAAACAAAAAGAATAATGATTAGAACGGAAGTAATAATAGGCGTAAGGAATGTGCCTAAAAGCTCAGAATGGTATCAAACACTGTTAAACTGTAAAAGCAAACACGGGGGAGAGACTTTCGAGATTCTGGCAGATAAGGATGATGATACCGTTATTTTATGCCTGCACAAATGGGGCGCCCATGCGCATTCAACACTAATGAGCCCGGACGTAAAAAAAGGCAACGGATTGATCCTGGTTTTTGCCGTGAGCAATTTTGAGCAGGTATGGGAAAACGCCCGCGAATTATATGCCGTTATTGAGGAGGTACCTCATTTGAACGAAAATTCGGGAAGGCAGGAGTTTTCCTTGCGGGATATTGATGGCTATTATGTTTCCATTGCTGACGTTCCCGTATAAGCCTACTCCAAATAATAATGCCTGATCCTGTTAAACTGGTCGTCAAGCTCATAAACCAGCGGGATGCCTGTTGGTATTTCAAGGTTGGTAACTTCCTCGTCGGATAAATGGTCGATGTATTTAACCAGCGCGCGTAAACTGTTGCCGTGGGCGGCGATGATCACCTTTTGATTAAGCCGCATGGTTGGCATAATTTTTTCGTGCCAAAAAGGTAAAACCCTATCCATGGTTTCGCTCAGGTTTTCGGTAAGCGGTAATTCGCGGGCGGTTAAATGCTGATAGCGGAGGTCGTGGCCGGGGTAACGTTCGTCATCCTTGGTAATAGCGGGTGGATGTTCGTTAGGATCGCGACGCCACTTTTTTACCTGTTCTTCGCCATATTGAGCAATGGTTTCAGTTTTGTTTAAACCTTGCAGGGCACCGTAAAAACGCTCGTTGAGCCGCCACGATTTCTCTTCCGGAATCCAAAGGTGATCCAATTCTTCTAAAACACAATGCAGCGTTTTAATGGCTCTTTTTAAAACCGAGGTAAAGCCCGCGTCAAAATTATAATCGTGTTTTTTTAATAGTTCCCCAGCTTTTTTTGCCTGCCGGTAACCTTCTTCCGATAGGTCTACATCGGTCCACCCGGTAAAACGATTCTCCTTGTTCCATATACTCTCACCGTGGCGTATTAAAACTAATTTCTGCATGATGGCTAAAGCTACTATTTGTTAAGCAATATTTTTTAGTTTGATATTGTTTTAAAAACATTTACTTTTAATTGTACCAATTGCGGTAACCAACGCAACTATCAACCCAATTAATAAATCAAACCGTATTAAATTTATGAGCGAAACAACCTTTGTCTCCCTAAAAGAGAACACCGCCAACCCTGCGCCCCTGGGCCTGCTGGCATTTGGCATGACTACCGTACTGCTTAACCTGCACAACGCAGGCTTTATCGAAATGAGCCCCATGATATTGTCTATGGGTATTTTTTACGGAGGAACAGCCCAGGTAATAGCCGGGATTATTGAAGCCAAAAAAAATAATACTTTTGGTTTAACGGCTTTTACGTCCTACGGCTTTTTCTGGCTAACCCTGGTAGGACTTATCGTGATGCCTAAACTGGGTTGGTTCCCTGCGCCAACCAAAGCCTCTATGGTTGCTTTTTTAGTGATGTGGGGTATATTTACCTTCCTGTTGTTTTTGGGTACATTCAAAATTAACCGCGCATTGCAGTTTGTTTTTGCATCGTTAACCATATTATTCTTTTTGTTGGCCGCTGGCGATGCTACCGGGAACGAAAGTATTTCGAAGTTTGCAGGTTATGAAGGGATCATCTGTGGGGCATCGGCTATTTACACAGGTGTTGCACAGGTATTGAATGAGTTGCATGGCCGTGTGGTGTGGCCAATTGGACCGGTTGCCTGAAAAGAGGTTAATTAAATATAAGCATGACTTACGAGGAATTAGTAACTAAACGCAAAAATTATAAGGTTCAAATTCCCGGACTTATAAATCAAAGAGATGTGGAGAATAATCTATTTGATGAAGGGAATTACTTGGATCCTTGGGCTAAATGGCATAACAGTATACCTGCCGATATAATGTTAATAGGACAAGATTGGGGTAGTACCAGTTATTATTTGAAAAATAATGGTAGAGATCAGGATATGAATCCCACTTGTAGAAATTTGAGTTTGCTTTTTAATGAATTGGGGATACAAATTGGAGACCCCAATAATCCTGCTTTAAATCAAAAATT